>NZ_CP165727.1:8030071-8373428 GCF_041200175.1 Streptomyces sp. R33 | reverse complement strand
CGTAGCCGTCCGGGCCCCACCAGCCGGTTCCCGACACGTCACCGCGGTCCGTCACCGCCTCACCGGTCAGCCGCTCCGTCAGGAAGTCGTGCGGAAGCCGGACGGCCGCGACGCGGTCGGCGGCGGCAGGCTCGTTCGCGAGCAGCCAGGCCCATTTGGCGGCCGTGAAGGCGGCCGTCGGGACGCTGCCGGTGCGGCGGGCGAGTTCTGCCGGGCCGAACGCGGCTGCGAGTCCGGCCGCCTGCGGGGCGGAGCGGACGTCGTTCCACAGCAGCGCCGGGCGCACCGGCCGGCCGGCAGCGTCGAGGGTGACCAGGCCGTGCTGCTGGCCGGCGATCGAGCAGGCGGCGGCGCGATCCGCCCAGCCGGTGCCCGCCATGGCCTCGCCGAGCGCCCGCCACCACTGTTCGGGGTCGCTCTCGCGTCCGGCGCCCGCGCTGACGGCGTGCGGGGCGCGGCCCTCGCCCAGGACGGCGCCGGTTTCCAGGTCGACGGCGAGGGCCTTGGTGGACTGGGTCGAGCTGTCGACACCGATCACGACACGCTGAGCAGACATGCGTTTCCTCCGGTGGGGTTCCCTCTTGCGTCTCGGCATACTAATTTGTTTTTCGTCATTACAAATAGTTCCTCGGTCTGATCCGGAGCGCCTCATGACCAGCGACCCGCTCGTCCCCACCCCCGCGCACAGGTTCACCTTCGGCCTGTGGACCGTCGGCTGGCAGGGCCGGGACCCCTTCGGCGACGCCACCCGGCCCGCCCTCGACCCGGTCGAGACCGTGGAGCGGCTGGCCGAGCTCGGCGCTTACGGCGTCACGTTCCACGACGACGACCTGATCCCCTTCGCCGCCGGCGACACCGCACGCGAGCAGGCGGTCAAGCGCTTCCGCACCGCACTCGACACGGCCGGCCTGAAGGTCCCGATGGCCACCACCAACCTCTTCACCCACCCGGTGTTCAAGGACGGCGCCTTCACCGCCAACGACCGGGACGTGCGCCGGTACGCGCTGCGCAAGACGATCCGCAACATCGACCTGGCCGTGGAACTCGGCGCCTCGGTCTACGTCGCCTGGGGCGGCCGGGAGGGCGCGGAGTCGGGCGCGGCCAAGGATGTGCGCACCGCCCTCGACCGGCTGAAGGAGGCCTTCGACCTGCTGGGCGAGTACGTCGAGAGCCAGGGTTACGATCTGCGCTTCGCCATCGAGCCCAAGCCCAACGAGCCGCGCGGCGACATCCTGCTGCCCACCATCGGCCACGCCCTGGCGTTCATCAACGAGTTGGACCGGCCCGAGCGGGTGGGCCTCAACCCGGAGGTCGGCCACGAGCAGATGGCCGGGCTGAACTTCCCGCACGGAATCGCCCAGGCCCTTTGGCACGGCAAGCTGTTCCACATCGACCTCAACGGCCAGACCGGCATCAAGTACGACCAGGACCTGCGTTTCGGTGCGGGCGACCTGCGCCAGGCCTTCTGGCTGGTCGACCTGCTGGAGTCGGCCGGCTACGACGGCCCCCGTCACTTCGACTTCAAACCGCCGCGCACCGAGGACTCCGCCGGTGTCTGGGCCTCGGCGGCCGGCTGCATGCGCAACTACCTGCTCCTGGCGGAGCGTTCCCGCGCCTTCCGGTCCGATCCGGAGGTCCTGGCCGCGCTCGCCGCCTCCCGGCTGCCCGAACTCGCCCTTCCCACCGCCGAGGACGGCCTGGCCGGGCTACTGGCCGACCCGTCCGCCTTCGAGGAATTCGACGTCGATGCCGCCGGCCGCCGCGGCATGGCCTTCGAACAGCTGGACCAGCTCGCCCTCGAACACCTCCTCGGAGCCCGCTGAGCCGGTGAGCCCGTGAGCCGGGCCGTGACGTTCCACGGGCCGGCTCCGACACTCCCCAGGGGGCCGGCGCCTTCGCGCCCGGCGGCCCCGCTCAGGCCGGGTAGGCGAGGCAGGTCTCCAGGGTGCCGGCGGGCTGGACGTGGACGGTGCCGGACGGCCCGCAGAACCGGAGCTGCCAGGGATGCGGGGTGTCGGTGGTCACGTGGAGGCGGTCGCCCCGGCGGCGCAGGTGGAAGCGGGCCGCCTCGCCGGGGCCGTCGGAGCGCGGGATCACCACGGTGCGCTCGGCGCCGTCGGCGAAGGCGTGTACCCACAGTTCGACGCCGTCCGCCCAGGCGGAGACCGGGCGCTGGTCGTCGGCGGCGAGCGGGATGACGAAGTCGGGACGGGCCAGCAGCGGCAGGGTGTGGAAGCCGTGCTGTTCGCGGACCCACCTGAGACCGGCGACCTGAGTGCCGGTCAGAACGTTCGTCCACGTCCCTTCCGGCACGTAGTACTCGACCGTGCCGTCGTCGGTGAACTTCATCGGGTGGTTTCCTCCGTCCGCGCGCGGTGCGCGGTGATCAGGCCTCGGAACCAGTGGTAACTGTCCTTGGGCGTTCGGGTCAGCGTGTCGTAGTCGACGTGCACCAGGCCGAAGCGCTGGCCGTAGCCGCGCGCCCACTCGAAGTTGTCCAGCAGCGACCAGACGTAGTAGCCGCGGACGTCAACCCCTGCGGAGACGGCGTCGGCGACGGCGGCGAGGTGGTCCGCGAGGTAGTCGAGCCGCTCGGTGTCGTGGACCCGGCCGTCGGGACCGACGGTGTCGGCCTCGGCAGAGCCGTTCTCGGTGATCCAGACCGGCGGAAGCCGCGCGTAGCGGGCGTGGAGTTCGCGGAGCAGCTCTGTGAGCGCGTCCGGGACGACGGGCCATCCCATGGTGGTGCGCCGGGTCGGGTACCGGTCCGGCTCGGTGACGCCGATGTCCACGGCGGTGCGCGTTTCGGGGTCGGCCTCGCGGTGGTGGGCGGCGGCGACGGTGATCGGCCGGTAGAAGTTGACGCCGAGGAAGTCCAGCGGGGCGCCGATCAGCTCCAGGTCGCACGGCAGTCGCCAGGGACCGTCGGCGAGACCGGCCCAGGTCTCGGCCTCGTACGCGGGGTAGCGGCCCGCGAGGAGCGGCTCGGTCCAGATCTCGTTGTGGAGGACCTTGGCACGGCGCAGGGCGGCCCGGTCCTCGGGGAGGGCGGAGCCGAGGTGGATGCGGTCGAGGTTGAGGGCGATCCCGACCTCCTGGGCGCCCGCGGCGCGCAGCTCCCGGACTGCGAGGCCGTGGGCGACCAGCAGGTGATGTGCGGCCGCGAGCGCGCCTCGCCCCTCCTCGGCGCCGGGCGCGTGGCGCCCCTCGGCGTAGCCGACGAAGGCGGAGCAGTACGGCTCGTTGAGGGTGATCCAGCGCTCCACGCGGTCCCCGTATCGCTCGGCCGCGAGGGCCGCGTACTGCGCGAACGCCTCGGCGGTCTCCCGGACGCGCCACCCACCCCGGTCCTCCAGGGTCTGGGGCAGGTCCCAGTGGTAGAGGGTGACAGCGGGGGCGACTCCGGCGGCCAGCAGCTCGTCGATCAGGCGGTCGTAGAAGTCCAGCCCCTTGGGGTTGACGGTTCCGCTGCCCCGCGGCAGCAGGCGGGGCCAGGCGATCGAGAAGCGGTAACTGTCCACACCGAGTCCGCGCAGCAGGGCGACGTCCTCCGAGTGGCGGTGGTAGTGGTCACAGGCCGTGTCGCCGGTGGCACCGTCGAGCGTACGGCCGGGCGTGTGGCTGAAGGTGTCCCAGATGGACGGGCCGCGGCCGTCCAGGTCGTGGGCGCCCTCGATCTGGTAAGCGGCGGTCGCGGCACCGAAGCGGAACCCGGCGGGCAGTTCCGGGAAGGCCGGGGTGGTCATGGGCGGTATCTCACAGGTCTGTCGGTCTCCTGGGTCTCGGGGTGCGGGGCCTAGGCGCGGGGCGCGCGGGCCGCCCTCGCGGGTCTGCCCGGTCCGGTGGTGCGGGGCGGTCAGAGCTCCGGCGCCAGGCCGCGCTCGCGCAGCCAGGCCAGTTGGACGGGCGGGTTGGAGCCGCAGCCGCCGCCGTGGTCGCCGAACGGCCACACGGTCATGGTGCGGTCCTCGCCCGCGTAGTGGTTGAAGGCTGCGTAGACCGTGGAGGGCGGACAGACCGGATCCATCAGTCCCACGCTGAACACCGTCGGCGCGGTGGCCCGCCGGGCGAAGTGGACACCGTCGAAGTGGTCGAGGGTGGCGAAGGCCGGCTCCACGCGGTGGCGGCTGTGCCAGCGCAGGTACTTGGCGATCTCCACGTACGGGCCGTCCCCGCACATCGCAGCAGCGTGGCGGAAGTGACACAGGAAGGGGACGTCCGGCATGGCCGCCGCCACGCGGTCCCCGGCGAGACCGGCGACGGCGAGCGCCAGACCGCCGCCCTGGCTGCCTCCGGCCACCACGATCCGACGGCTGTCGAGTCCCGCCAGCTCCGGGACCGCGTCCACGGCTCGCACGCAGTCGGTGATCAATCGCCGGTAGTAGTAGGTGTCGGGAGAGTCGATGCCGCGGGTCATGAAGCCCTCCACCCACTGCGTGCCGTCGCCCACGCTCCGGTCCGGGGTGTCGTGGCCCTGGCCCCGGCTGTCGACGACGAGTTGGGCGTATCCCGCAGCGGACCAGAACAGGTGGTCGGTGGGCAGTCCTCGACCGCCGCCGTAGCCCATGTAGGTGATGACGACCGGCAGCGGTCCGGCCGCGTCGCGGGGGCGCAGCAGCCACGCGGCCACCGGTTCACCGTTCCAGCCGGGGAAGCGTACGTCGTCGACCTCGACGGTGTGGAGCAGGTGCCGGGCGGTGGCCCGTTCCACCTTGATCGCCCCGTCGTGCGACCGGGCTTCGGCGAGGGTCTTCCGCCAGAAGGCGTCGAAGCCCGTCGGATCGGACAATGCAGGGCGGTAGGTCACGAGTTCGTCCGCGCCGAGGTCTGTGAGCGGCATGGGGGGGGTTCCTCCGGTCGGAGAGGTGACGGGTAACGGAGCTCGGCGGCCACACGGGGCCTTCCCCCGCAGGTCCGGGCTGGGGTGCGGGAAGGGGTGGCGGCCCGCCCCCCTGTGACGGGCCGCCGGTCTCGCGGGTGCGGGCCTCAGTCGGTCCCGCCGGACACGGTGAAGCCGAAGGCGGCCAGGCGGAAGCCGCCGTGCAGCGTCAGCCGCAGGTCGTGGACGCCGTCCAGCGGAGCGGCGAGCTCGGCCGCGACGGTCTTCCACGTGTAGCGGGTTCGGACAGGGAACTCACGTGTACACCCCCCCGGCAGGTTGGGCGTTACGATCACTTGTCGAAGCGCTTCGACGCTGACATGAACCCATATCACTGTCAACCACCCCTGGTAAAACCAGTTTTGTATTTCCTCAGGTTCTTGCCGAACTGGTAACACGCCGCTGTTCGCGCCGCGGCGCCAAGCGCTTCGACACGTCGAGGGGCAAACCACCCCGAGAACCGAGTGGAACCGGATGCCCTTTGCGAGCCGAGGACTCGCCGCGCGCTGGTCGTCCCCCGGGGCGAGTACCTCGCCGGGAACTCCCTGCGCGACTGCCCGGCGGTGTAGTGGTAGGCGGGGAAGCCCTGACGCAACCACCAGGCGAAGCTGTCGCGATGGCACTCTGACCCGCCTCGTAGCCGTAGGAGCCCGCGAGCCGACCCGGGCGCCGGGCGGGGCGCGTAGGTGACGAGCACTTGCGGTCGGACCACGCAGACCACCTCGGCCGGGTGGACGGCGACCTCGTCCACGTCGGCGGACCGGAAGGCCCCGGGCCGGCGGTTCTGCTCGCCGACGTCGCGCCGGGCGGCGACCTCCGCCAGCTTCGGGAAGGGTGCTCCAGACGGGGCCCGGCGAAGTCGGCGAACCCGGGATGCAGGGCGGCCAACGCTGCGGCCGGGAAGGTTTGTCGGGTCGCGCCAATGCGGTCGGGCCGGCCCTGGACCGGGTGGTGCTCCACGACTCGGAAGGATGGTGCGCAGTACCTCGTGCCAATCCTCGGGCTGCTGCAGGGCCCAGACGGGCGGCAGTGGGCGCCCGGTGCCGGCCAACTCGCGCTCGAGGACGGCGTGTGCGTACTCGGCACGAGGGCCGCGAGCTCCCGTCCGCCATGCATGCTGACCATCACGGCGAAATGTTAACGCTCACACTTTCCCTGTCAAGGAACCGCTGGAGGCATAGGCAGAGTGCGACCGGCGCGACGGAGAGCCCGGGCCGACGCGGCGGTCAGCCCCGGGTCCGATGGCGCCGGCTCAAGACGGCCGGCGGGGCCCGCGCTGCGACGCAGCACCATCTCGGGCGAGATCAGCACGCGGGTGCGGGTGTGCGCGCCGCCCTCCAACTCCTCGACGAGCAGTTCCAGGGCCCGGCGGTCGAGCTCGCCGAACTGCCGCACGGCGGCCAGGGGCGGGGCGAAGCAAGCGGCCTCAGGAATCTCGTCGAAGCCGACGACGCCGATGTCGCCCCGGATCGAGCGACCGGAGTCGCGCCGGGCGCGCAGCGGGCCGAGGGCCGTGCTGTCGCTGGCGCAGAAGACGGCGGGAACGTCGCCAAGTTCGGCGATCCGGAAGCCTGCCGGGTAGCCGGCGCCCGCGCACTCCAGCCGTCGCGCTCGACAAGCCGCCAGAAGCCCCGGAAGCCGTTTGCGGTCATCATGCCGGGACGCACCCGATGAAGAGGTGCCCTGCAGAGGCGGCTGATCGCCTGCGCCGTTGTTGGCCCAACGGTGATCCGAACAGACCCTTGACGGCACTCTTGTGAGCGTTAACACTCAGGTATCGCCAGGCCGGAGCCGCTGCAAAACCGGACTTCGCACAGCGCGAGGAAACGACTCCCGGCCGACCCGGCTCGACCGCTTCCGGTTCTCCCAGCCGGGTCGCACTGTGCCGGTCGCGGAACATCACTGGAGGAAGTGTGCGGAAGCTTTCAGCGAGCCTTGTCGCCCTGGGCCTGACTCTGTCGCTGGCAGCCTGCGGCCAGAGCGCCAACGGAGCAGGCGAGGGCGGGGGTGGCGGGGATGCCAAAGGCGGCCTCATCGGCATCGCGATGCCGACCAAGTCGTCGGAACGCTGGATCAACGACGGCAACAACATGGTCCACGAGTTCCAGGCCAAGGGTTACAAGACCGACCTCCAGTACGGCGACAACGTCGTGGAGAACCAGGTCTCCCAGGTGGAGAACATGATCACCAAGGGGGCCAAGCTGCTGGTGATCGCCGCCATCGACGGTTCCTCGCTCACCAACGTGCTGCAGAAGGCCGCCGACGCCCACGTCCCGGTCATCTCCTACGACCGGCTGATCCGCGGCACCGGGAACGTCGACTACTACGCGACCTTCGACAACTACAAGGTCGGCGTCCTCCAGGGCAGTTACATCGTCGACAAGCTCGGCCTCAAGGACGGCAAGGGTCCCTTCAACATCGAGCTGTTCGCCGGCTCACCGGACGACAACAACGCCGCGTTCTTCTACAACGGCGCGATGAGCGTCCTCAAGCCGTACATCGACGACAAGAAGCTGGTCGTGCAGAGCGGTCAGACCTCCCTCAGCCAGATCGCCACCCTGCGCTGGGACGGCGGTCTCGCCCAGTCCCGGATGGACAACCTGCTGAGCAAGTCGTACACCGCCGCCCGTGTCGACGCCGTGCTCTCTCCGTACGACGGTATCTCGATCGGCATCATCTCCTCGCTCAAGGGCGTCGGCTACGGCGCCGGCCAGCCGCTGCCCGTCGTCACGGGCCAGGACGGCGAGCTGGCCTCCGTGAAGTCGATCATCGCGGGCGAGCAGACCCAGACCGTCTACAAGGACACCCGCCAACTGGCCAAGGCCGCCGTCCAGATGGGCGACGCGCTGCTGACCGGCGGCAAGCCCGAGGTCAATGACACCAGCCAGTACGACAACGGCGTCAAGACCGTACCGGCGCAGCTGCTCCAGCCGGTCAGCGTCGACAAGGAGAACTACCAGAAGGTCCTGGTGGACAGCGGCCAGTACACCGTCGACCAGCTCAAGTAGCCCCCGGAGTCCGACCGGCGGGTCCGGCGACGACGAAACGGCGGTGCGGTGCCCGGGAGACCGCCCGGGCACCGCACCGCCCCGACGATACGGATGCACAACCATGGCCCGACCCGTGCTCGAGATGCGGTCGATCAGCAAGACGTTTCCCGGTGTCAAGGCCCTCTCCGAGGTCAACCTGACCGTCGGCGCCGGTGAGGTACACGCCGTCTGCGGTGAGAACGGCGCCGGCAAGTCCACGCTGATGAAGGTACTCAGCGGGGTTTACCCCCACGGCGGCTACCAGGGCGATATCTACTTCGAGGGCGAGCCCTGCCGGTTCCGGGACATCCGGGCCAGCGAGCAGCGCGGCATCGTCATCATCCACCAGGAACTCGCGCTGGTGCCCTACCTGTCCATCGCCGAGAACATCTTCCTCGGCAATGAGCACGCCACCCGGGGCGTCATCAGCTGGCACCGGACGCTGACCCACGCCGCCACACTGATCCGGCAGGTCGGACTCGAGGAGAGCCCGCACACCAGGATCGCCGACCTCGGCGTGGGCAAACAGCAGTTGGTCGAGATCGCCAAGGCGCTCGCCAAGAAGGTCAAGCTGCTCATCCTGGACGAGCCGACGGCCGCCCTGAACGACGAGGACAGCCGCAAGCTGCTCGACCTGATCCTCGAACTCAAGGCCCAGGGCATCTCCTGCATCCTCATCTCGCACAAGCTGAACGAGATCGCCCGGGTTGCCGACGCCGTCACCATCCTGCGCGACGGGCGGACCATCGAGACCATCGCGATCGGTCCAGAGGGCATCTCCGAGGAGCGGATCATCCGTGGCATGGTCGGCCGCGACCTGGAACACCGCTACCCCGAGCGGCAGCCCTACTCGGCACCAGGGGCGGAGATGGGCGAGGTCGCCTTCGAGATCGAGGACTGGAGCGTCCAACATCCGATCGACCACCGGCGCAAGGTGGTCGACGGCGTCTCGCTCAACGTCCGTCGAGGGGAGATCGCCGGCATCGCCGGCCTCATGGGCGCCGGCCGTACCGAACTGGCCATGAGCGTCTTCGGTCGCTCGTACGGACGGTGGACCGGCGGCCGGGTGCGGCTGCACGGCCGAGAGGTCCGTACCCGGACGGTGCCGGAGGCGATCGGGCACGGCATCGCGTACGTGACCGAGGACCGCAAGCAGCTCGGCCTCAACCTCAGCGACGACATCAGTCGGAACATCTCGCTGAGCGCCCTCGGCAAGGTCGCCCGGCGGGGCTGGGTCGACCGGCACGAGGAGGCGCGGATCGCCGAATCGTTCCGGCGGACCATGAACATCAAGGCACCCTCGGTGTTCGCGGAGACCGGCAAGCTCAGCGGCGGCAACCAGCAGAAGGTCGTCCTCAGCAAGTGGATCTTCGCCGAGCCGGAGGTGCTGATCCTCGACGAGCCCACCCGGGGCATCGACATCGGTGCCAAGGCGGAGATCTACACCGTCATCGCCGAACTCGCCGCCCAGGGCAAGACGGTACTCGTCATCTCCTCCGAACTCCCCGAACTCCTGGGCCTGTGCGACCGGATCTACACGATGGCCGAAGGCCGGATCACCGGTGAAGTGAGCCGCGCGGACGCCACCCAGGAATCCCTCATGCGGCTCATGACCATGAGTGCAGCATCCCCCGACAAGCAGGTGTGAGGCATGGCCCAGACCAAGACCACCTCGGACACCACGCCCAGCACACCGGGCACCGGCCAACGACCGTCGGCCGGTGCCGTACTCGCCCGAGCATTGCGCGGCAACCTGCGCCAGTACGGGATGCTGCTCGCACTGGCGCTGATCGTGCTGCTGTTCCAGTTCTGGACGGACGGCATCCTGCTCCAGCCGCTCAACATCACCAATCTGATCCAGCAGAACGGCTACATCCTCATCCTGGCCATCGGCATGATGATCGTCATCATCGCCGGGCACATCGACCTGTCGGTCGGGTCGCTCGCCGCCTTCGTCGGGGCGGCCGCGGCGGTGATGATGGTCGAGCACAAGATGGCGTGGCCCGTGGCGCTGGTGGCAGCTCTGCTGATCGGGGCTCTCGCCGGAGCCTGGCAGGGGTTCTGGATCGCCTATCTCGGGATCCCCTCGTTCATCGTCACGCTGGCCGGCATGCTGCTGTTCCGCGGTGGGACCCAGATCCTCCTGCAGGGCCAGTCGGTGGCGCCGTTCCCCAAGGGCTTCCAGAACATCAGCAGCGGCTTCCTCCCCGCCGTCGGCCCCCACACCAACTACCACAACCTCACCCTGCTGCTGGGCCTCGTGGTCTTGGCCGTCGCGATCCTGCAGGAGGTGCGCGGACGGCGGCGGGCCGCCTCGTACGGGCTGGAACCGCTCCCGGTAGGGCTGTTCCTCGTGAAGCTCGGCGCGATCACCGCGGCCGTGGTGGCCTTCACGCTGCTGCTGGCCAGCTACCACGGCGTGCCGATCGTCCTGCTGATCCTCGGCGTCCTGCTCGTCGGCTTCGGATACGTGATGCGCAACTCGATCCTCGGCCGGCACACCTACGCCATCGGCGGCAACGAGGCCGCAGCGAGGCTGTCCGGGGTGAACAGCAAGCGGGTCGTCTTCCTCGCCTTCGTGAACATGGGCGTCCTCGCGGCCCTGGCCGGGATGGTCTTCGCCGCGCGGCTCAACGCCGGTACGCCGCAGGCCGGCATCAACTTCGAGTTGGAGGCGATCGCCGCAGCCTTCATCGGCGGCGCCTCCGCGAGCGGCGGTGTGGGTACCGTCCTCGGTGCGCTCACCGGCGGTCTGGTGCTGGGCGTGCTGAACAACGGCATGTCGCTGGTCGGCGTGGGTACCGACTACCAGCAGGTGATCAAGGGCCTGGTACTGCTGGCGGCCGTCGGCTTCGACGTCTACAACAAGCGCAAGGCAGGGGCCTGACCTGGCCCCTCCCCTGCTCGGCGCCGCCGCCCGCACGAGGAGGGGGCCTCGCCTATCGGCACCCCGGCTCCCGCGGCTCCGCTCGCGCGTCAACGATCCGCTCGAAGAAGAACTCGTGCTTGAGGAAGGAGACGTCGTACTCCTGACCCGGGTAGGGCGGGAGCAGCTGTGCGGCCTGGATCAGCCGCCAGCCCGCCCGGAGCGCCGCCTCCCCCGACTCGTACGGCGGCACGTCGCTATCGCCCGTGGTCGGTGAGGTGCGGTCCGTGCCGTCGTACAGCGACCAGCCCACGACATGGGAGTCCAGTGCCGAGGTGGCCAGGTACAGGACCAACACCTGCTGCCGCAGCACCGGCGCGGTGCCTTCCGTCCGCTCGGGGCGGCGTTCTTCGGTCGTCATGCCTGCCCCTCCGCAGGGCGGTTGGAGACCCTGCTCACCCAGTGGTCGAGGTCGAAGTCGTCGTCGCCGGTCAGCACCCGCCACAGCAGGATGCGGTTGAACCGCTCCAGCCGGCCGGCCTCCATCTCGTCCCACGGGAGCATCGCGTCCAGCTCCGCAGCCACCTGCGGGTCGTCGAGATCAGAGGTGTTCCGCAGGCGCTGTTGACCCACCCTTGGGTTGAATCGGACTTGAACATGTAGCGCATCGTGTCGCTCTCGTTGCTCCGGCCCCCTTGACGCGGCTTTCCGCGCTGCGACGGGAGAGACGGTCGTCGGCTACATCCGGGCCCGGCGGATGGAACGGGCGCGCCACTTCCTGCAGCAGGCCACCACCCTCTCCGTCCCCGCCGTCGCCGCATCGGTCGGCCTTCCCGACCTCCAAGCGTTCAACAAGGCTTGCCACCGCGCGCTCGGGGCTTCTCCGCGCGCCATCCGCGCCGCCCAGTCCGGTTCCCCGTGCTCCCCCGCCCCGTGGTCCGACCGGCACGGGACGCGACTGCCGGGCCGCCCCGCAGGACCCGCCGCCCCCGCTTTCTCCCCGTCGGCAACCTTTCCGCATCCTGCGGCAACCCAGCAGCGCACCTCGACTCGGATCTTCGAACGGACGGACATGCAGACTGCACGGCAGGCCGCGCGGCAGCGCAGGCAGAGACAGAGACTGATGAGGGGCGCGACGGTGCTGCTGACCATCGTGGGGGTCCTCGCCTGCCTGGTGACGACCATGCGCCCCGGCCCCAAGGCGGAGGCCGGGGGCGAGGTCAGGGCCGACGTGGCGGCCACCGCCGCCACCGGGGCGGGAGCCACGCCCCAGGCCCCGACGAGCCCAGCGCCCTCGACGGACAGCTCGCGAGCGGCGCCCACCCCGACCGCGACCACGGGGACGACCGCCGCGGCGCCACCGCCTTCGGCGGAAGCGCCCCCGAAGTCGGCGTCGACCACGGCGCCGTCGGCAGGACGCATCCAGCCGGGTACCACCTACAGCGGCGTCGCCACCGCCTACGCCGCCGCCGACGGCAACGGCGCATGCCTGTTCGGCCCGAGCGACGACCTCATGATCGCGGCCATGAACACCACCGACTACGAGTCGTCCAGGGCGTGCGGCGCTTACGTGCGCGTCCGCGCAGCGAGCGGCGCCTCGATCACGGTCCGGATCACCAACGAATGCCCACTGCCCTGCGCACCCGGACAACTGGACCTCAGCGAACAGGCGTTCGCGAAACTGGCCGATCCCAAGCTCGGCCGTATTCCGATCACCTGGAGCCTGCTGAGCCCCTCAGCCCCCGGCACGATGTCCATCCGGTACAAAACGGGGTCCAGCCCCCACTGGTGCGGCATCCAGGTGATCGGCCACCGGAATCCGGTCGTACGGCTGGAGGTGCGCACCACCAAGGGCTGGCGGAAACTTCCTCGTACCGACTACAACTACTTCCTCTCCGCCGACGGCAGCGGGTGCGGCGGCGCGATGAGGATCACCGACATCTACGGAGAGCAGCTGACGGTCGAGGGGACCGCGCTGCTGCCGAACGTCGCACAACCGACCCGGGTCCAGTTCGCCCCGCGCTGAGACCGCGCCGCCTCGGACGGCGGATCCACGGTGGCGCACGGGAGTGACCCTTGATCGAACGGGCCCTGGTACGCTGCCGCCCGAATGTTAACGCACACATTTTCGGAGGGGGCGACCGACGGACATGGTCCCCGATGACGCGTCCGCGGAGTTCCACGACTTCTTCGAACGCCACTACGCCGGACTCGCCCGGTTCGCCCATCTCCTGACGGGCGAGTCGGACGGCGGCGACGATCTGGCCGCGGACGCCCTGATCGCCCTGTGGCAGCGCTGGGACCGGCTGCGCCAGGCCGAGTACCCCCTCGCCTACGCCCGTGGCGTCGTCGCCAACCTGGCCCGGTCACGGATCCGCAGCGCGGTGCGCGAGCGCCGCCGGATCGCCCTGTTCTGGTCCCGCGGCGTGGAGCCGTCGGACGGTCCGGACGTGGCCTCCGTGGTGGACGTCCGTACCGCTCTCGCCCGGTTGCCCTTCCGGAAGCGGGCATGCGTGGTCCTGCGGCACGCCTTCGACCTGTCGGAGAAGGACACCGCGCTGGCGCTCGGCATATCCGTCGGTACGGTGAAGAGCCAGACCTCGAAGGGGATGGCCGAACTGGAACGGATGCTGGGCAACACAGGAGCGTCCGGGGAACTTTTGACGGGGAGGAGGAGCCGTTGAACGAGGAACTCGCCCGGCAGCTGCGCACGGCCGCCGAGGCCCATCAGCCCGACCGCGCCCGGATCCTGGCCCGTGTGGAACGCGGCATGGCCGGCGCCCCCGCCCGCCGGCGCCAATCGCCGGGCGCGCGGCCCTGGCGCGGGGTCGCCCTCGCCTCCCTCGCCACGGCCGGCGTCCTGGCGGTCGGTGGCTTCGCCGTCGCCGCCATCGTCCAGTCACCGCCGGCCCGGCCGGACGTCTCGGCCACCCCCGCCGCGCCGCCCGCGTCCCCGGCGCCCTCCGCGCCGTCCGCGTCCCGGACCCCCCGCTCGACCCCGTTGGCTCCCACCACCGGCGGCTCCACCGCGCCGGGCCACTCGTCCCCGACGAGCCCCGGCCCCGCGGCGTCGGGCGGCGCCGGCTCGGCCGGCCCCGGCGGCGCGCGCGTCCAGGACGGGCCGTTGCGGTCGGCCGGCTCCTTGGCCGCGAACAGCAACCCCTACTGGGCGCAGAGCGACATCACCCTCAAGACCACCGAGCCGCTCACCGCGCTCACCGTGGAGCTGCGCATCGCGCAGACCGGCGGAGTACAGAGCACCGGCGGCTGGCGGACGCTGCCCGCGGACGACTTCACCGTCACCGTCCGGGACGAGGGCGCAGCCGTGGTCTACCGCTGGATCCTCAAGCCGGGCCGTACGGTCCCGGCCGGGCAGCACGTCTTCGCCGGCCAGTACAACCACGCCGCCGGCGAGCGCGAGGCCGGGCTCGACGGTTACCGCGTCGACGCAAACGGTCCCCGCGGCGCCCTCTCGGTCTGGGGCGGCTTCTCCCCGGCACGATGATGCCGCGCCCGCAGCCCTCGGGCTGAGCGGGCGCGGCCCCGGCGATGTGCGGACGTACCGCCAGTGGCCCGTGAGGGGCGGCTCCCATCCGCCGCCCACCCACGGGCCAAGGCGTTCAGGACAGGTCGCCGTAGACCACGCCACGGCCGTAGCCGCCCAGGTAGACCCGCCCGTACACGTCGGGGTCGCCGCTGATGACGCTGATGGCGCTGCCGCCGAACTGGTGCTGGTCGTCGTTGATCCGGACCCAGGCCGAGCCGCCGTCGGTGGAACGGAACAGCCCTGCGACGCCCTTCACCTTCCCACTGAGGTAGAGCGCCTGGTACCCGGCGCCCGGGGCCGGCTTGCCGAAGCCGACGGCGGTCGCCTGCTCCACGCCGCCCAGCTTGCCGAAGCTCTTCCCCCCGTCGGTGGAGTGCAGCAGTCCGCTGCCCGCGCCGGCGATCCACAGGTCACCGGGGATGCCGGGAACCGCCTTGAGCTCCCCGGCGCCCAGGCCGGTGGCCCGGGCGGTGAAGTGCTTCCCGCCATCGGTGGAGACGTACAAGGTGCCGCCGCTGAGGGCGTAGAAGGTGTTCGCCGCCGAACGGTCGGCCACCACGGCCGCGTCCTTGGGCAGACCGGAGGCCGCCGCCCAGGTCGAGCCACGGTTGGTCGAGTAGAACGGAACCTGCCCCGCGGGGGTCCACACCACGGTGGCGCCGTCCGCCGAGACGGCCACGGAACCGCCGCCCGCGTCGGGCACCGGCGCCGCGGCGAACGGTGCCCAGTCGGCTCCGCCGTCGGTCGAATAGGCGCCGTGCTGCGCGCCGCCGAGACCGACCCGCACCATGAACTGCGGCTTCGACTGGGCGAAGTCGATACCGGTGGTGTTGGTGAACAACGGTCCGGAGAGCGCCTTGGAGGGGACCTTGGTCAGGTCCTCGTGCCGGAAACCGCTGACATCGCCGAGGGCACTGATCAGGGGAAGACCGGGGGGCTTGATCAGTCCGAGCGTCGCGGTCTCCTCCAGGCCCTTGGCCGGGATGGTCCAGTGCGTCGCCTGCCCGGTGTCCACCGCGGTCACGTCGTTGCTGCCCCACATCCCCGATCCGGTGCCGTACAGCACGTGACCGGAATCGAAGGGGTCGATGGCCAGGGCGCCCATCCAGTGACCGATGCCGGTGCCCACGTAGGGCGCCGCAGAGCTGTCCCGCACCGAGGTCGCGCCGAGCGCCTTCCAAGAAGCGCCGCCGTCGACCGACCGGTAGATCTCGTCCGAGGGCCACCAGCGGTCCAGCGTGGTGACCATGACCGTGGACGGGTGCTGCGGATCGACCGACAGGCCCGCGAAGCCGTAACCGCCGCTGGACGGCGAGATGTTCTGCCAGCCTCCGGTGGACGGCGTGTACTTCCATACCGAACCAGCCGTCACGCCGTTCGGGCCCGGCGCGTTGGTGTAGGTCAGGTACAGCGAGCCGTCACCGGACAGCACTCCGTGCTGCGGCAGCTGCCCCTTCGGCTGGCCGGGCACGGCCTGCCAGGTGCTGCCGCCGTCGGTGGAGCGGTACAGCGAGGTGGTCTTGTCGGCCACCCCGACGTAGATCGTCCGGCTGCCGGACGGGCCGAAGGTCACGAAGGAGAGACCGACTCCGCTGCTCGCACCGTCCTTCACGGGGAAGCCGGCGACCTGGCTCCACGTCACGCCGTAATCGGTGCTGCGCCAGAGCCCGTTCTTGCGGGTACCCAGGTAGAGCGTGCGGTGGTCGGACGGGTCCACCACCAGCCGCTCGCCCATGGACCGGCCGTCCTCGTTGCCGCCCAGTTTGAACGGCAGGTCGGTGCGCTGGAAGGTCCTGCCCTGGTCGGAGGAGCGCAGGATCGCGCCGTTGCCGGCCCAGTCGTTGGTGTAGGTGCCGCTCGCGAGGTACAGGCGGTTCGGGTCGACCGGGTCGGTCGCCAGGCTCTCGATCCCCAGCAGGTTCCAGTCGGCTCCGCCGATCCAGTCGGTCAAGGGGGTCCAGCGTGCGGCGGTCGCGTCCCAACGGTAGGCGCCGCCGATGTCGGTCCGCGCGTACAGCAGGTCCTTGCGGGCGGGGTTGAAGACCAGCCCGGTGACGAACCCGCCACCGACGATCTGCGCGTTGTGCCAGGTGTACCCGGCCGGGCCGCCCACCCTCACCAGCTTCCACCGCTGATTGCTGCTGCCCTGATCCGCGTACTGGATGAGCGGCACGCCGTCGCCGCGGGAACCACCCCACACGTCCAGCACCATGCCGCTGCTCCGGGAGACGATTTTCACCGCTGCGCCGCCGACGTCCTCGATCTTCCACTGCTGCGCAGCGGCACCGTGGTCGGACTGCTGCTCGACGGCTGCCGCCGACTGTCTGGACGCACCCCGCACACCGAGGACCTTCTTGCTGCTGCGGTTCTCCAGCTCGTAGTAGCCGTCCCGCGTCGGCTTCAGCCGCCATTGCTGACTCGCGGCACCGGCCACGCGGCTCTGCTGCCGGGTCCAGGCGCCGTCCGAGGCGTCCGCACCTGGCACGTCCAGCACCTTGTCGCTGCGCACGGACACCACTTCGTAGTAGGCGTCGGAATCCAACGTCGCGGCCTCCGAGTCGGCCTGCACGAACAGCAGGTAGGGGCCGAGCACACCGGGCACACCCAGCGTCAGACCCATCGTCGCCCAGCGCCGGCGGTGGCGTCCACGCGCACGTCGCTCGCTACCGGCCGCGTGCGTGCGCCGATCGCGACCGTGGGCGGTGGGATCCGTCTCGTTCATGGGGGTTGCTCCTTGCTCCGGGCCTGCCTCGCCCACCCGCTCAGGTCAGCGGTGCGCAGCGGCATACGGCGCCGTGGTCGGACGATCCGTAGGTGTGATCGTCTTCGGGTCGCCCGTCAGTCGCCACAGCTCCGCAAAAGGTTGCCGACCGCCGAAGTCTTCCTTGGACCACCGACGGCCTGGCCCAGCGCGCGCAGTTGGTGCTGGCGTAAGCACGAGGCTGGTACCACACGGTGTCACCGCGGCAGGCCGGCGCACCGAGCAGCACCGCTCCGGCGTGCCGGATCTGCCCCTTCCCGTCAGCGGCGACGGACAGCCGCTGGTTCCACCCTGTACTCTCGCTCACCGAGAAGGTGCACCTGTTCTTGCGCGGATCCGGCCTAGACACTGGGATCCTCGCAGCTCAGGAGCACCTTCTCCTCACTTGTCGTCAGATCACCCAGCCCGGTTGAATACCCGAGGTCAATCGAGGTGTGGCGCCGTACTCGGCGGATCGCTCCCCTGAGGGAGGTGGGAATGGGGCTCATGGATACGGACCACGCGGGGCTGGTCGTCGCGGCGCAGGCCGGTGACGATCGGGCGCGCGAGAAGCTGATCGCCGCGTACCTGCCGTTGCTCTACAACATCGTCGGGCGAGCGCTGAGCGGCCATGCCGACGTCGACGACGTCGTCCAGGAAACCCTGCTGCGCGTGGTGCGCGACCTGCCCGCCCTGCGTTCCCCGGAGAGCTTCCGGTCCTGGCTGGTCTCGATCACGCTCCGCCAGATCAATGCCCACTGGCAGCGGCAACGCGCCTTCGCCGACCGGACCACGGTCATCGACGAGGCGCTCCGGATACCGGACGCCGGCGCCGAACCTGAGGACGCGACGATCCTGCGTCTGCATGTGTCGGACGAGCGCCGTCAGGTTGTCGAAGCCCGCCGGTGGCTCGACCCGGACCATCGGGTGCTGCTGTCGCTGTGGTGGCAGGAATGCGCCGGCTCGCTGAGCCGTGACGACATCGCCGCCGCGATGGGTCTCACGGTCGCCCACGTCGGAGTACGTCTGCAACGCATGCGCGAGCAGCTGGAACTGAGCCGGACGATCGTCGCCGCGCTGGAGGCCGACCCGCGCTGTCCGGAATTGAACGAGACCGTCGTCGGCTGGGACGGTCTCCCTGCATCGGTGTGGCGCAAGCGGATCGCGCGGCACACCCGCGGCTGCACGGTCTGCACGGCGACGACGTCAGAACGGGTTCCGGCCGAACTACTGCTCCTCAGCCTCGCGCCGCTGGCCGTCCCGGCCGGACTCATCGGCGCGCTGGCCGCCAAGGGCCTGCTGTCGGGCACGGCCGCGAGCGCCGCCGGGCCGGCCACGGCACACGTCGCCGTCACCTCGGCGACGGGCGGAAGCGGTCTGCACGGCTCGCTGATCGGCAAACTCCACGCGGTGACCGCTCATCAGCTGATGGGCCTCGCCACCGGTGCGGTGCTCATCGCCGGGACCGCCACCTACGCGACCTGGCCCGAACCGGTGCACCGGGTGCCCGGAGTCATCGCCGCTCCCCCGGTCGGAGATCCCACGCCGAGCCCGTCGCGCACCACCACGTCGGCGGGACCATCCCCGGCGAGTCCGTCCGCCGCAGCGAGCACTGTTCCGCTGGGCGCACAGTCACTGGAGTCCGTGGCCGACCCCGCCCTGTACCTCACCTATGCGGGCGACTTCGCGATGCTCGGCCGAGTCTCCGCGTCCAGCGGCGCGCAGACACGGCAGCGTGTCACCTTCACGGTCATCGGGGGGCTGGCCGACACTCGGTGCGTCACCTTCCGCGCCGCCGACGGCCGCTATCTGCGCCATCGCGACCTGCGGCTACAGCTGAGCACCAACGACGGCAGCGAACTGTTCCGTGAAGACGCCACCTTCTGTCCGAGCCCGGGGGCGGTCGCCGGGTCGGTGACCCTGCACGCACACAACTATCCCGGATCGGTCCTCCGCCACCGCGACGGTGGCATCTGGCTCGATGGATCCGACGGCACCCGGGCCTTCGCCGGTCAGGCTTCCTTCATCATGCGCAGGGCCTGGGCCTCCGCTCCTTGAGCATGTTGGACCGACTCGCGCAGTGACGGCTGGTGATCCTGCACCACCACGGGCCTGCACCACGCCGTTCTCAACCCGGCAGTGAGCCGAGTGCTGCGCCGAACCGGTTCCGATCCGCATTCGTCGACGGCTGCCCCGCCGTGACGGCCTGAAGACTGATCACTACAACCGCTGATCGGTACCACTCCACAAGCCTTCGCTGTGATCAGGACGGCGCCCTTTCCCCAGGGACGACCAGACGGCGGGGCTTGGCATAACACTTTTTGCCTGCGAGATGCATCACCGAGCAATCGTCCGGACGGCGCGCCTTTTTCGTTACGAGACCGCGAGTTCGGAGGCCTCCATATCGTGGGGTTCCTTTCTCGCCGCTCACCACGGGTGCCGGCGTGGCAGGTTCCCCGACCTTGCCGTTGACGTATCTCCTGAAGAAAGCCGCTCCCATGACGCGACACACCCACGACCCCCGGGCGACCGGTACACAGGAACGGTCCCACGTCCTGCACCGCACCCATCCCGAGGCGGATCAGGCCGTACCGGCCGATGCGCGCACGATCACGGCACCCAGGGTGACCCGCGCCCCCCGGGGAGAATCATGAAAGGCCTGCACCGGCTCAGCCGACGTCGCCGGACATGGACGATAGGACTGTCGGCCACGGCCCTGGTGGCCGGTGCCGTGACGCTCCTCCCCAGCTCCGCCGGAGCCGCCAACCTGGGTACGCAGGCGGCCCCCTCGGGCAGGTACTTCGGCACCGCTGTGGCCGCCGGCAGGCTCGGCGACCCGACGTACGCCGCGATCTCGGACCGGGAGTTCAACATGATCACCCCGGAGAACGAGATGAAGTGGGACGCCATCGAACCGTCCCGCGGCAATTTCAACTTCGGCCCCGCCGACCAGATCGTCAACCGTGCCCTGGCACACGGCCAGCGCATGCGCGGCCACACCACGGTCTGGCACTCGCAGCTCCCGTCCTGGGTCAGCTCCATCGGCGACCCGAACACGCTGCGCAGCGTGATGAACACTCACATCACCACCGAGATGACCCACTACAAGGGCAAGATCTACGCCTGGGACGTGGTCAACGAGGCGTTCGCCGACGGCTCCACCCAGCACCGCAGCTCGGTGTTCCAGAACGTGCTGGGCAACGGCTTCATCGAGGAAGCGTTCCGCACCGCCCGGGCGGCCGACTCCTCGGCCAAGCTCTGCTACAACGACTACAACATTGAGAACTGGTCCGAGGCCAAGACCCAGGGTGTCTACAGCATGGTCAAGGACTTCAAGTCCCGCGGCGTGCCGATCGACTGCGTCGGGTTCCAGAGCCACTTCGGCGCCGACGGCCCGCCGTCCAGCTTCCAGACCACCTTGTCCAACTTCGCCGCCCTGGGCGTTGACGTCCAGATCACCGAGCTGGACATCGCCCGGGCGTCGTCCACCCACTACGCCAACACGGTCAAAGCCTGCCTGTCCGTGGCCCGGTGCACCGGCATCACGGTATGGGGCATCCGTGACAGCGACTCCTGGCGCAGCGGCGACAGCCCGCTGCTGTTCGACAACAACGGCAAACCGAAGGCCGCCTACACCGCCGTCGTGAACGCCCTCAAGGCCGCCGCCGGTACCACCGGCGGGACCGGTACAGGAGCGATCAAGGGCGTCCCCTCCGGTCGTTGCATGGACATCAACGGCTCGACCACCGTCAACGGCACCCAGGCACAGCTGTGGGACTGCAACGGACAGACCAACCAGCGCTGGACCTACACCTCCAGCAAGCAGCTGATGATCTACGGCAACAAGTGCCTGGAGGCCATGTCCAAGGGCACCAGCAACGGCACCGCGGTGGTCATCGGGGACTGCGACGGCGGCGCCGGTCAGCAATGGAACATCAACACCAACGGCACGATCGCCGGCGTCCAGTCCGGGTTGTGCCTCGACGCCGTCGGCGCGGCCACCGCCAACCGCACCAAGATCCAGCTGTACTCCTGCTGGTCCGGCACCAACCAGAAGTGGACCGGCCTGTCCGGGACGTCGACCCCGACGACGCCCGCGCCGACGGGCGGCACGTGTGCCCTTCCGTCGACGTACCGGTGGACGTCGACGGGTGCGCTGGCGCAGCCGGCGAACGGGTGGGGCTCGGTGAAGGACTTCACCGACGTGGTGTACAACGGCAAGCACCTGGTCTACGCGTCGAACACGTCGGGGTCGTCGTACGGCTCGATGATGTTCAACCCCTTCACGAACTGGCCGGACATGGCGTCGGCCGGCCAGACCGGGATGAGCCAGGCCGCGGTGGCGCCCACGCTCTTCTACTTCGCACCCAAGAAGATTTGGGTGCTGGCGTACCAGTGGGGTTCGTGGCCCTTCATCTACCGCACGTCGAGCGACCCCACCAACCCCAACGGCTGGTCCTCGCCGCAGCCACTGTTCACCGGCAGCATCCCCAACTCCCCCACCGGCCCGATCGACCAGACCCTGATCGCTGACGGCCAGAACATGTACCTGTTCTTCGCCGGTGACAACGGCAAGATCTACCGGGCGAGCATGCCGATCGGGAACTTCCCGGGCAACTTCGGCTCGTCGTACACGACGATCATGAGCGACTCGACGGACAACCTGTTCGAGGCCCCGCAGGTCTACAAGGTTCAGGGCCAGAACCAGTACCTCATGATCGTTGAGGCGAGGGGTGCGAATGGGCGCTACTTCCGCTCGTTCACGGCCTCCAGCCTGAGCGGTTCGTGGACCGCGCAGGCCGGCAGCGAAAGCAAACCCTTCGCGGGCAAGGCCAACAGCGGTGCCACCTGGACCAACGACATCAGCCACGGTGACCTGGTCCGCAACAGCCCCGACCAGACCATGACCATCGACCCCTGCAACCTGCAGTTTCTCTACCAGGGCAAGTCCCCCACCGCGGGCGGCCCCTACGATCAACTGCCGTACCGGCCGGGTGTCCTCACCCTGCAGCGCTAACCCGCCCGATCCACGGTGATCGCGGTTCGGGGCGGCCTGCCGACCCGCAGACCAGCGGTACACGGCCCGGGCAGCTCCTTCTGCTGACCGATACCCCACCGCCTCGAGGAACCCCAGCCGTGCGTCGGCTGGGGTTCCTCTCTTGCCGGCGTACCGGGCGGCATCTGCGGTCCGAGGCCGGATGAACCTTGCTGGTCAGTCCGCCACGAGACCTGCCGAGCAGGGCTCCCTTCAGACGGAGCTTGCGGCGACGTCGGACGCGTCGACGATCGGCCTGTACGTTCTGACACGTCGGGGCCGCCCTTGCCTCCTACTTGCCGACCGGGTCGCGGCCGTCGAAACCGCGCCCCGGCCTGATGGGCCACGGTTCACCAGCGCAGCGCATGGTGTCGGCAACGGTTGAAACGAGGGCCACGGTCAGCGCATGAAAAGAGGGCGGCCGGTGGGGGTCTCGTGATCATCCTGGTTCCAGCGGTGCTGGACCAGGATGAAGCGGCCGACTCCTGGCCCGCGCCCGAGTCGGGCGAGGTGGACTGTCTGGTCGCCATCGCTGGTGCAGTCACCGAGGTTGACGGGCGACGCCGCGCCTGCCCACCGTACCCGGGTATCGCCCCCTCCGGGCTCGGCCGCGTCGTGTGCCCTCCGCAGGTCCGGGTGAACAATCCGTTCCGCTCGCCGACGGTAGCCGGTCCGCTGCCCGGCAGCGCTTGAAACGCAGACCGCCGGGCAGCCGCTTTGTGAAAGGACTCCCGACAGACGCCTCCGTGGAGGAAGCGCCGCCCCAAGGCGCTGCCGCTGCGGCGGTCAATGAATGCCAGTGGGACGGCCGACCTGTCGGTGCACCGTAAGAGAGGCCCAGAATGCCATGGACAAGACCTCGCACGCCCTTGCCGTGATCACCGGCGCCTCAAGCGGCATCGGGTTCGAGCTGGCCCGGGAGTTCGTCCGGCACGGATACGACGTGTTCGTCACCGCCGATGACGAACTTCTCGACGACGCGGTGGCCCGGTTGCAGCCCTACGGCACGCGGGTCCACTCGGCCCGCGTCGACCTGGCGGCCGCCGACGGCGCGGAGACCTTGCTCGCGGAGCTCCGCGCGCTCGGCCGGCCGGCGAGCACCGCCGTCCTGAACGCGGGGATCGGCCATGGTGGCCCCTTCCTGGAAACCGACCTCCCGGATCTGGCCCGCGTCCTCGACGTCAATGTCTTCTCGACCGTCTACCTGACTCACCAGCTGCTCAGCGACATGGCTCGGCGGGGCGAGGGGCGAATACTCATCGTGACGTCAGTGGCCGCCGAGATTCCCGGGCCGTACCACGCGGTCTACAACGCCTCCAAGGCCTTCCTGGAGTCCTTCGCAGAAGCCCTTCACAGCGAGGTGAGGGATTCCGGCGTATCTGTCACCGCGCTGATGCCCGGTGCCACTGATACCCGGTTCTTCGTGCGTGCGGGTCTGCTCGACACCCGCCTGGGGCGTGCGAAAAAGGACGATCCCGCGCTGGTGGCGCGCCAGGGCTACCGAGCGCTCATGGACCGGAGAACACGCAAGGTTGCGGGATCTCTGCGCACCAGGGCACAGCATTCGGTGACCCGGCTCCTCCCCTCGGGGGCACGTGCCGCCGTGCACCGCCGGTGGGCGCAGCCGCACGGCAGCCGAAGCCACCTCTGACCGCGCTCCGGCCCGGTCTCGCGGATCAAGCGACACGTGGGAGCCCCGTATCCACCCGCCGGCGCCACGCGAGGGCGGCGCGCGGGCGATGACCGTCACCGTTCGGCCAAGAGCGTGCGCTCCTTCCGCTACCTGGCTCCGGGCGACTACTTGAGCGCGCGTGCTTTGAGGCATGCCGTGTTGGCGAGGCCGCTGCCGCTATCCGCGCTCACTCGGCGGTGACGAAGTTCGCGATACGAAGTCCCCAGGTCTGCACGTCGGCGCGGGTGCGGGCAATGTGAAGTTCGGTCTGCGGTAGGTAGTGGGCCAGGGTGGCCGCCGTCGTTACGGGGTGGCCGGGGTCGTCCGCCCACGTCAGGATCAGTACCGGGCGCTCCAGCGCGGCGAGCGCGGTGGTCGGGGGCAGGTCGGATCGGGCCAGGCCGCGCAGAACGGCGGGCAAGATCAGCTCGGGTGGCGTAGGAGGGAACTCCGGGACGTCGGCGGCGGCAGCGGGGCGGCGCGCCTCGCCCCTGGTAGCGAGCCAGTGCTCGGCTCCTTGCCGCTCGATGGTGTCGGCGGCGGCCCGGTTGGCGCGGGCATACCCCTCCCGGGTCGCCCAGGCGGTCGGCGGGAGCAGCAGCACCAGCCGGGAGAAGCGGTCCGGCTGCCGGACGGCGGCGTGAAGGCAGGTGCCGCAGCCCATCGACGCGCCAATCGCGTCGACGGGCTCCCGGGCGTCCAGGTGATCGAGCAAGCTCATCAGGTCATCGGCGAGAGAGACGTAGGTGTAGTCCTCATCGACGGGCCGGCCGGTGGAACGGCCGTGCCCGCGTGCGTCGTAGCGGACCAGGCGCCGGCCCGCCCGAAGGACCGGCTCCCAGTCGAAGAGGTTCATCCTGTGCTCGACGTCCTGGCTCGTGAACCCACCGTGCGCGTACACCGCCAGGAGCCCTTCGCCTGCGTCGTCGTACACGAGCTCGGCCCCGCGGTGGCGGAACCGGCCTTCGGTGACCGGCCCCGTCTTGGGCGTCGTCCCCATACTTCCGCCTCTTTCCGCCCTCGGGGGCTCCCAATCCCCCCACTGCGAGGTGAAGAGCCGACGTCCGAGCAGATACGGGCAAGTCGCCGTCGACAGGGTGCTCAAACGGTGCTGGCGGCATGAGCGTCGCGGACCACGCCTATTGCGGCCCATCGGACGAGCAGTACTGCGGTGATGAGTGCGGCGGCAGCGATGGCGTACGTCCGCCAGGAGTGCTGAGCCGCGGAATTCCTTTCGGTTTCAGCCAGGTGCCGGGCAGGCCACAACGAACTATGGAGGTGCGCGTTGGACGGCAGCGGGCTCTCAAGTGGGATCGCCCAGGAGGAGCCGGTGCGTCCTCCGCGGCAGCGGTCGTCAGCTGGAGATGGCTTCGAGGAGATCGCCGACCTGGGGATCGGGCAGGGCGCGGGCCACGTCAGCCTGGGCGACGATTCCGACCAGGTCGTGGCCGTCGATCACTGGCAACCGCCGTACATGGTGCTCGGACATGGTGCGGAGGATCTCGGAGGCGTCGTCGTCGGCGCCGATCGTCACGGCTTCGCCCTGTGCAAGCTCGCCCGCCTTACAGCTCGCCGGGTCCTTACCCACAGCGAGGACCTTGGTGACGATGTCCCGGTCGGTGATCATGCCCTTGAGCTTGTGGTCGGTGCCGCAGATCGGCAGCGCACCGACGTCAAGGCGTGCCAACTTCTTCGCCGCCTCCAGCACGGTGGATTCGGCATCGATACATTCAGGTTCCGGAGTCATGATGTCGCGTGCGGTAGTCATCACAGCCATCCCGTCTCGGAGGATCGAAAGACTCTTAACGGGCCCCTGCCCCTTCCTCCATCACCTACGCATCAAACAGGCTCGTGTCCCTGGGATAGGGAGCGGACCAGGACGGGTGCGATGTGGTGCATGAGCGCGTACACGACGTCGCCACTCCACCAGCGCATCCGAGTGCCGCCCGTAGTCGGCGAGCCCGGCGAAATGCGGGGTCGGAACGCTGACCGCCCACCGGCCGAAGACAACGGTGCGCCAACTGGCGAAGCTGGTGTCCCGACTGTCCCGGAACGGCGAGTTCACGGACACGGCCAGCAGGGTCGGGAGCCAGGGCCGGAGCCGATTCAGCACGGCCACGCTAGTGTCGCGTCGGGACCGCCCACGTGGACGTGCATGCATCCTCAGCTGCTCGTCAACCAGCTGTCGCGCCTCGCCTTCCATCCGAAAGTACGCGCGGCGTAGCCACAGCAAGTGGCCTCCGGCCTCACCAAGCTGCCGACACACGGGAGCCTCGATCTGGGCCTGGAGCAGCTCCTCCTGCACCTCGCTCTCCCCGGCGAGGGGAGCGATACCGGCCGTACCGCGCACTTCCTCCACAGCGGAGCCCGTATGCCCTGCGGGCCGACCAGCACATGCTCTTCCTCGACTCCCACGGTGATCATGTCTTGCGGCTACCCGCCCGCTCTTTGATCACCCGCAGCCTGGACCGCTCAGGTTGCGGGCCGCGGGCTGCGGGCCTCCTCGAATGGCGCGGCGCGTCCCCGTACCGGGTGCGGGCCTGCCGCACGGCGGCCGACACCGTCGGCGACCTGCCACCGGGTCCGGTGGACGCCGCCGAGGCCAGACAGCAGCGTGCGGTGGGCCCAGTCACCGCGGAGGTGATCTCCCAGGCATCGACTGGCGCGGTACCGCGCTACCCGGCCCGCCTGGAGGCCGAGGCCGACCCGGACGCCCGTGCCGGCTGGCACCTGGCGGCGGGGGGACTGCCACCTGCACTCCGACTGGTCGGACGGCGGCAGCCGCTGCATCGATCGCCCTCGCGTTGCCGGACGGCATGGACGCGCGGGCGATCTTCTCGGTCAGCTCCAGGTCACGGACCGCACGGGGGCCGGGAATGCCGTTGCGGCGGGCATAGAAGGCTGTGCGGGAGACCTTGAGCAGATCACACGCGCGCTTGACGTTGTGGATGCTCTGCTTCTCCGCCTCGATGAACGGCTGCACCGTCACCGGTCGCCTTCGCGAAGAAAGCCGTCGCACGCTTGAGGATGTCGACGTCCTCGCGCAGGCGGCGGTTCTCCCGCCGCAGCGCGGCCAGCTCCTCGCGCTCGCTGCTGGTCAGCCCGTCACGCCCGCCCGCCTCGACCTCGGGCTTGGCCCAGTCCCGCACCGCGGTCTCGGTCAGGTCGAAGTCCTTGGCTATCTGACCGACCGAGCGGTCACCGCGCCGGCACAGCTCGACGATCTCGGCCTTGAACTCCGACGTGAACGAACGGCGAGGGCGAGGCTTCTCGAGCGGCGGTTGCCGTTTCCGGCGGAAGGGGCGCGGCTGTGTGAGCCGGCCGAGCTCACGCAGGCGCGGCTCGCGGGCCGCCGTGAAGACGACGCAGACGGTGAAGAACCGGGGGAACGGCCGCTCCATGCCGAAAGGCCCCGACCAGCCGGGGGGGGTGGGCTGGCCGGAGCCTGCCCGGGCCGGCGGGGGGGCGCTCGGGGGCACGCGGGGCAGAGCCGCAAGGGCAGGTCACTTAACAGCGGATCCCCCGACTCCAGCCGAACGATCCTCGCAGGCGAACACCCGCCAAGCCCGCCGGACATGCATCCCGGCGGATACCACGCGCACGGACCGCGCGCGGGCCGGTAAGGATTGGGCGCTGTTCCAAATTCCTGGAACAGCACCCCCGGCCCGCATCCTTGACCTGATGGACCGGCGCAATATGAGTTGCTCGGGCCTGCCCGGTCTCGAAGCGACTGATGCTTGCTGGGCGGGCGCGAAAGGACTCGCGCAGCGGCCTGGGGCCGGCTGACAGCTCGCGGTCCAGGAACCGGCGCAGCCGAGTATGGGAATTGGGCACTCCGGAGGTCAGGCCCTCCGCAGGCCACCGCCTCCACAAGACATCGTCCCCGCTGCTGGGACGAGAGTCCGTTTGCTTGTCGAGCTGAGTCGATCGTGCGGTCCTACGCGTCCCTCAGCTCGCGCTTGAGGATCTTGCCGGTGGCATTGGTGGGCAGGGCGTTGCGAAACTCCACGAGGCGGGGGTACTTGTAGCCCGCCATCTCGTCCCTGCACCAGTCGATCAGCTCCTCCTCGGTGAGCGTCGCGCCTGGGGCGCGGACCACGCAGGCCTTGATCTCCTCGCCGTGGCGGTCGTGGGGCACGCCGATGACGGCCGCCATGCTCACGTCGGGATGAGTGGCCAGTATCTCCTCGATCTCCCGTGGGTACACGTTGAATCCACCGCGGATGATCATGTCTTTGGCGCGGTCGACGATGTAGAACCAGCCGTCGGCGTCCCGGCGGGCCAGGTCGCCGGTGCGGAACCAGCCGTTGCGCATCACCTCGGCGGTCGCCTCGGGTCGGTTGTAGTAGCCCTTCATGATGTTGTGGCCGCGGACGACGATCTCGCCGATCGCGTCGACGCCCTGGACCGGTGTCCAGTCCTTGTCGATCAGGTCCACCTCGACGCCCCAGACGGGGCGCCCGATGGAGCCCGGACGCACCTCCTCGCCGGGCGGCACGAAAGTCGCCGCCGGGCTGGTCTCCGAGAGGCCATATCCCTCCATGATGGTGACCCCGAATCGCTCACTGAACCGGCGGTGGACGTCGACCGGCAGTGCCGAGGCTCCCGACCCGGCCATCCGCAGGTTCTTGGCGATCAGCGACAGGTCGACATCGGGCGCCTCCTCTTCGAGCAGGGCCCAGTACATCGTGGGAACACCCGCGAAGAAGGTGACCGCATGACGCTGCATCAGGGCCAGCGCGGACGAGGCGTCGAAGCGTGGCAGCAGCACCAGCGTCGCCCGCGAGGCGAGGCCGGCGTTCATCTGGACGACCTGGCCGAAGGAGTGGAAGAGCGGCAGCGTGATCAGGTGCACGTCGTGCTCGACTTCGCCGAACAGCTTGTGGCAGGTCAGCACATTGAGCATCACGTTGGAGTGGGTGAGCTCGGCGCCCTTGGGCCGGCCGGTGGTGCCGGAGGTGTACAGGATGAGCGCGGTGTCACCGGACTCGGTGGCCACCGTCTCGAAGTCCGCGCTCTGGCCGGCCAGCGCCGCGGTCAGGGTCTCGGCGCCCCCGATCGGCGAGAGCTCGGTGGGGGCGGCGGTCACCAGGAAGAAGTCCTCGCAGCCGGGGGTATCACCGAAGCCGGACCAGCCCTCCTGCCCCATCGGGAGGTCTGCGGTGCCCTCGAAGCAGAAGTAGGCCTTGGCCTCGGAGTCCGCGAGGTGGTACGCGATCTCCCGGCCCTTGAGCAGCACGTTGAGCGGGACGACCACCGCGCCGGCCTTGAGGATGCCGTAGTAGGCGATCGGGAACCAGGGGAGGTTCGGGCAGGACAGTGCGACCTTGTCTCCGGGCTGGATGCCGCGCGAGCGCAGCAGGTTGGCCACCCGACGGGCGGCCGTGTCCAGCTCGGCGTAGGTCAGCCGCTGGGTGCCCAGCACGACTGCCGTGCGGTCGGGCACGGTGCGGGCGCTGTTCTCCAGCAGGGCGGCGAGATTGAGCATGAGGTCTCCGTTGGGGATGCTTCTGTGAAGCCGTAGGCGTGGCGGCTGCGGGGGTCGGCAGGACCGAGGGCGGTCGGGGTCAGCCCCGCAGCGCGGCGGCGAAGAGTGCGGGCAGTTTCGTCAGGCTCGGCGCCGCTGTGAAGCGGGTGAGGCGCTGCACCGTGGTCAGCGCCGTGCTGTGGGTGACGAAGTACGGGGGGCGCGGGGACAGCGACGGGTCGCCCGTGACCAGGCTGCGGGGGGCCGGTGTGAACGGGGCGCGCAGGACTGTCTTCTCGATGTCTTCGAGCATGAAGGCGTTGTGCACGAAACCGATGCCGCTGCCGATGTCCTGGCGGGTGTGGCCGGGGTGGGCGCCCCACGGTGTGAAGCCGAGGAGAAAGCCGACTCCCGACCAGCAGTTGACGCCCAGTGTGCCGTAGCGCAGATCGGCGATGGCGGTGCGCACCGTCTCCCGGTGGGCCTTCTCGGTCTTCGGGTGGACGATCAGGGTTGCGCCCAGGGTGCCGGGCAGGGTGTCGTTGGCGAAGTCGACGGCGTGGCGGAGGAATTCGGCCGGGGTTGCGCCGGGCAGGCGCAGGACGCCCAGGGCGCTGCCGAAGACCTCGTCGGTGATGAGGACGTCGTCGTGGTGGTCGGTGATGTCGGGGACGAGCAGCCGGCAGTCGTCGCCGTGTGTCTCCGCCTGCGGGTGGGCGTCGCGCACTGCGGCGAGACGGTCTGCGGCGCCGGGGTAGTAGTCGGTGCGCGGGGGCAGATCGCGCAGTACCCGCCGGATCTCGTCGAGCAGCCTTTCGGCGCCGTCCCAGTCGCGCGGCAGGACCAGGATCTGGCTGGCGATGCAGTTGTGGCCGGAGTTGTTCATCTTGCTGGTGACGATGTGCTCGGCCTGGAAGCGGAAGTCGGCTTCGCTCCATGGGCCCGGCGCCACGATGCACGGGCTGACGCCACCGAGTTCGCTGCTGAAGGGCTTGGCGATCAGCGGGAGGTCGTCTCGGCGGCGTTGCTCCGCTTCCTCGTCCGTGCCCCAGACGATGGCGTCGTGGGTGCGATCGCTGCCGGTGACGTGGATGGTGTCGATGCCGTCGTGGCGGGAAAGATAGCTGCCTTCGGCCGCGCCGCCGTCGACGAAGCGGACCCAGCCGCGTCCGACGAACTCGGCGAAGACGTACTCGAAGTGGGGGCGGAGATAGTCGTTGACCGGGTTCATCTTGGCGATGACGACCTGGCCCTCGGCGTAGAGCTTGTGCAGGATGTCGAGCGCCGTGATGGCGGCGACGTTGCCGGCGCCGAGTACCAGGGCCAGGGCCGGGTCTCCCTGCCTACCCCGGTACTCGCCCGCGGCGCGCTCCCGCGCCTGCTCCGCCGTGACGCCCGGGCGCATCCACACCTGCGCCCGGAACCCGTTGAGCAGCAGGGTGTCCCAGCCGGTGGCGGGAAAGACGTCCACCCGGGTGCGGCCGTGCTCCTGGTGGACAGCCTTGGCTTCCAGCGGATCCCGGCCCGCGGCTATCCGGCGCAGGACGTGTAGGAGCGCCGCGGTGTTCTGGGCCAGGGCCCAGGGGCCGCCCATCCAGTCTTCCGCCGCCCAGGAGGAGTCCGGTTCGTACCCTTTCGCGTGGGAGCCCGCAGCGGCCATCTCGGCCGCACGAGCGATGACACGCGGCAGCAACCGCTCCAGGAGGGCGATGCGTTCGGTGAGCGGGGTGGTGGACCAGGACTCGGCGTTGCCGCGCACCTGGGCCACGGTGCGGTCGAGGAAGGAGGTGTCGAGGGCGCTGGTGTTCAACGTCGTCCCTTGCGGAAGGTCGGGAGTGGGAAGGGCGGGGCTGCCCCGTGCGCTGTGACCAGGAGCAGGCCGGTACGTGTCGTCACACGGAGAGCAGGCGGGCGTCGCGGTCGGGGTTGATCAGTGTGACGGCGGCGGTTCCGCCCGCCAGGAGCAAGGCACCGGTGATCAGGACCGCGTACTGGTAGCCCCCCGCTCCATGGGTGTCCACGAGGCTGCCGATCAGCGTCGGGGCGACCAGACCGGCGGTGGTCACCGCGGCATTCATGAGGCCCAGGGCGCCGCCGCGACGATTGGCGGGAGCCAGCTCCATGATGGTGGTGGCGGCGATGCTGCCCATCGCCCCAGCGAGGCCGAATGCGCCGATCAGCAGCACGACGGTCACGGCACCGGCCGGGGCGACGGACAGGGCCAGACAGGAAACTCCGGAGGTGAGCAGAAGGGCGCCGCCGACCCAACCGCGGGCCCGCCGGCTCGTGATTCCGCGGCGCAGCATCCATCCGGTCAGGCCCGCTTGTGCGAGCACCAGGATTCCGCTCAGACCCCAGAACAGCATCAGCAGCTGTGTGGACACGGCCGAGGAGTAGCCCAGCCCGTCACGAAGGTAGGAGGGGAGCCACACCAGGGCGAAGGCGATCACCCAGTAGGTGCTGAAGTAGCCGATCGTGACACCGATCCAGGTGCGGGTCGCGAGGATTCGGCGGTACGGCATCTTGGGCTGTGCTTCGCCCGCGGTCCCGGTCCCGGCCTCCTTGCCCGTCCCCGGCCCGTCGTCGGAGACCGCCCCGGCCGGGGAGTCGTTGTCCGACATGGTCGCGTACGGGCCCTCCCCGCCGAAGGGGATCCACAACAGCGTCCACACCGCGCCGGCCAGCGCCACCGCGGCTACGGCCGAGCGCCAGCCATGATGGTTGATCAACCACGTCAGCACGGGAGCGGCGACCAGGACCCCCAGTGTGATGCCCAGGACGATCAACGCCCCGGGCAAGTTGCGCCGGTGGTTCGGGAACCAGGACAGGGTCGTCTGCTGGGCGACCGGGTAGGCGGGCCCCTCGGCGGCGCCGAGGAGAACACGTGAGGCGATGAGCACCGCGAGCCCTCCCCCGACGGCCAGTGGCGCCTGGGAGACGGACCACAGGACAGCCATGATCAGCAGCAGCCACTTCGGCCGTACGCGGTCGGCGAGCAGCCCCACCGCGGCGCCGGAGAGCGAGAACAGCAGGAAGAAGGCGCTGCTGGCGAGCCCGAAGGCCGATGCCGACAGGCCGAGGTCCTGTCGAATCTCTTCCGCGGCCAGACCGAGCACGGACTTGTCGGCGAAATTGATCATCATGAAGACGACGAGCAGCGCCGTGACGATCCACGCGCGGCCTCTCGTTCCGCTCGGCGCCATCGGGGGGCCGGCGGGCACAGCAGGTGCGACGTCGGTATCGGTCACAAGGGCTCCGCGGAGACTGGATGGGGAGGGGAGGACGGGCCGGGAGCTCGATCAGGAGAGCGGGACGCCGGCGATCGCGATGCGCTCCATGACACGGCGCTGCGGGAAGTAGTCGTTGATCGCGTAGTGCTGGGTGGCGATGTTGTCCCAGATCGCGACGGAGCCCGGCTGCCAGCGGAAGCGCACCTGGTACTCGGGAATGCGGGCCTGGAGGACGAGCTCGCCCAGCAGTTCGCGGCTTTCCACGTCCGACAGGCCGAGGATCCGGGTGGTGAAGGGCTCGTTGACGTAGAGCAGCTTGCGGCCGGTGCGCGGGTGGCGGACGACCACCGGGTGCTCGACGGCCGGCAGGTTCTCACGGTGCGCCGCGAGCTGGGCCTCGGTCATCAGCGACCCCCAGCTGGGCACCCAGTCGTGCACTGCGGTGAGGCCTTCGATGCGGTCCTTCATGGACTCGGTGAGGTTGTCGTAGGCGGCCGCCATGTCGGCCCACATGGTGTCGCCGCCGGCGGACGGAACCTCGACGGCGCGCAGGACGGAGCCGAGTGCCGGCGCGGCCATGAACGAGTGGTCGCTGTGCCAGATGTTCTCGGTGCCCATCGCCATGGCGTCCTTGGCCAGACGGGAGACGCCGACGGTGTTGCCCTTGGGAAAGAAGGGGTTCGGCTCCGGCTCGCCCCACAGTCCGGAGAAGGCGAGCTGGGCCTGCGGGTCGAAGGCTTGCTGGCCGCGGAAGAACAGCACCTTCCACTCCAGCAGGGCCTGCCTGATCTCCGCCGCGAGGTCCTCGCCGATCGGGAGCGAGAGATCGACGCCCTCGATCTCGGCGCCGATGTGCGGCGTGAGCGGGCAGATGTCCAGAAGGAGGTAGTCGGGCTGCTCCGCGCCCGGCGCGATGCGGTCGAGGGTGCGCTTCCCGTAGTGCATGAGCGGCTTGTCGAGCGCAGGGGCGGGGGTGGTGACGGCGCTGTCCATGAGGCCTCCGTAACGAGAGACGGAAAATCGTTACCGGAAGTATCGTTATTGAGTCATGGGGAGGCAAGAGACCTGGTGCCACGAAAATATGAAGCCGGAGGCCGGAGGCCGGAAGCCGGAGGCCGGAAGCCGGAGGCCGGAAGCCGTCAGCCGCCCGCGCTGACCGCCCGGGCGACGAGATCGACCAGCGCGTCCACGAAGCGGGCGTCCGGCAGCTCCTGCTCACCGATCAGCCGGAAGAGCAGTGGTGCGGCCACCAAAGTGGCCGCGGCCCGGACGTCGGTGCCCGGGTCCACGTCACCACGGGCGATCCCCCGTTCGAGGATGCGCCTCGTCTCGCTCGTGATCCGCTCGGTGTACTCCGCGTACTGGGCCCGGCCCGCCCCGATCTCGGCCGCCGCACCGATGAGGCCCGCGATCAGCCGGTCGGAACCCGGCAGCCGGTAGGCCTCCAGACGAGCGGTGAGCACGAAGCGGAGCTCCGCGCGGAAGTCGCCCAGATCAGGCACCGACAGGACGCCGATGCGCGTCTCGGCAGCAGCGATGATCAGCTCCTGCTTGGTGGGCCAACGCCGGTAGATGGCGGGCTTGCTCACCCCGGCCCGCGCGGCGACGGCATCCATCGTGACCGCCTCGATCCCCTGCTCGGTGACCAAGTCCACGACCGCGTTGAGAACGGCACGTGTGACCCGCTCCTCCCGCGGTCGCCCCGGTCCCCGCTCCGTACCGCGCGACTGCGTATCCACCATGCTCCGAGCCTACGATCTCCACCGACCCATGTGGACCAGGGGGTGCGTAGCGACCGACGTTCAGCCGGGGATCAGTCGCCCAGAACTGATGGGCTGACTCGCGGGTGATTGGGTGTGCGGCCTGAGGTCTGGCTGCGTGTGACAACGGGCTTCCGGAAGGCGATGGCGTACCTGTGGCAGGCCCTCATCCGTGCTGCCGGCCGGTTGCACAGCGCCGTCGTCGCGAAGTTCGAGGGCCTCATCGCCGAGCCCCAGCTGGGCGAGCCCACATGGTGTCGTCGGAACCACTTCGTACGGGGAGTTCATGACCGCGGGCGGCTTGTTGCGCGCCTTCCCGCGGCCGCACCCCCATGCACGGCCGCCCAGGGAAAGGTGCGCCCATCCGGGCGGGGTCAGCGTGTATCGCCGGTCGGGGTCAACCCCGTGGACATAGGTTCGCAGCGGAATGTGCCTGGCTGGGCACCTAAGTAAGTAGGAAGTGAGTGCCGGCGATGACCGAGCAGCGAACCGTCACCGTCTTCGGCGCGACGGGACACCAGGGAGGCTCACTCGTACGGGCGATCCTCGCGGACCGGGACAGTGGATTCGTGGTCCGCGCGGTGACCCGTCGGCCGGACTCGGACCGGGGCAAGGAGCTGGAACGGCTCGGGGCCGAGGTGGTCCGGGCCGATCTGGATGACGAGGAGAGCCTGGTCGCGGCACTCGAGGGCGCGTACGGGGCGTACCTGGTGACCAATTTCTGGGAAGACATGGACGCGGCGCACGAGAAGGCGCAGGCCGCGGCCCTGTCTCGGGCGGCGTCGCAGGCGGGTGTGCAGCACGCCATCTGGTCCACCCTGGAGGACACGCGCGAGTGCATTCCGCTGGACGACGGCCGGATGCCCACGCTCCAGGGCTCGTACAAGGTCCCGCACTTCGACGGCAAGGCCGAAGCAGACCACTACTTCACCGACGACGGTGTACCGACCACCTTCCTGCGCACCACCTTCTACTGGGAGAACCTGTTCGAGGCGTTCGCCCCGGAGCGCGGCGAGGACGGCGCCTTCGAGCTGAACTTCCCGATGGGCGACAGCAGACTCTCCGGCATCGCCGTCGACGACATCGGCAAGACGGCGCTCGCCATCCTCAAGCGCGGCACCGACTTCATCCCGGCCACTGTCAGCATCGCGGGCGAACACCTGCCCGTCGCCGCCATGGCCGCGGCGCTCTCGGAGTCACTCGGGGAGCCCGTCCGCTACCGCCCCCTGACGCCGGCCGCGTTCCGCGCGCTGGGCTTCCCGGGCGCCGACGAGGCCGGCAACATGTTCCAGTTCTACGCCGATTGCGAGGCCCGCTTCACGGGTGCCCGCGACCTCGACGCCGTCCGCGCCCTCAACCCGGCCCTCCAGGACTTCTCCACGTGGCTGGCCGCGCACCGCGACAGGTTCCACTGGAGCTGAGGGCTGCGAGCACCGTCAGTGTGCAGGTGGGCACGGTGGTTCTGTACAGGCTGCGGGTGAGTGGCGCGGTCATGGCTTTCGGCCCGTCTCGCTCGACGGGGACGCTGTCCCGGTGCGGGCAGCGGACGGCGCTGGTCGGGCAGCACCTCGCGCGTCGTCGTGCGTCACCGGGTACGGCACATCTCGTCCGGGGCCTTGGAACCGGCCGCCGGAAAATTCAAGGCGGCCGCCCGGCGCCTGACGGTGGTGATCTTTCCTCACCCGCCGTCGGCCCCGCCGCGATCCGGAGCCGCGGGCCGGTGCCGGTTGCGGTACGCCCCGGGAGGCATGCCCTCCCACCATGTGAGGCACGGACCAGGGCCGTCGCGCCGCTCAGACCGGAGAGGGGGGCGATCCGGTCCAGCGGCAGGGCTGTGGTCTCCAGCAGCCGCCTGGTCCGGCCGTGGCGGGCCGCGTCCAGGAGCGCGCGCCACGCCGTGCCCTCCGTGTGCAGGGCCCTGCGCAGGGTCCGGACGCTGAGGTTGAGCTCCTTGGCGGGAGCCTCGTGGCCCGCTCCCGCGAGTGCGGCGTGTTCCAGCCGCTGCCCTACGCGCTCGGCGACGTGGCGACCTCGGACAGCTGGTGCAGGAGCCGGTCGGCGTAAGCCCGGTGCAGGGCGTTGAGCGCCGGATCGTACAGGGGGCCGGCGCCTGTCGAGGTCCTCGTTGGCGACCGTGATCGCGTTTTCCCGGGCGTCGAAGGCGACGTGGCAGCCGAGGACGCGGACGTAGGACTCTGGCGACCCCGCAAGGGGGTGGGCGAAGACACGGCCAGGGGCGCCCAGTCGTCCCCGGCGATCCAGCGGGGCGGGCGGTGCGTGGAGGGCCGCCACTCCACGCAGGCGGTGGCCTTTCACGCACCGCATCGGCTACGGAGCCGGGGTGAACTCCACGACGGTGTCGCCGCAGCCGGCGGCGATGTCCAGCAGCCGCTCCCGCTCCGCCCCATCGGCGGCCAGGCCCCAGCGGAGCTTGGTCGCCGTCCACTCCGCGGCGTACCGGCACAGCGCGTCCGGCGCCGGCGGCAGCCACTGCGCCGGGTCCCGGGCCGCCTTGGATCGGTTCGAGCGGGCGGTAACCGCGAGCAGGGAGGACAGTGGCAGATTCGGCCACGCAAGGAACGACGGTTGTCACCGGATTGGCGCGCTACCTGTCACCAAGCGCGCGTGAAGCAGGGCAGGTGTCACCGGCCCGGTGCTGCATCGGCACCCCGAGCAGTGCAGTTGTCCAGGCCCTGTTCTCGCGCAGCTACGGCGAACGGACATGTAAGCGCGGGCCGCGCGTCGCACAGCCCGGACGGGCAGGTCCGACGTTAACGTCGGGCGCCATGACGGAGCCCATCTTCCACATCGACCGTTCGGACATTCTCGACGGCAGCATCGAGGAGGTCAGGGTCAGGATGCGCGATCTGGCCGCGTTCGCCGAGGAGCGTGAGCCGCAGCTGATCGCCTACCACTTCTACGTCGATGAGTCCGAGTCGACAATGAGCGTCATCGCCGTCCATCCCGACACGGCGTCGATGGAGCTCCACCTGGAGATCGGTGGGCCGAAGTTCCGCGGCTTCGGTCCGTTCATCCGGATGAGGTCCATCGACCTGTACGGCAGACCAAGCCCGGCAGTCGTGAATCAGCTCCGCCAGAAGGCCGAGATGCTCGGCGGTGCCCCCGTCACGGTCCACACCATCGAAGCCGGCTTCAGCCACCTGAACGGCTGAAGCCCCAGAACCGAGGTCTTCCCCCCCGGCCGAGTCGACCATGGCAGCCACACAGCGCTACATGTCCGTTCGCCGTGGCGATACGAGAACAGGGCGGTCTCGACAGTCCGCCCGTGTGCCGGAACACGCTAGTTGTCACCGGGGGTGGAGCGTGGCCGTGGCCTGCGTGTTGTCCAGGTGGCAACTAGCGTGTCCCGGCACAGCCCGGCGCCGTGCCGGGCGTGGACTCGCTGCCCCTCAACAATCTGGCGAACACTTCGAAGGACCCCCTGAGTTCGTCCGTCGCTAATGAGGGCTGGGCCGGGGGGCCTGACCAGTTCCCTGTCCAACCTCGACATGCGGCGATCCGCAGCTGGTAACGGGAGTAGCGGCGGTGGCCGCCGGCGGAGCGGAGCGGGGTGATGAGGCGGGCTTCGCCCAGAGCACGGAGGAAGGCCTGGGTGGCGCCGAGGATTTCGGCGGCCCGGCCCATGGTGCAGGCGGGGTAGTCGTCGTCGAGACGGCCGAACGAGTCGTCTGCTGTCACATGGAACCCCTCTCTCGTGGAACGCGTCGAGGGCCCTGGTGCCGTACGGCACCAGGGCCCCGAAGGAACTGCTACACCATCTGCCGGCCCTGATCCTGCGCCGGGCTACTGTGTCCGCGGGTCCGACCGGAATGCTGCCGGGGCCGCGGGGATCGCGTTTGCTTGACCGGAGACCACCTCACTATCGATGTCCTGCGGTACCCGGACTCGACTTCCGCCCGGGCGATCCTGATGGCGCTTTGTTCCTCCGTTTCTTCCCTCGGTGATCGACTGCATCTTGCTGTACTGCGTATTGCTGGTGAAGCGAACTGTTGAGCGGCCTGTCACAGCGCCACTCTCCGGCAGCCAGCCCCGTCGCCCATCCTGCGGCTGCTCTGGCTCAGAACCCCACTGCCGAACCTCCCGGTGCGCGCGCCCGCAGCCGACGCCTTCACCGAGGTACTGCTCACTGACTTCACTGCTGGGTACTGCGAACTGCATTTTCAGGTACCGCTTCAGGTACTGCCACTGCGGGAACTGCGGTACTGCTTGCGGCGACCCCTGATCACTGCGGGTCACCCGGTCCGGTCGTCAGTCCCGTCACCGTCCTGCAACCGCGCTGGCTTCGAGACTCCACCACCGCACCGTTCTGCATGCTGCAACTGCGGGTCCTGCTGCCCGGCAGTTCGTCTCTGCCAGGCCATTCGTTCTCTCTGCGCTACGAGAGAAACCATAACCACGCCACCGTCCAATGTCTACTGCGGCCGTAATAGATTTACTCATCCGGCGGATAAGGAGAGAGTCCCCGGACCCCACGGCCACTCCCCAGCCCTGCCCAAGCCCGGACAAGGAAGGCCATCCACGCCCCGCTGCTCCACCCGCAACGTCCCGCCCAGCCGGGCCGGGCCAGCCCGGGCCACCTCAACGACGCGTACCACGCCTCGCCTTGGCCTGCCCCGATGCAAGAACTGAGACCTCTCAGCCCCGCTCTGCAACGCAGACAGGCGATGCGATCTGGAGCAAATCACAACTCGCGAGGCATGGCCTTGGCCCGAGCAGCTCGCTCCTCCTTCCCATCCGGGCACGCCGCTGCTGCCGTCGCCTTCGCCGCCGCCGCTCCCTCGTGGCCACTGGCCGCCGCCGCGTGCGCCGTCCCTACGCTCCTGGTGGGACTCGAACGGATCCACGCCGGGGCGCACCACCCCTCCGACGTCGCAGCAGGCACCGTCATCGGCCTGGCCTCCGCCGCCCTCGTCCGCGCGGCGCCACGCCTGGAGCGTGTCTGAAAGATCGTGTAAGTCCGTGATGTGGAAGCCTGGCCCGGGGCTCGGCCTCGGGCCTGTGGGCCAGGCGGATCGGACGAGTCATGGCAGACAAAGACGAAGCGGCCGCGTCCGTGGCCGGCGACAAGACGGTCGACGAGGTGGTCGAGCGGCTGCTCGACAAAGCTGACTCCTCGGGAGCGGCCCTGCTCGGCGAGGGCGGGCTCCTGACGGAGATCACCAAGGCTGTTCTGGAGCGGGCTCTGGAAGCCGAGATGAGTGAACACCTCGGCTACGAACGCGGAGATTCCGCAGGTCACGGCTCTGGAAACTCCCGGAACGGGACGTCGCCCAAGAGGGTCCTGACCGATGCCGGCGCCGTCACTTTGGCGGTGCCCAGAGACCGCAACGGTGAGTTCGAGCCGCGTCTGGTCCCGAAGAACGCCCGCCGGCTGGCGGGATTCAACGACCGGATCCTCTCGCTCTACGCGCGCGGGATGAGCGTGCGCGACATCCGCTCCCACCTCGCCCAGATCTACGGAGTCGAGGTCAGCCCAGACCTGATCAGCAAGGTCACCGACGCCGTGATCGACGAGCTCGTGACCTGGCAGAACCGGCCCCTCGACGCGGTCTGGCCGATCATCTACATCGACGCATTGTGGGTGAAGATCCGTTCTGGCTCGGTGACATCGAAGCCGGTTTACCTGGCCGTCGGCGTCGACATGGACGGCCGCAAAGACGTCCTCGGCTTGTGGGTTGGAGCCGAGGGTGAAGGCGCGACCACGTGGATGGCGGTGCTGTCGGAACTGCGGAACCGGGGTATCGAGGACGTGTGCATCGTCGTCTGCGATGGTCTGAAAGGCCTGCCCGACGCCGTCACCGCGACCTGGCCCAAGGCCACGGTCCAGACGTGCGTGATTCACCTGACCAGGGCCTCGCTCAGACTGTCGTCCGTGCGGGACCACCCGAAGCTGGTGCCGGCTCTGAGAGCGATCTACACAGCGCCGACCGAGACGGCCGCCGAACAGGCCCTTGACGCGTTCGAGGCCTCTGACCTGGGCGAACGCTACCCGGCGATCGTGCGGACCTGGCGGTCGGCCTGGCCGGAGTTCACTCCCTACCTGGCGTTCCCACCGGCCATAAGGACGGTGGTCTACTCCACGAACATGGTCGAATCGATCAACTCGCGGCTCCGCAAAGCCACCCGCAACCGCGGCCATTTCCCCTCGGAACAGGCAGCGTTGAAGGTCCTCTACCTCGCAGTCCGCGAGCAGATCAACCCCAAAGCGCGCGATGCCAACCACGTCGCCCCACACTGGAAGGAAGCGCTGAACCAGTTCTCACTCTTCTTCGAGGACCGGCTCAGCATCCAATGACACCAACCGACTTACACAAGATCGCTGACACGCCCCACGCCTGCTGCTGAGCGGATAGGTCGGCACGTGGGCAGGGCAGGCGCTCCTCGCCTGGGGGGCGAGGGCTGTGCCTGGGCACCTGTGGTGCCTGCCGGTGATGCGGACCGGGGCGTCCGATGAGCCTGGGCACTGATCCCGCTCAGCCGAGTCCGCAGCTGGTTCGGCCCTGCGTGCTGCTTTCATGACCGGCCGGTGTTCGTGTCGCGCGTGGGTTCAGCCCTCGACTCCGGTGGAGGTGTGGGGGGCGCCGACGGGCTTGGATTCCGGGGAGCCGCGCTGGCGCAGGTAGACGGAGAGGATGGCCATGGCGGCCACGGCGAGGAGTTCCGACTGCCAGTTCTGCAACGATCGGTTCCAGAAGTCGGCGGAGGCGAGGTAGCCGCCCCAGGACACCGGGGGCAGGAGGTCGCGCAGCTGCCGCTCGTTGTAGGCGGCCGTGCCGGCGATGGACTGGGCGAGCCAGGACAGCACGAAGAGCAGGGCCATCACGGTGCCCAGGGATCGCGAGTACAGGCGTTGGCGCCAGTCGTTGGTGCCGGCCCAGCGGGGTGAGTCGGCATGGGCGTGGTCGCCGATGCGTTGCTCCTGGTCGCTTTCCGGTCCTGCCTTGTGGAGTTCCTTGGATTCGGGCGAGCCGCGCTGGAGGAGCCAGACGGTGCCGAAGATGTAGAGGAAGAACTGCAGGAACTCCGACTGCCAGTTCTCGGTCACGTCGACGGCGAAGTCCGAGGACATCAGGTACTCGCCGAGGGTGAGCTGCTGGAGTCCGTCGGTGGCGAGGTCCTCGTTGAACCCGGCGTGGCCGGCAAAGGCCTGGCCGGCCAGGACGATGAAGAACGCGCCCCCGAAGGCCAGAGTGAGGCTGTTGTCCCGCCAGAACCCGCCCCGGCGGCGGTCGCCGTTCACCGGTGCATCGCCCCGATCGCCATGAAGTAGCCCAGGCCACCCAGGATCGTCACCAGACATGCGATGAACAAGGCCCGCACGTCAGTCTCCCTTCAGCGAGCACCGGTAGGGCTTGTCGGCCTCGGGTGTGCAGCCCGCTGCGACCACTTTCCACCCGTCGTCGAACTGCGACAGGAACAGGGTGTCGTCGCTCAAGCGCAGCAGCGCCTGCCGTCCGTACAACTGCGTACTTTGCACGTCACCGGCGGTGGGCAGCTCCTGGCCCTGCAGGGCCGGGCCGCAGGGTTTGCTCTCGTCTGCTTCGAGCTGCCGGCGCGTCTGTGGGGCGAGGAGTGCGCACGCGCGGGGGTAGTCGGTGGCCGCGAGGGCCTGCTCGAAGGCGGTGCCGGCCTGCCGGGCTGCGTCCAGCCGCGGCGCGGGCGCCCCGCACCCGCACAGCGCCACCACCACGGCAGCCAGAAAGGTCGGGACGGGACAGCAGCGCCGGATACGCAGGTAAGGGTGGGGAGGCTCGGGGCAGATCACTTGCTGGCTGCGCTGGGGACGGCGAGCGGATCACGCGGGGCCTTGTTCTTCTCGGCTTCGAGCTGATCGCCGAGCTCGGTGAGCCGCTTGCGGCCCATCGCCTTACGGACTTGCGGGAACCACTCCTGCTCTTCCTCTTCGACGTGGTGGCGGACGTTCTCCATGAGGACGCTCATCTTCGCCTTGAAGCGTTCGTCGGCGGGATCCATGTTCTTCAGCTCGGAGAGCATCCATACGACGGCGTGGTGTTCCTCGATGCTCTCGAGAATGTGATCGGTGGTCTCGGGGGCGGCTTCACGGGCGGCGGGATAGAAGATGCGCTCCTCGACCCACGCATGCACGGTGAGCTCTTCGATCACCTCGTCGGCGATCGTCCGCCGCTCGGCGACATCGTCGTCACCGGTCTTCTCGAACCGCTTGAACAGCTTCTCGACCGTCTTGTGATCATCGCGCAGCAGCACGATCGCGTCCATGTCCGTACCCTCCACCGCGGCCTAAGGGCACCCGTGCTCGGGGACCAGCACCACCATGACTCCGCAGATGAGCGCGAGACCCGTTCAGACACAGAACACCGTCAGAGACCGCCCGCCCGGACCAACAGGGCATCGTGCCCGGAAGGGCGGGGTTGTCGTGCCGTGACGGTCCGCGGATGCGCCCGCAGGGCGCGCGCCCGGGCTGCGGGCACTGAGCTCGGGGCTGATGAGCGCAAGGCTCGGCACGCGGGTAGGCACTGTTCGACGCCCGCATGCACGGCCGGTCTCCGGGCAGGCGCCCGACGGCACATCGTGCCGTCTCGCTCCCGTTCGGGAGGAGTGCTGATCATGCCGAGCACACGCGAGATCATGACCCTGGGGGCACGGGCAGCGGGCGCCGGGGACAGTGTTCTGGACGCGGCGAAGAAGGCGACCGACGGAGGCAGCGACGCGCTGCCCATCTGCGGCACCGATAACGAGACCCTCCTTCCTGTCAGGCTGGCGACTTCGTCCAGGGCGAAGCCGCCACCCTCGGCACCGGCAGCGACGCCGCCGAGGCAGCCCTGCGGACGATGACCGAGCACAAGGCCGTCGGCTGCCCGCCCTGCGCGGACACGCCCTCGGCGGCGTCGTCGCCCAGGCCTGCCATCGCCCGCACCTTGCCCAGCCCCCAGAGCCGGATCTCATCCCCCCTGACCGCCGATTGAAGTCACGCGCCCAGTCACTCCCGTGGCACCAGCGGCTGAGAGGCGGCGATCCCATGACGAGCACGGCGCTCATCGTGATCGACCTGCTGAACACCTACGACCACGAGGACGCCGACGCCCTGGTCTCCTCGGTGCGCGAAGCGCTGCCCGACGCCCCTGAGCTACCTGCTGGGCCAGCTGGACGTGCGCCGACTCGTCCTGTGCGGACAGGTCACCGAGCAGTGCATCCTCTACTCCGCGCTCGACGCACACATACGGCACTTCGACGTCAGCATCGTCCCCGAGGCCGTGGCCCACATCGACCCCGAGCTCGCCAGGGCCGCACTGCGCATCACGCGGCCGCCGGTCTGGGCGCCCAGGCCTTGGTAGCCGGCGTCGGCCAGGATCTCCACCGGACTGCTTTCACACCAGCAGACCGCCACCCGCGGACCCGGTCAGCCACAGTGACCCAGTTGCTGCCGCTGCTGGACGGCGTCCCAGCAGTTCGGGGCCGGCGAGGACGCTCCCCGCCGCAAGCCCCGGCGTCTGTATGCCGATCGGGGCTACGACTTCCACAGGTACCACCGCCTGCTGTGGAAGCGCGGCATCAAGCCCGTGATCGCCCGACGCGGGGGCGCCCACGGCTCCGGGCTGGGCAAGGTGCGCCGGGTCGTCGAGCGCGCCTTCGCCTGGCTGCACCGGTTAGCGGCTCCGCATCCGCTACGACGACGCGCGGATCTGCACTACCGCCTGCTCGAACTGGCCTGCAGCCTCATATGCCTTCGCCGTCTCCGAACTTCATTCTGAAAGATCAGTGAGGGGCAACATGCCGGAGTCGGTGGCAGGGCGGCAAAGTCGGGTCCTGCCCATGGAGGGACTGAACTCAAGGGAGGTCGAAGGTGATGCTTTCCGCACCGTCCCCGTCCGGCGCCTCCGTGAGCGTGAGAGTTCCATCCTCTGCCTCGAAGACTCTCACCAAGATCCCGCCGTTGTCCTCGCCGGGAAACACCATGGAGAAGTAGGGGTCCATCTCCATGAGGAAGTCCCAGCCCTCGCGCTGAGTCGTGTCGAGGGCATTGGCATGCTGACCGGTTGCCCGCCACGTACCGACCGCGTCGACAGTGACGGTGATGTCGATGTCGTACTCCTCAAGGCAGGTCGCGTGATTGGCCCACCATTCGAGGCGGGCCTGACCCACGAATCCATCCATGAACACACTATGCACGTGCCCACGCCGGACAGGGGAGTCTGTGCGGCTGCCGGCCATCGTGGGTCAGGCCGTGAGACAGAGCTGCATGGGCCGGCCGGACAGGCCCTCGCCTCAACCGGCTGCACCTCATATGCCTTCGCTACCTCCGGATCCCATTTTGAAACCATCAGTTAGCCGGGGGCCTAGCTGGGGTCTACGCTGAACAGCGGCACCTCCTCCACGGTCACGTCCAGGCGCAGCCGTTTGAAGCGGACCGGGTGACGGAAGACGCCGCCCCGGTCGAGGGCGGTGTCGGCGCTGATCTCCGCAACCAGTTCGGGGTGTACGAGGGTCACCTCCAAGGTGTCCCGGCTGCCCCACGCCGAGGCAAACCGGCGGCCTTCCCAGGGATGTCCGGTATCGGCCGCGGTCACGTTGCCCCCGACCAGGCGTGCCATCTCGGCACGGAGTGGTGCCGTGCGGCCGATCGGGCGGAGGTGGCCCTCGGCGTCGCGGCGGCCCAGCAGGAGGAGCTGGGGTCGGATCAGGATGCCGGTGATCGCTCCGATGATCGCTTCTGTCGTGTTGCGGCGGCGCAGTTTGTACCAGCCTCTGTGCCCGGGCCGGTAGGGCTGGTTCATGGCTTTGACCACGATGCCTTCGACCCCGGAGATGTCGGTCCACGACTCCAGCCACTGCTGCGCCTTGATCAGGTCCGTCGTCATCGGGCACACCGTCCAGGGCGTCGCCAGCCGGTGCCCGGCGAACAGGGCTTCTAGCCTGAGGCGGCGTTGCCGGTAGGGGTAGCCGGTCAGCTCGTGTCCGTCCTGCTGCAGGATGTCGAAGGCGATGAAGAACGCGGGCAGGGAGGCAGCGAGCCCGCGCGCGCTGCGGCCGCGGGCAGCGCTGCGGTGCTGCAAGCCCTCAAACGACAGCCTGCCCGCCTTCGTGTCCCAGACGACGAGCTCCCCGTCCAGGACCAGGCCGGCGGGCAGCTTGTCCGCTGCGGCGACGAGGTCGGGGAACCGGTCCTGGATCAGCGACCCGCGCCGGGTCTGCAGCAGCAGCTTGCCGTCCGGCGCGGTGGGGGTGAACAGCAGCGCCCGGTAACCGCCGAACTTCTGCTCGAACGCGAGCTCGCCCAGCACACCTGGGCCTGGCACCGACTCCACGGCCTGCGCCAGCATCGGCTCCACCGGCGGATCCAGCGTCACCCCAGGGCCTCCCTCACAGCTCGCCCCTCTTCCAGGGTCGCCCGGCCGCCCGGGTGTACGCGGAAGTCCGGGCCCGGATCCGGCCAACACGTTGCGGGCAGGCTGCGCCCGGCATTGGCGGAGCCTGTCACTACAGGGCTGGCAGGCGCGGGAGCCCTACAGTTCGGTGCGTGAATGATCAGGAAGCGCAGTTCCTGGACGCCGTACGGACCGTGCTGCAGGAAGCCGGATTCGCCCCCGCCGCGGCCGGTGCGGAAGGCGTCCACGTCATCCAGCACGCCCGCGGCGTGATGGTCGGCTGGATGCCCCAGGAGATCCAGCGCCTGTGGGCACGGGTGCGGGCACGGCGCCGCGGCCCCCGCCGCACCCGCACCGTCAACCGAAACGACCTGCCCGGACTGCGCCAGGCATTCGGACTCGCCCTCGCGGCAGCCTTCCGCAACGCCGGCTTCACCGTCGAGGACCGGGGTGACGAATGGCTCCTCGTCATCAACCCCGCCCACCGGCCCGAACTCTGACCCTCTACGGCCCTCGGCACCGGCGGGGCCGCTGATCACCACCTGGCCTCTGCCACCACCAGCGTCACCGCTCGGACCGGGAGTTCGCAGGGCTCCTGTTGAGCAGGGGGCCTCCGAACCTCAGCCGCGACACGGGCAACAGCGCACGGGCATGGCGGGAGCGTCAGCTGGAGATCGCTTCGAGGAGATCGCCCACCTGCGGGTCGGGCAGGGCGCGGGCCACGTCGGCCTGGGCAATGATGCCGACCAGGTCGTGGCCGTCGATCACTGGCAGACGGCGTACGTGATGCTCGGTCATGGTGCGAAGGATCTCCGAGGCGTCGTCGTCGGCGCCGATCGTGACGGCCTCGCCCTGTGCGAGCTCGCCCGCCGTGCAAGTCGCCGGGTCCTTGCCGACCGCAAGGACCTTGGTAACGATGTCCCGGTCGGTGAGCATTCCCTTGAGCTTGTGGTCGGTGCCGCAGATCGGCAGTGCGCCGACGTCGAGGCGTGCCAGTTTCCGGGCCGCCTCCAGAACGGTGGATCCGGCGTCGATGCATTCAGGTTCCGGAGTCATGATGTCGCGCGCGGTGGTCATCACCGTCTCCTCTCGTCTCTGCTGGGCGACTGCCCCACCTCCCGCCACCTACGCGTCCGCAGTCCGCCGTGTCCCCAGGGCATCCGTCGGGATCAAACCAATCGCGGCCGGGTTCCGGCACCTGGGAGGCTGATCGCCGCCAAGCAGACGGGCGAGACGATCGACAAGGCCGAGCCCGCGCCGAAGCCCACCGGCGCCGTGGACCTCATGGAGGCCCTGCACGCCTCCGTCGAACGGGCCCTCAGCCCCAAGGACACCGGCGAGAAGGCCAGCACCTCCACCAACCTTGCGAAGGGCACGGGGAAAGGGTCGGGCGGCGTGAAGAAGCGCACCACCCGCTCTCCGGCAACCTCCCGTTCGCGTTCGTTGCAGTCGCTGATGAAGGCGGAGCTGTACGAGAAGGCCACCAAGGCCGGCATCCGCGGCCGCTCCGGCATGAGCCACGACGAACTCGCCGACGCCCTCGCCCACCACCGCGCCAAAAGCGGCTGAGCAGCCGGTGCGGCCGACCGCGTGCAGCCGGCCGTCCTGGTCGTAGCGGCCCAAGAGGAGCAGCCAGGGGCGGGCCAGCGTGCCGGTGATCGCGCCGCCGATCATCTCCGTGGTGTCGCGTCTCCACTGGCGCATCGCGTTGACCGTGGCCTGCCATGTCTTGAGCGCACCGGCCTCAGAGTCGGCCACGCAATGCGCCTGAAGAGCGAGGACAGCAGTGCTGAAGGCGAAGTCGATTCTCTCCGCCGACACCTCGAGGCGCTCGACGCGGCGCGCCACCCGCGCGCTCATCCGCTCGGCGAGTCCAGCTGCATCGGGCCCAGCCACCAGATGACGGGCAACGGGCACAGCCACGGAAGGTCCCCTTGCTTATGTCGCATCACCTCGGAGTTCCAGCCGCAGCCGCCCGTGCGCTGACGCCTTCGCGACACCTCCCGCTGGCGCAGCATCCGACGGGCCGGGACGATGGGCGGCACCCGCCTTTGTTCCCCTTGGCCTCGGGGGCGTCGCGACGGCCGACCAGGCCCTCGGAACGTCGCACACTGACGCCCCGTCCGGCCGCTCTCGACGACCTGGTTCGCCCCCGGCGCCCTACGGCCTTTCTTTCGGGTCAGGACGGGTCAGTCCATTCGAGGGACCGCCAGACCTGCTGGGCCCAGGCGAGGTCGACGGGGTCTTCGTGGGTGCAGAACAGCCCGGCGGCGGTGCCGGAGGCCGGCACCGTGAATCCGTAGAACTCGTGTCGCTCCCGGCCGTGGTCGTCCGGGGTCAGCCAGAAGGCGTGGCGGAGGCCGCCGGGCAGAGGCTCGGTGAGCCGCTGCGCGGGAAGCTTGTCGGGCGCGCCGGCGAGCAGTGCGGACAGGAAGTCGTCGGAAGTGCGCCCTGGGGTGTCGTCCGTGAACACGGTCACGGCGGCGCTGCGGTCCGGCCCGGCGAACTGGTCCGCTCCGTCGGCGAACCGGGCGGTGAGGCCTGCGGTGCGGACGATGGACCAGTGGTCACCGAGGTCGGTGCGGACGTCGACGGGAAGCTGGTGCGGGAAGCGGCTGAGGACGTGGTCCCGGTCCCAGATGTCTTCCAGGACCCGGGCGGCCGTCGGGTGGTGGCCGGCGACGAGGTAGGGCAGCTCCTCGGGGTCGGCGACCCGGGCGGTGAACGGGACGCCCAGCAGGTCGTCGCCCCAGGGGCGAATCTTGTTGGCGAGCATCCCTCTGAAGGCGAGATCCGCGTAACCGTGGTCCTCCCACAGGTCGTGCGCCTTCCGGAGCGTGGCCTCGTCGACCTCCAGCCATATGCCCAGGACCAGCTCCGTGTCGTGCGTCAGCCGGATGGGCAGCAGACAGCGGATGAACGAGCCGGCGCCGTCAACCCGGAGGAGCGCGGAGGGGCCGGGCCGATGCCGGGCCTCTTCGGGTGCGCTGAGGGCAGCGTCGGGCAGGTTGAATCCGACGTCGATGCGCCGCTCGTGCGTAAGGGAGTCGCCGCAGCAGGAACAGGAGGGAATATGGCTGGTCACGCCGCCAGCCTAGGCAGCGGCCGCACCGCCCCGACGCCCGGGTGCGCCCACCGCCCGCTCGCTAACCGGCGACGACCGCCCTCTCATCCGGCCCCCGCTGCAACCCGTCCCCGACGTCATCCCCCAACGGCCCATCCCTGCCTCCTGGGCCACCCCCGGCAGCTCACGCGCCACCGAGCACTGACCCGGCGCCCGGGGCGCGCCGAGACGGGGTGACGAGACGGGCGGCAAGGCGTTGATCTGCTCATGGAAGAGATGCTCGACGCCCTGCTCGACGGAGCCACCGAACCGTGCCTGAAGCAGATCAGCGGGAACGAGGCCCGCGCTCTGATGATCCCCTCGGCGTCCTCGAGGAGCACGCCCCTGACGAGGAGATCCGCCGGTCCGCAGGCGAGATGCGCTTCCGTATCGGCTCTCGCCTCGCCTGACCCCCTGGGAGCGCCCCGCGGCGGCCGCTGGCACCGTGCAGGAGGTCAGCTCCTCTGGCGTGCCAGTCGGTATGCCTCTTGGAGGAGTTGGAAGGACTTGTGGTCGCCGTCGCTGGTGTCGGGGTGCCACTCGAGCGCGGCTGTTTTGTACACGCTTGTGGCCGTCTGGGGCGTCCGAGCACAGCGGAGCCGCCGGCCGACAGGGGCCGCACATACCCGGCCCAGTGCGAGGGGAAGCGGCGGCGGTCAGCCGATCGGCTGCCGGGACTCGGCTCGCACCTTCAGGGTGGTCTCGGCGACCTTGGCCAGGTCGACGGACCCGGGCTTCTGCGCCACGATCTCCGGGGTGACCACGCCGACCGAGGCGCCGGTGTTCTCATCCGCCCAGGCGCACATCGGCAGGGTGCTCTCGGCGCCGCCCTGACTCATGGTCAGCACCTGGCAGGACAGGGTGATGCCGGAACCGGGGGGCGTGATCTCCCGGGCGGGGACCGCCAGGGTCGCGCCTTCGGCGTCCGCCGCGCCGCCCAGCATCTTCCTGCGAGCGCTCTCGGGGTCCTTGAACTGGCCGTACATCCCGGAGAAAACCAGGGCACTCTGTCCCTTCGGGGAGTTGGAGTTGTACTGGCCGACGACCGGCATCGGATTGCGGATCTTCGAGTCGTAACTGCCCTTCAGGGCTTTCTTTCCCTCGGTGTCCGACAGGTCCTGGACCAGCTCGTACTTGCCGTCCAGCATGGTCTTGGGAACGGTGAGCCGGTACCGGGCCTCGGGGAAGCCGGTTCCGCTCGCCAGGGATCCGGCCCCCGCCAGCAGCTTCACGCCGAATCCGAGGACGCCGAGCACCACAAACGAGCCCGCGACGATCCCGATCACCCTGCCCGGCCGGTTCTTGCGCGGCGGGCCCATCGGGGGCCGGCCCCACACACCCTGACCGGCATACTGCTGTGGCGGGAAGGGGTGACCCGGGTAGGGGTGACCCGGGTAGGGCTGCTGGTGCGGATGGGGTGCGGACTGCGGGGCCGGCTGCTGTCCACCGTACGGATTCGGGGGCTGCGGAGACCCGTAAGGGCCAGGGGGTTGCGACATGCTCATGCCCGAACGCTACGTCAGCCCCGCATGCCGGAGCGGGCCCGGGGTGCGCCGGTCGTAGGGTTCACTGGGTGAGTGACATCTATGAGCTGATGATTGCCGTCGACCTGAGGGACGAGATATCCGAGCTGGAGCTCGCCGAGCTGAGCTGGCATCTGGGGACCGGGCCCCAACCTGAGCGCCTGTCCATCGTCACCGAGTTCCCGGTCGTCGTGGAGGACGACTCGGGGATCCCCGAGATTGAGGACGATCCCTATCCACTGCTGGCCGGGCACGGCACGGCCTGGCGGGTGGGTGGTGTGCTCTGCTCGGCACTGACCCGTCGCGCGGACCCGCCGTGGAAGGGCTGGTCGCTGACATCCCGCCAGGAGATCCACCCAGACGAGTTCGAGAAGGTCGGCGAGCTGCTCTGCTGGCTGGCCACAAGGGCTCACGACACGCACCTGCTCGGGGATAGCGCAGTCGGGATCGGATCCCTCAGGTTCTATGAAGCCGACGCTCCGGATGCACTTCAGGTCAAGAGCGGGCAGGTCAACTGGCCGACCTGAAGAGTGGTGAGGAGCCTCCTCCAAGCCGTCGCGCGCCGGGCGGCAGTGCTCAGAAGCGCCAAACCACCCCCAGGACACCGGCGTGGCCGGCTCAGCAGACCTTGCGGTGTTCGCGGATGGTGGCGACCTCGCCTAGAAAGGGAGACCGACCAGGCCCCATCGGCAGGCGCCGGCCTCCGTGGCCACGTCGCCCCATTCGCGCAACAGCGCTGCGGCGGCGTCGAAGCCGGTGGGCCGGCCCGCCCAGCCGGCGGCCTCGGCTTCGAAGGGCCCGCGCAGTTCCTCCAGCCGGGGCGCGGCCACCTGCCAGGAGCGGGCCAGCTCCGACACCTCGTCGGGCGCGCTGAGCAAGCGCACCCGGGGACGCCACGGAGCGGGGTCGTCGGGGAAGCCGCGCGCGGCGGGCCGTTCCTCCTCCGCGGCGGCCGTGGGGTCCGTCCCCTTGAGGTCGTCCGGGTCGTCCCAGAACAGCGCCGGCCATGACCCGGACGGCCGCGTCAGCCGAACCGTGCCAGTGTCGGTGGGCCGCATCACCATTCGGGGCGGCGGCGGCACGGCCGCGCGGTGCAGCAGCTGCGGGTAGGTGTGCGCGCTGGCCTCAGTTGCGTCGGACAAGACTTGAACGGTGACGGACAGCGCCTCACGCTTCGGCGTAGAAGATGCACGCACCCTTAAGGTCAACTGGACAAGCCAGCAACCGACTTACGGAGCAACCATGAGGATCAGAACCACCCTTGCAGCCCTCACAGCCGCCCTTACCATCATGGCTGCCACCGCAACCCAGGCCACCGCGCACTTCTCCCCGCCCTTCCCCACGTACTGAGTTGGCCGGGTCTGCGGAACGCAGGGCCTCCATGCCGCCTTCGCGTCAGGCATGACGCCAGCATTCCACCGACCGCACGCTCACCCGCAGGTCCGTCGCGATCAGCGTGGCCTCCTCACCCGCCGCGAGCCGCTGGCCGGCCTGGAGCCGGATCCCCACACGAAACGCCCGAGTTCAGCGGTCAGGCTCCCACCACACCCCAGGGTGGGGAATCGCGTGAGCATCTCTGGGGAGCGACCGAGCGCGGGGCGGGGAAAAACCAGGGAGCCTCATCAGAGTCAGCCGAGGAGAGCGGCACGGTGCCAGGGGCGCCCGTGGTGACCCGCCCCCTGGTCGGCGCTCTCTGGGGCCCGGGGCGGATATCGCGAACCGCTGACCGGACGTCACCAGCCGCACGTGGAGCCTTTGTTTGGGGCGGCCGGTGGTACTGCTACCCCCGGAGAGCCGGGCACCGGGCCTCACCCGCGCACGCCATATCGGCACGGCCGCCGCCGACCCTAACCGCCAGGAACAGGACCTGGTCCCCCGCCCCTGCTCGCGGTACCCCGAGCCTGTCGTCCCTCGAATCAAGCCGGAAAGTTCAGCGAGCAGGACACAGCTGCGCTCGGTAGCGGGGCTGGGGGCTGTCTCCCGTGATCGGCCGGACGGTTCCTAGAGCGAGCCGACGACCTTGTCCGGGGTGACGCGGACCACGACGCGCTCCGCGTCGTCGGCGGAGGCCGGATTGAAGTCCGCGTAGTCCTTGCCCGTGTACTTGCGTGAGAGCTCGTTAATCAACTCCTGGCCGCCCTCCCTGGTCACGGTGGCGGTACCTCGCACTTCGACATAGGTGTACGGCGCATTGTGCGGGTTGATCATGACAGTGATGCGCGGGTCGCGCCGCAGGTTCTTCTCCTTCCTGCGGCCGACCGTCGTGGAGATCAGCAGATCGTCCCCGTCACGGCCGAGCCAGGTCACCGACAACTGCGGCCTTCCGTCAGGCTGGATGGTCGCCACCGTCGCAAAGACGGGAGTGTCATCGATGATCTTCTGAAGATCGCCGGAAAGCGCGGCAGACACGAACGGCCCCTTCCACCGGGATGCCGCGCCCCAGTAGCGCGACAGCCACACACAGGCAACAAAGCGTCAGCTTACTGCGACACAGAGTCACACACGGTCACCGCTTCCACCCTTCCGTACCGCCCACGTCACCCGGCGCCCGCAGTGCCTCCCGGTCCGTGTGCCTCTCGAAGGACGATGCGGACCACGTCGTCACTCAAAACGTCCTCCAGACGTCGGGCCGCCTCAGAAGCGACCGCGCCCAATTCTCACCGGCGCCCGACGCCCGGCCCCCTGCCCGTCGGGGACGCCCGCGCTGACCCGCTCCCCAGGCCGGCGCCCCCTGGGGCCCGGGGCGGATAACGCCGACCACTGACCGGCCATCACCGGCCGAGCGCAGAGCAACCGGGCACCGGGCCTCACCCGAGCACGCCATATCGGCACGGGCCGCCGCCGACCCTGACCGCCAGAGACAGAACCTCAATCCCCCAGCCCCTCCCCCACCCGAGAGCCCTCGCCACCCGCTACGGCATCAGCACCCGCACCGCCGAACACCCAGTTCTCATGTTCTGCGGCATGTTCCAGAAGGAAGTCATGACCCTGCACTGGATCGCTCCCCGCCAGTGGGAAGCCGGCCAGGAAGACCTGAGGGCCGGTGACTGCATCCGGAGCGATGCATGCAAGCTTGCCTGCGTCGTAGAACGCCTTCACCCGTTCGGAAAGTCTTCCTGCTCGTGCGGACCGCCAACCCGCGCCGGGGGTCGGCGGCCAGCAACGCCTCAGCGACTTCGGCTGGCAGCATTCCGAACCTCAGCGGCCCCACACCGGCTCCGGAAAGCATTTCCCAGCGCTCCCGTTCCACATCCGCACTCATCCAGACCCTCCCCCTGGCCGGCTCGGGTCCGAGTCCGTTACCCAGCCGCAAATCGCCAAGGGCAAAGGTGCCAACTCAACAAGGCAGACACCAAGTGGGATAGTCGTTCACACCGCGGTCGGCTTCCTGGACCAGCTGGCGCGGGACCCTTGCGGGTCAGGCGCCGGGTCATGAGGGTGTTGAGTGCCCGGGTCAGGTGGGCCTCGGAGTTCTGGGGCAGCCGTTCGTCGTCCCGGACGTTGCGGCGGGATTTCATGATCCAGCGGAGGTGCGTTCGACTTTCCAGCGTCGGGCAGGACGACGAAGCCTTTCGCGCCGCGGGGCCGGGAGCCGGTTCTGAGCGTCATCCTCAGGAAGTCCTCGGACCAGTTCACGAGCTGGCAGGCGTAGGCGGAGTCGGCCCAGACCTGGGTGATTGCGGCTGCATCACGCGCAGGCGCCGGAGAAGCTCGCGGGCCGCGTCACGGTCGGTCATGTCGGCGGGTGTCACCGTGATCATCACGGGGAGGCCGAGGGTGTCCACGGCGATATGTCTCTTGCGCCCGTTGATCTTCTTCGCGGCGTCGAAGCCGCGGGTGGCCTTGGAGACGGTATGCCCGTGGCGCATCCCCGACATCAGGGACTTTTCGCGCGATGCGGGCCGGGCGGTCGGCGCGGTCCAGCGTGCCTCGACCGACAGGACCGTGACAGTTCTCGCAACAAGGGCCGACTGTGCGAAGGCGGGTCTGGGGGCGATCCCTCTGAGCTGGCATATTACGAAGAGCACAATCCGGCATTCGTAGACGAAAAAGCAGCATGAGGATATTCAAATCCTTGTTATTCGAGCAATAGAATATGGCCAGTCGGGTGAGAATTAATGCGAACCGAGGCCGCCATTCGCCCGGCTCTAATCGTCGTGCGCGACACGTCGCCAAAGCGGATCCAGCCGACCCGGCCGTGGCAATCTGCGCCTGTGCAAGGTTTTCGAGCGGAGGTGCGCGTCCTGTGAGTGCCACTGTCAATCCCACCGTCAGCAGGCGCCGGCTGGGGTCGGAGCTACGACGGCTCCGGGAGGTCAGCGGTATGACGGCACAGCAGGTGGCGGAGCGCCTGCTGATCTCCCAGCCCAAGATCAGCCTTCTGGAGAACGGCCGCCGCCTCGTCAAGCCGCGCGATGTGCGCGATCTCTGCGTGCTGTACGGAGTTCAGGATCAGCGGCTGATTGACCATCTGATGCAGCTGGCCACGGAGGCGGGTCACCAGGGCTGGTGGAACTCCTACGGCGACATCCCGTACGGCGCCTACATCGGTCTGGAGGCCGAGGCGGCCGCGATCCGGCTCTACGAGCCGCTGGTGGTCCCCGGCCTGCTGCAGACCCCCGCCTATGCCCGGGCGGTCATCGCAGGAACGATCCCTCATGTCACGCCCGAACAGGCCGCCGCACGCCTCCAGGTGCGGCTACGACGCCAGGACCGGCTGGGAGCCCCGCGGAACCCGCTGCGCTTATGGGCCGTACTGGACGAATCGGCGCTGCGGCGCGTCGTAGGCAGCCGCGAGGTCATGCGCAAGCAGCTGGCCCATCTGACCCACCTCGGTGCCCAGCCGCACATCACCTTGCAGGTCCTCCCTCACGATGTGGGTGCGCACCCGGGTGTCTCGGGGCAGTTCTCGCTGCTCGAGTTCGCCGACGCCACCGATGCGAGCGTGGTGTATCTGGAAAGGTTCACCAGCGACCTCTATCTGGAGAAACGTTCCGACGTGCGGCTCTACAGCGATATGTATGCGCACTTGCAGGCTCAGGCGCTGCGCCTGGATAGTACGCGGCGTTTCATCAACGAAGCCATGAAGGCGTACGCCGGCCCGGGATGACGTGAGGGCGGATCTTGGAGCTGATCACTCGCGAGCGCTACTGAGCCCCTGGACGATGTGTCCAGGGGCTCAGCCGCCGAACGGCGGACGGGACGCCCTACGCGCTTGACCGGGTTTCAGCCCCTGCCGCCGACCCGTACGCAGCAGTCGGTGACGGGAGGGCGGAGCGTTGGCCGATCCGGCCGAGTGCTCGAGACCCGAAGGGGCAGGGGCGTGAGGTGGTCACGTCTGCGAGGGGCTAGTCCTGTCGGGTTGCCGTACCCCGCCGGATTCTCTTCATGGTGAAGAGGACCGAGCCCGCGACGAATGCCAGCGCTGCTGCAGAGGCGGCCATGATGCCGGTCCCGCTGCTTGAGCCGGCCCCCGCCGGCTGCTGGCCGGTGGCGGCGCTCACGTGGGCGAAGTTGACGCTCCTGGCCGCCTGGCCGGGACCCTCGTCACCGGGATCACCGGGACCCTCGTCACCGGGATCGCCGGGACCCTCGTCACCGGGATCATTGTCTTGGCTGTTCGGCAAGAAGTCGGCCCACGGCGGCTTGCCCTCGTCGTGGTCGTCCTTACCGTTCTCGCCCTTGCCGTGGTCGCCGTCCTCGTCCTTGTCGTGGTCGTGGCGGCCGTTCTCGCCCTTGCCCTTGTCCTTGTCCTTGTCGTGGTGGCCGTCCTTGTCCTTGTCCTTGTCCTTGTCGTGGCCGTGGTGCCCCTTCTCGCCCTTGTCACCGCGAGGCCCCTTGGGTCCGGCGGGCCCGGTGGGCCCGACAGGCCCGGTGGGTCCGGCGGGCCCGGTGGGTCCGACAGGTCCCGCGGGTCCTGCGGGTCCGGTCGGGCCGGGGGCACCGGGGGATCCAGGAGCACCGGGGCTACCGGTCGGGCCGGGAGCACCCGTCGGGCCGGGGGCGCCAGGGGATCCGGGAGCACCGGGGCTACCGGTCGGGCCAGGAGCACCCGTCGGGCCGGGGGCGCCAGGGGATCCGGGAGCACCGGGGCTACCGGTCGGGCCAGGAGCACCCGTCGGGCCAGGAGCACCCGTCGGGCCGGGAGCACCAGGGGATCCGGGAGCACCGGGGCTACCGGTCGGGCCAGGAGCACCCGTCGGGCCAGGAGCACCCGTCGGGCCGGGAGCACCAGGGGATCCGGGAGCACCGGGGCTACCCGTCGGGCCAGGAGCACCCGTCGGGCCAGGAGCACCCGTCGGGCCAGGAGCACCCGTCGGGCCAGGAGCACCGGTCGGGCCAGGAGCACCCGTCGGGCCGGGAGCACCGGTCGGGCCGGGAGGACCGCTCGGACCGGGAGGACCAACGGCGCAGGTCGGCACCGTAATGGTGTTGTTGTCCATCGTGACCGCGGCCTCACGCGCCAGGGCGCGGCCTTCGATCACGGCGCTGTTGTTCAGCGTGATGGACTGCATGGCCAGGATGGTGCCCTTGAACTGGGTGGTCGTGCCGAGGGTGGCGGAGCTGCCCACCTGCCAGAACACGTTGCAGGCATTTGCTCCGTTGATGAAGGCCACGGAACTCGACGAAGCCGTGGTCAGGGTCGAGGGGATCCGGAAGATGAAGACGGAGTTGGGGTCGCCCTGGCCGTCGAGGGTGACCGTCCCGGTGAGCTGCAGGGACGGCGGGGACGCCGGAGCCGTGTAGACGCCGGGCGTCAGCGTCAGTCCGCCGATCTCGTCCGAAGCGAGAATGGTCCCGGGCCCCCGGCCTGCCGCGTCGTCGTAGGCGACGACGAGGTCGGACTTCGCCTGAGCGGCGGCGGCGTTGGGGGCTACGCGAATTACTCCGTTGACGATGCCGGGCGGGAAGCCGGTCACCGATGTGCCCGGATAGAGGCCCAGGTCGCCGTTGATGACGGTGGGGTTCGTGTTGGTGACCGTCGAACCGGCCAGGACCCCGTAACTGGCGGTGGTCCCCAGCAAAACGGGAGCTTCTGCGGCGTGGGCGAGGGTCGGGACCAGGGCGGCCGACGCCACGAGCGCTGCGGGGAGGAGGGCAAAGGCTCCCCGTTTGAGCAGACTGCGTTGAGGGCTTGTGTCGGGTGGAGCCGACCGGATGACATCCAATGCCATAGCAGGACCTTCCTTGTTGCTTCGATCCTCAGTCCTCCCGGAGGAGGATTCCGAGCGCCCGCGACGATGACTGCTCAGGGCCGCAAGCTCCCTACCTGCCCGGCGCGCAGGCTCGCTCTGAGGGGGACCCGCAGAACGACTCCCTGCCAGAGGTGGCGATGCGCCGTCACCCGGCAGTATTGACGCATATTTCAGGGCAATAGACCGCAAAACGAAAAAAGAGGCTGCATGAGTGACGCAGCATCAGGCAGGCGGATGTGCCACACACTCGTGCGAATCAGTGGGGTGATCACAGTGGGGAGCGCGCGCGGACAGGCCGGATCTGATCCGCTTGACGTACGAGATCAGCGGCCCAGGTCCCGAAGCCGTCGAAGCAGGCGAACGCGGCGGGGTGGCCTGCGGCGAAGGCGAAGCGTCCAAGCGAGGCCAGCCCCTACGCGTTTGCAGATGACCGTGGACAGGGACACGTCGACGGCCCCGTTCGTGTTTCAACGCGTCGTCGCACACGAAGAGACGACCGGGACCCAGGCGCGACCACAGCCCGTGTGCAACGGGGGTGTCGCCGTCACCCCCGCCTCATCGCCGCGCAGAGAGTCGTCTAACAGCGGTGGAGAGCTCCCGCCGGGGCTGGTCCTGGATGGTGAGCTGCTGGTCTGGGGTCCGGAAGCGGGCCAGCTGTCGTTCGAGACGTTGCAGCGCCGAGCTGCCGCCCGAGCTCGTAGCGTGCCCACGCTCGCGATCCGCATGGAAGTTGGCGGCGGGGTAGTGGTCCGGACCCGGCTGCTGTGTGTGATCCTCTGTTGCTGCCCCGGTCGCGGGGGAGCACAAAAAAGGGGGGGAACACTCATGCGAAACGTACTTCGCGCCGCCTTCGGGGCAGCGATATTGCTGGTCACGGCCTCTACGGGCTGCTCAGGCGGGGAAGGGACCGCTGCGAAGCCGTCGGCCACTCAAGCCTCCGCCTCGACCGCTGCGCCGACTCCCTCGCCTCCGGATCTGACCGCGGTGATCAACCGGAGCCGTACCACCCTGATGGCATCGGGGGCAGTGGGCCCCGACGCCCCCGGCTCCCAGGGCCTGATGCTGGTCGAGGCTTGGCCAACCGGCGCCGCCTACGCCTGGGAGACGTCCGACCGGCGCCTGTGCTGGGCGTCGGTCGGCGAAACTGGCTTCTCCGAGCGGGCCTGCGCCACCGATCCCATGGCCATCGGAAACTCGCGCGGGGTGGACCGGCTCGCAACCCTCTTCACCGATGGCTGGGTTCGTCTCTTCGCTACCGACCACCAGCAGGTGACCTCTGCGACGTGCAGCGGCGAACCCCTGGAAGTCCGCCGGGTCGGTACCGTCGCGGACGGTGCCCGGACCCTGTACGCGGTGTGGTTCCCGGACTACACGAAGGGCAGCATCACGTTGCTCCTGAGCCACGACGGCACGACGTCCAAGGCTCCGCTCCAGCTCAGCGACGCCGGCGACCGCACCTGTGCCCCTTCCTAGGACCTGTCCAACCAGTCCTGCCCGGAGCCAGACGAAACCGGTCCGGCCCCGGGCAGGCATTTGTCCGGCCCCTTTCTGCGCCGGGTCACCAGCACAACCGCGGGTCTTGTACGTGCTCCGGCGAGTGCCGGTCCTCTCCCCTGCCCAGACCGGTCCGGACCAGGAAGCCGGGATCCACGTCCCACGGCGAGGAAGCGCAGTGCACCCGCTGGGTGCCGGGGATCCCCACCTCCACGAGGACTCCGTCCCGGAACATCCACAGACCGAACAGGTCATCGTCCTCGTCGTGCAGCATGACCTGGACGCAGGCGGGCTCGTTCCAGGGCAGGGACTCCAGGTCCTTGAGCACCCCGAGGCGCCGGTTCCACCGCTCGAATTCGATGTGCCAGCCCCCGACGAACATGGGGATCTGCACGAAGCAGCCCTGCCAGGTGCGGGCTTCGTCCGGCCGCGTCAGCGGCTCCATCACCTCATCCTCGTACCGGGCCAACACGATGACCTGCGCCATTCTGCTCATGCCCACATGTCACACCGCGCTGGGCACCGAGGTCAAACGGTTTGGGACCCGGAGCCGTCGCGGTTCCTTCGTCACCGCGGCGCCTGGCGAGACGGGCAGCAGGCCGATGTCGACGATGATCAGGTCAGACCGGACGATATTCGCGAGGGCCCGGGTGATGGAGTCGTCTGCGTGGTGGCAGCGGACGAGGGCTCCGAGGTCCTCGATGGTGGAACCAGGCGACGGTCAGGCCGGCTTCGACCGCGGACTGCCCGAGGGCTTCGGTGAATGGCTCTTCCCCGTGCCCGACGGGCCGCGGGCGGGCTGCAACGGTCCATGGTCAGGGTGCCGGCTGGTCACCAGCCAAGCGCGCCCGTCGGGCACCCATAGAGGCGCTCGACGCACTCGCGCGGCCGAGGACGGCGGCGTGCACTGATGCGGCGCCGGCGCCTGCTTCGTTTTCCGGCTCGGCGCGTGAGGATCTCTTCGCGCAGCGGCTTTCGCCTGCGCCGCCGGGTCGCTGGAGTAGTTACATGCCACCCACACCGACCACACCGACCACCGAGCCTCCCGAGGACGGAACCAACGACGATTGCGAGCGGGTGCGGCGCATCTTGGCCCGAGCCGGTTTCGACACGACGTCGAAGTGGGGCGACGGCCTGCGTGTGTGGAGGGCGCCGGAGGGGGTCATGGTGGGGTGGGTTGCACGTGAGGTGCTGCGGCCGACCGTTCAAGTCCACGGGCACGAAGAAGACTTTTCCCGATTCACTTCGCTGGCCGGCCTGCACAAGGCGCTCCAGACTGCCCTCGCCGTGATTCTGCGCGAAGCGGGTCTCGATGTCGCCACGCGCGGGAATCAGCTCGTGGTCGTCTGGCCCGGGACGGCGTCGCCGACGGGCGAGGAGGCGGACGGTTAGGCCGAGGGGGACCACAGGGCTGGCAACCTGTGGTCCCTGGTCAGGATTCGGCCAGCGTGCGCCGGGGAGGGCCTCCGTAGGCGGCGCGGTAGGCGGCGGAAAAGCGTCCCTGGTGATGGAAGCCCCACCGGTTGGCGATGGCCGTCACCGTGTCGCGCGACGGATCCGCCGCGAGCAGGTCGGCATGGGCGAGAGCCAGCCGTACGCGGCGCAGGTAGGCCGTCGGAGTCGTCCCGAGGTGGCGTCTGAACGCGTACTGGAGGGCCCTCGGCGTGACGCCGGCGGCTGCGGCCATCTCGCCCAAGCCGATTTCGGCATCCGGCTCCGACTCGATGAAGGCGACCGCCCGGCGTACGGTCTCCGGCGTCGCGTCCCGGGTGTCCGCGAGCACGGGCTCGGGGCGGGCGTTATTGGGGAAGGTGGCGAGGACGGTGGCGGCGAGCATCCTGGCGACGGCGTCGATCACAAGGGGTTCGCTCTCCACCGGCAGGGCCGGGATGCTCTCCTCGACGTAGTCGACGGTCCTCTTCCACTGAGCGGCCAGGGCCTCGGAGGCCGGAGTGAAGCGGGTGAAGCGTAACGGGCGGGCGGACCCTCCGGGCATGCGGCCCGCGAGCTGTTCCAGCAGGGCAAGCGGAACCGTCACGGCGCGCAGCTCGGCCGCTTGCACGCGGCCCGCGTAGGGAAGGTGGGGCTGCGAGATCGCGAGGACGTCGCCTGGCCCGGCTTCGGTAACGTCGTCTGCGCACTCGCGTGCCATGCGGCCGCTGACCACGTGCGTGATGGCCACCGCCCCCAGGGGGTCTGTGGTGTAGGCGTAGTCCGTCGGCAAGGACAGGGTGCTGAGCGACACGGGACCGGCGGCGGTGCGGGTGTACCAGAAGGAGCTGTGCGGGGCAGGTGCCTTCATGCGCAGGCTCGTTCCGTACGCCGCCCTCAGCCAGTCGCGGGCGACGTCCACGTCGGTTGTCCGGACGCTCTTGATGCCGGGTGGGTCCGCGTGTGGCTGATCAGGCATGGTGGTGAGCGTCCTCTTCAGCAGGGAGCGCGGCACGGCGGGTGCGGCCGACAGTGCGTGCCCCAGCATACGTCGGGAACGCTGGAGCCCTTGCTGCTCGGAGCGCTGGTCGTCGTGGTCGTCACGGTGGTCGTGTCGGCCGCGGCCGTCCTCGTGACCCGCCTGACGATGAAGGGCACCCGCTCCGAGCACCGCGCGCGGGTTCTCAGGGGCGCCACGGAGGTCATCCGGACCGTCCGGGGACGGGAGTGAGCCACCTCCGCACCCGCCTCGGCACCCACATCGCTTCGGCGGCCATGGGGGCGGCGGTACGGCCCGTTGCCAACTCCTCGATGTCGCGCGGCGAACGCCGCGACCTCCGGCTCCAAACGCTCGAGGTGGGTCAGCCGATCGCGCAGCACTGTGCGCAGATGCTCAGCCTCGGCCCGGTCGGCGGTCAGACCTGGGCGCGCCGCTCCAAGCGCGCCAGGGCCTGCCCGTCGGCCGACCGGGCATGCGCCGCTCAGTCCCGCGCACTCATGGCAAGGATGTCGTTCACCGATCCCAGGTGGCCCCTGAGCTCTTCACGAGCGGCCTCGCCCTCCGCCGTGGCCAGCTCATGCACACCAGTGAAAACGGTGTCGGAAAGGGCTCTGAGCCTGTACCCGGTACCAGTGAAGTGCGCCGTGACCCATTTGTGCGTCACCTCGTCGAGCGCCAGCAGCCGTGCGTCGACCACGTCAGGCTCCAGTGCTGCGGCCTCAAGACAGAGGCGGCCAGTGCGAGGAACGGGTCGCGAGTTCGCCGGGAAGCGGGATGCCCACCATGTCTGCGAGCAGGTCGCGCAGCTGCTCACGGAGCTCGGCCATCCGCTCGGCGGCCGCGGCTTCCCGCTGGGGCCGGGAGGCGAACTCCCGCCCGGGACCGGTCGAGTAGTCCTCGGCACTCATGACCCGTTTGACCTCGCGGTCCCACCAGGTGAAGGCGAAGGTCACTCACGCGACGGTAGTCGTCGGGCAACGCGCCTTGACCGTGCTCGACCTCGCCGCCGGCCATCTCGCCGCCGGACGGGTCGAAGCCGCGTTCGCGCTCGCCGGGCGGGCGCTGGAGACGGGACTCAAGTACCGGTCGGGACGGATCGTGGACCGGGCGCGGGCGGTCCGCCGCTCCCTCGCGCTCACCTCTCCGCCCAAGGTGGTGCGGGAGTTCGATGCGCAGTTGCGCGACGTTTACCTGTAAAGCCAAGAAGGAGAAGGGGTTGAGCGTGCGGGTTGGGATCACCGGACACCGGGGACTGAGCACCGAAGGCGAGCAGCGGGTCCGGGCAATACTCGCTCGGTGACCGCAGGGGCCACAGCCAGCGCAACCAACACCCTGCAAGAGGCACCCAGCGGCAGCACTCCAGGTGACCACCGCCCTGAGCACCCCGCCGGCCCGCGCCGCCGCGCCGTCCCGGCCGCGACGCGAGGGCCCGGGCACTGCACGGATCCGTCCGCAAGGTCAAACGTCGGGTGTGTCAGAGCCGTCTCGTGGTGAACAAGGTGGTCCCGTGTACCACGTCCACTTCCTTCCGATCGGTCTCGGTGAACCCGACCTTGGCCAGCACTCTGCGAGAAGCAGTGTTCCAGTCCCAGACCGTGGCCCACAGACGTTCGTACCCAGACGATCGCGCCCATTCCAGAACCGCCAACGAGGCCTCGGTCGCGTATCCCTGACGCCACATTCGGCGTAGCAGCTCGAATGCCAGTTCCGGTTCCCCTACCGATCCTCGCCCGCTGTCGACCAGCCCGCAATAGCCGATGACGTCACGAGACGCCTTCCGTTCGACCGCCAGCAACCCGGTCGACCACACCTTGTTGGTGCGGATCGAATCCTCGAGCTCCGCGACCGTGGGGTGTCCGTCCGCGTCGATTCGGCGGTGCGGCGGCACTCGTGGATCACGTTCGGTCCACAGTTCACGCTGGACGACAGCCTCGTCTACCCGCCAAGGTCTGAGCAGCAGCCGACTCGTCTCGAGTAGAACCTCGCTGCCCGGCGCGCCAACAGTCATGACAGCAACCATCTCACGGGCGAACGCGCTGGCGTGCCACGGGGCATGGCGCCGATCGTAGACGCTCGATATGCCGGACAACCGAGATCCATCCCAGAGCGTCCCTTGACCTGTGCACGTTCGGCTGTACCCGGTGGGACAGGTTGACCTGCTGCGCCGACATCCCGCTTCTCGGACACGGCAGTGCCGTCATTTCTCGGTTCTGGCACAGACCTTGGGGAGTCGTTGCTGAGTGTCACTGAAGCAGGGTCACTATGCAGAGTAGTTCGAATCCGGCTCGACCGTAGAGCCGCCTCTTGATCTTCTTGATGCGGTTCACGGCGCCCCCGATGCTGCCGGAGCTCCAGTCGAGGGTGAGCCCGGCTGTCACGGCGTCGAGGTCCCGGAGCAGGTGGAGTGCGAAGCCGGTGAGGCCGGGTAGTTGGCTGGCATCGACTGTGGCCGGGGCGGCGCGTCGGACGGAGCCGTGCGGAGGGTGGCGAGGTGGGCGCGGACCATAGCGTAGGTGACGGGAGCTTGCTCGGCAACCAGTTCGCTGTGCAGGTGGGTGACGCTGGTACATCCCTCGGTGAATCGTTGCTGCAGGTAGGGCTCGTAGGGGTCCAGTCTGCTGGGCCGGGGCCGGTTCTCGTGGAAGGTGTCCTGCCAGCGTGCGGCGGACGCGTACCGGAGCACGGTGTTGAGGCCGCAGCCCAGGTACCGGGCGATCGCCCGGCGTGAGTGGCCTTGGGCGAGCAACTCGTGGACCAGGTGTGCGCGGCCTTCTTGCGCTCGGCCCGCCGGCCGACGGGTCCGAGTCGCCCAGCAGCCGACCGGAGTCCGGGCAAGTCGTCTCCAGCAGCACGCCGCTGGGCGACGGGTTGCGCACAGCCGCGGTGGGCGGCGACGCAGGTCTCCACGGCCCGGCCGAGGCCCTGCCACAGATGGAACCGGTCAGCGACCTGCAGAGCGTCGGGGGCGCCGCGCCGGGCACCCTCGGCGTAGGCGCCCGCCCGGTCCCGGCAGATAATCTCCACGCCGGGGTGTCGGATCAGCCACGCGGCCAGCGACCCGGCCTCACGTGTCGGGAGGACATCGACCACGCGGTGGTCTTCGATGCTGGTGAAGACGGTGGAGTAGGTCTGGCCGCGACGGATCACCGTGCGTACCGGGCCGCCAACCGGGAGAACGGCTCGGCGAACGCCCGGCGCGGACAGTCCGCCGCCCCACACACGAAACGCCGGACCACCAACCGGATCACGACGCCCTGCTCAGCGAGTGGAAGATCCTTCAACCTGCGCTGATGGCGGTCATGCACCCGGTCCGAGAAGCGGCCGCAGTCCGGACACTCCGCCCCGGCCACCCTGCCTCTCGCCACCACCTCGACCAGGCCGAACGCGGCAGCCACCGCCTCGACATCCACGTTGGCGATCCCGTCGAACACGAGCGAGTCCCAGAACGATGCATCGGTCTGCATGACCAGCACCATCACCGTCCACAGCCGACCACGAAAGAGACGGCCGAGGACCTGACGCAGCGTCATTCCCGGCTGTCAGACGGACAGGCGTACGCGGTCTCACGCGACCCAGCCCCTCCGAATCGAACATCCAGTAACCGGGAACATTCACCAGGTTGGTCGCCATAGACGATCGCCGGAGGGTTGGACAACCCAGCTGTCGGGTGATTGGGGGCCTCTTCAGGTCCTACCTCAGTGGGCGCACCGTCCCCCCGCAGGGGTAGGCAGCCCGCCGTAGCGGACGATGCGCAGCAGCGGTGTCCGAGGCCAGCATGTACGTCATGACGACAGCCAACGCTTCCCTCCCCGCCTTCGCCCCCGCGCCTGTCTGGGCTCGCCGCGCTGCCCACGCCATAGCCCTCTGCGCAGTCCCGTCCGGTCTGTGGCGCATCGCGATGGCCTCCGGTGTCTATGTGGGCTACAGCGACCAGGTGCTGCGCGACATCTTCGACATCCCGGGATGGGGCATCGCGTACGTCGTCGGCCTCTCCGTCCTTGCCGAGGTAGCCGCTCTGTTTCCGCTGCTACTCGTCAGCGACCGTTGGCAGCCGCTGCGCCCCCGGGCCCTCGCCACGCTGGCCTGGACCGCCTCGGGCGTCCTGGTCCTGATGGCGCTGTGGCAACTCGTGGTCGCCTTCACCGTCGAAAGCCAGACGTACATGTCGAGCGATACGGCACTGACCGTCTGGTGGCTCGCTTTCGCCCCGCTGTTCGCAATCCCTGCCCTGATGGCCGCGGTGACCTGGTCGTATGCAAAACGGCTCCGGGCATGGGGACAGGCATAGCCCTCACCGAGTGATGGGCATCAGCTACTCCCCTTTCTCGCGGCTTCCCGATCTGACAAGCGTGGTCGATGGCTGGGCTGCAAGGGCGGCGGGCCCTTAGTGAGCGTTTTGGTTATGTTCGCGCTGGTCTGATGCGGTTCTGAACCGCCGGTGCCGCAGAGTTGTCGTGCCGTCTGTGCTGGAATATGGCTTTTCTGAAGAGCAGTCGGCAGACGAAGTGACCCCGTTAACCCCGGAACATCCCGTCTCAATTACACATGCCCTACTTCGCGACATATCCAGGACACCTGCCAACGCTCCCGATGCCACCGCACACGCCCTCCCCGACAGCTCCAAGCGCCGGTATCCCCACATCATGCGACCACCCCGGCCCTACCCCAGCGACCTGTCCGACGCGCGATGGGAACTGATCCGCCCCACTCTCGAAACCTGGCGCCAGGCCCGCGCCGGAATCCGCCGGCCCCACCACGACCTGCGGGCCCTCATGAACGCCATCCTCTACGTCGACCGCACCGGCATCCCCTGGCGCTACCTACCGCACGACTTCCCACCCTGGCAGAGCGTCTACGGCTACTTCGCCCACTGGCAAAACGACGGCATCTTCGACCACCTCAACGGCCTCCTGCGCAGCCTGCTCCGCCAGGCCGAAGGCCGCGAACCAGAGCCCACCGCCTGCCTGCTCGACTCCCAAAGCATCAAGACCTCAGCCAACGTCCACCTCACCGACCAGGGAATCGACCCCGCGAAAAAGATCATCGGACGCAAACGGCACATCGCCACCGACACCCTCGGCCTCCTCCTGGCCGTCCTCGTCACCGCCGCCAGCGTCCACGACTCCACCGCCGGCACCCATCTCATCGACCACCTCGCAGCCCGCCATCCCACCATCACCAAAGCCTGGGCCGACAACGGCTACAAGAACAAAGCCATCGAACACGCCGCCACCCGCGGCATCGACCTCGAGATCGTCCAACGCGACCCCCACACCCGCGGCTTCACCGTCCAACCCCGCCGCTGGGTCGTCGAAAGAACCCTCGGCTGGCTCATGCACCACCGCCGCCTGGCCCGCGACTACGAAACCCACCCACACCGATCAGCAGCCATGATCCAAATCGCCGCCATCAACCTCATGACCCGACGCCTCACCCACCAAAACACCCCCAACTGGCGCGACACCTGACCCAAATGAAACAGACAACCGAGAATCAAACGCTCACTTAGCACCACCGCCAACCCGGTGAACGTCCTCGGTCATAGCACTAGGTGACGCTCCGCGACCTCTCCCAAGATCTGTGCCAGAACCCGAGAACGGCTCTGGTGCACTTCCTGTGGTGCAGTCACTCCCGGTGACGTCTGAGATTGGGTCAGGGGTCTGGCGAGGGCTTGCTGATACTGCTTCTGACCCTGTGCATCCTGGCCCAGGGCCTGGTCCAGTTACAGGGCGATCAGTCCGGCTGTCGTCTGCTTGAAGCCGCAGGCGTCGAAGTAGAAGGAACGAAGGTGCTCCTCGAAGTCAACGTGGAGCCACTCGCACTTCGCGGCACGAGCTTCCTGAACCGCTGTTGCAACCAGCGCGCCTCCAACACCGTTCCGCTTGCGATGCTGGGCGACCACCGTGTCCAGGACGAAGGCGTGAACTCCGCCGTCCCAGACCACGTTGACGAAGCCGATCAGCGAGCCGTCTTCCCAGGCGCAGACCCAGCCGAGGCTGTGGCGCTCAAGTCGTTCTCGCCAGTCAGTCTGAGTGACCGGGTGGTCGAAGCCATCAGCATGCAGCGCGTTGAGGGCGGTGTTTTCGAAGGCGCCCCGCCACTCGTACTCGATCGTCACTCCTCGATCTTAGAGTCCGGGCCAGGTCCAGCAATCGAATTACGGAGCGAGGAGAACTCGCTTGCGGAGGAGTTCGAAGCCGGCGCGACCGAACATCTGACGCTTGAGCATCTTGATCCGGTTGACGTGGCCTTCGACGACGCCTGAGCTCCAGGGGAGTGTCAGGCCGGCAATGACGGCGTCGAGGTCGCGTTCGAGGTGCTGGGCGAAGTGACGGAGGCTGGGCAGGTCGGTAGTGGAGGTGGCCGCTTCGATCCAGGTCGGCAACTGGTCGCCTTGGAGGTGGGCGACCATGTGGCCGAAGGTACGCACGTGCTCGGCGAGTGCTGTCGGTTCGGGGCAGTTGGCCAGGACGGATTTGAGCTGGAGCCGGTCGATTTCGGTCAGGGCGTCGGGGTGGGTGAGGATCCAGCGCGTGACGGCGCGGGCCGACGGCGGGCGGGGGCCGACCGGTTGGGGCTTGCCGCGGAGGTTCCTGCTGACGTAGTCGCGGACGCTGGCTAGCCGCGGGGATAGCCCTGTTCCTTGATCTCCTCCCATAGCTTCCAGGCGTTGGTGCAGCCTTCCTGCCGGCGCTGATCGAGGTAGGGCTTGTAGGCGTCGAGCCTGGTCGCACGGTTTTGCCACTGACCGGTGAACATCTCCTCCGGGCTGGCGGCGCGGGAGAAGCGCAGGATCGTGTTGAGGGTCATCCCGAGCTGCCGGGCGACGGACCGCTTGCTGTGGCCGGCGGCGAGGAGTGCGTGGATGGTGGCGTGCTTGGTGCGGGTGCGCTCGGCGAACCGGTGCCCTGTCGGCCAGGGCGATGACGCAGTCGGCTCTGGTTCCTCCTGGGATTCCTCCGGTTGTTCCTGCGCGGGACGTAGGCAGCTGCGGTGCCGGCAGACGCATTTCTCGGCGGCTTCGCCCAGGTTGTGCCAGAGATGCCATCGGTCGGCGACCTGGAAGGCCTGCGGGGCGCCGCGGGTGGCCCCCTCGGCAAAGAAGGGAGCCCGGTCACGGCAGACGATCTCGATGGCGGGCCGCTCGGCGAGCCAGGCCGCGAGCGTGTCCGCCTCCCGGCCCGGAAGAAGGTCGACCGGTCGACGTATCTCGACGCCGACGAGCACGGTTCCGTAGACACGGCCCTTGCGCTGGGCGTACTCGTCCACGCCGACGACGCGGGGTGCTGCGGAGGCGGGGTCCGGAAGCGAGGCGATCAGCCTCAGCAGGGTGTTCCGGCTGACCGAAGCCTTGAAGGCGTCCGTCATCCGGGCGCCGGCCCGGCCCGCGAGCGCAAGACCGACCGGCACCAGCGTCGACCGCAGCCGCTCGGTCCGTCGCCCGAACCTGCGAGTGAGGCCCGGTACTTGCTCAGCGAAGGTCCTGCGCTCGCAGGATTCTTCCTCGCAGACGAACCGCCGCATCCGCAACGACACCACGACGAACTTGCCCGCCGTCGGCAGATCACGAGGGAAGCGCATGTAGGAGCCGTGTATTCGCCCTGACCGACATCCACATCCCGGACAGGCCGCCCGCCCTGCGGTCGTACGGGCCCCGACTCGCACGACCGCGTCGGTCACCTCGACCGACTCCACCAACACGCCCTCGACCGAGGAAAACAGCAGCTCGTCCAACTCCGGCAGCACTTCGTTGACGGCGAAGGGCTGTCGACCACGCCACCAACCAGCCGGGCGCTTTTCGGGCGAACTCACCCTTTACCACACGGAGATCAACAGTCACCCTGCGTATGCACCCACAGGGAGTGGACCAGAGCCCGTTCTCGTGGACAGAGCCAAACTTCTGTGGGCGCATGATCGCCGAGGGTATTTCTACTCCAGCAGCTTTCACTCGGTGCAGTAGCTTGCCAACGCTCCGCTAGAAACAACCAATTGCCATCGAGTGAAACAACCGGAGGGTCGCCCATGCCCCGAGAGGCGCCGTACCTCGCAGTAGCCGACGTGCTACGCGCAAGGATTCTCGCGGGAGAGTGGGAGATCGGGGAGCGTCTGCCCTCCCGGGCACGGCTCGCCGTGGAGTACGGGGTCGGACGCAACGTCATGCAGAGGGCTGTGGACCGCTTGATCATCGACGGTCTCCTCGAGGGACGCGCCGGCTCGGGCACCTACGTCCGCATGCCGCGAGAGCGTCTGCGGCTGGTCCGTTCGCGGCACCGCGAACGCCGGGAGGTCTCTCCCCTCTGGCAGGACAGGAGGGAGCGGGGCAGGGCCGACGCCTGGGATTCACACAGTCAGGTGCGCGTCCCCGCCCCCGAGCCAATCGCCGAGCGGCTCGCCATCAGCCCTGGGGACCTCTGCGTCCATACGCATTACGAGTTTCTCGCCGACGGGCAACCCGTGCAGCTTTCCGAATCCTGGGAGCCGATGGCTATCACGGATGGAACGCCGGTTGTGCTGCCCGAGATGGGTCCCCTGGCGGGGAAGGGGGTGCTCGAGCGCATGCGTTCCATTGGCGTGGATATCTCCACTGTGGTCGAGGTGCCACGCCCAACTCGTGCCACCCAGGTGCAGGCGAACCTCCTGGGGATCAGCATGGGGGACCTCGTGCTTCAGATCGAGCGGACCATCTTCGACACGGACGGACGTCCGGTGGAGACGGCCGACATGGTCATTCCGGATGTACGCCGGGAAGTGGTCTACGAGTTCGGAGTCGACCGTCCGTAGCCGTTGAAGCCATTACAGAGACATCACAAATTCGACAGTAGGGTATTCCATGCCAAAACCATCCCGGCTCGGCCTCTTATGCGATCGGGACTTTGGGCGACTATTTGCTGCCACTGCGCTTGGTCAACTAGGCGACCGCATCATCTTTCTGGCTTTACCTCTGGTCGCCGTCGCGGCATTGCATGCAGACGAGTTCCAAGTGGGGTTACTTACCGCGATGACTGCGACAGGATCGCTTTTGGTCGGGCTGCCAGCAGGCGCGTGGGTGGACCGCATGCGGAAGCGATCGGTGATGATCTGCACTGATCTCACTCGCGCCCTGGTCCTCTTGGCGATACCGGTGGCGTGGTGGGCAGACGCTCTCACCGTCTGGTGGCTATATGCAGTCGCCTTGGTTCATGGAGTGTTGACTGTTTTCTTCGATGTTGCGTACGTCAGCTATCTCCCGCACTTGGTGGGACGCAGAAATCTCGTGGAAGGAAACTCAAAACTGTCGGCAATACGGTCGGCTACTAGTATCAGCGGGCCGACTGTGGCAGGGCCGCTAATCGGCCTGATTGGAGCTCCTGCAACGCTTTTGGTGAGTTCGGCTGGGATGGTCATGTCGGGGCTGCTTGCGGTCACCATCCGGAAGCGCGAGCAAAAGCCAGAGCCGAGTGAGCACCCTCAGCTGGCCCGAGAGATCAGGGAAGGGCTGAAGTTCGCAGTCGCGAACCATATCCTGCGTGCAATCATGCTGGGGGATGCGATATTCAATCTCTTCCTGGTCGTGTATCAAACCATGTTGCTGGTATTTTTGGAACGGGAGATGGGGCTCCAGTCCTTTGCTATTGGCCTCATGCTGTCGGGAATGGGTTGTGGTGCCTTGCTGGGCTCACTGCTGGCGACCAGGGTCTCGAAGCGGGTCGGGCGCGGTCGGGTCATCTGGCTCGCGTCACTGGCCACCTGTCCGTTGACCGTCCTCATGCCGATGGCTCGAGCGGGTTGGAGCGTGTACGTGGCTGCGATCGGACTCGCAGCTCTTTCACTGGGCGGAGTCGTCCGCGTGGTGGCTCAATCAAGCTTCCAACAGGCCCTGACACCGGATCGGCTTCTGGGCCGGGTGAGCGCAACAGCCCGATTCGTTGCCTGGGGCGGTATCCCTCTCGGTGGGCTTTTGGGCGGAGCCTTGGGATCTGCATTCGGATCAACAGGCACCTTGTGGATTGGTGCAGCCGGTATGACGCTGAGTGTCCTCCCCAACTTCTTGTCGCCGCTTCGAACAATGCGCGCACTGCCCACGGAAAAGGCCCCCGAACTTGCGCGTTGAGGGATCGGGTGTCCCCAGGCCAGGGCGATGGTGGCGGCGCCGGGCCAAGTCAGTCCCCCAGGTCCTTGGCGGGTGGTCTGATGACTGTGACGCCATCATGGCCTCCAGGGCTGGGCGCAGGGCTGCGTTCTCCACGGTGAGGCGACGCCGGATGTGATCCTCGTAGATGAGGAGGTGACGGGTGAGATTCTCCTTCTTCCCGTCGTAGGTCAGCGGTTGACGTCCTCGGCGCCGGCGCCGGTGCGCGACCACCGGCCGGTTCACCCCTCCGCTGGGCAGCCTCTCGACAGCCGGGCGGATCACCGTGCCCTCGATGACCGGCAGGAGCCCATCGTGCTCCAGCCACGCCGCGCGGTGGGCCAGGCGCGGGTGGAGCCGGTCCCAGGCCCGGGCGGTGGCGGTGCCGTAGCGGCTGGTAGCAGTGGTGGTAACCGCCTGCTCGGTGTCCCAGGTGGCGGGGTCGCCGAAGACGAACTCAGCTTCATCCGGCGGTCAAGAGGCCAGGAGCATCATCGCCCGCCGGAACCGCACAGAGTTGGTACTGCCCCACCGCACGATCTGCTGCAGCTTCTGCCCCTCCCGCTCGGACGGGCTGCGATCCCGGCCTTCAGCCAGGATCCCGATACGAACCCCTACTAATTTCCTTTTGACACTATGTACGGATTTTGAAACATGTCGGAAGACAAGCTGAGCTCTCTGGAAACTACCACAGAGTTGATCTTCAAGCTATTGCGGAAGTGGGCACCTTGATTCGAGTCAAGGCATTTGACGTCCCATTCCTTAAGCGTAGCGACCTGTTCGTATTCAGATTGTACGCATTCGAGTTGATCCAGCGGCACAGAGCATCCGCCAGCCGTATTCAATTCCCCTCGATGCGAATCCGTAACTCCGACCGCGTGACTCCCCCCACCTCCGGCATTTGCTACGCCAGAATATCCCTCGTAATACGAGCTGGAGTGGACGGCGCAGCTCCCGAACGCGAACATCGGCAGGCCAAATTTGTCGAATGTGTCACGATTGAGCACTGCCCGCGCGGTTCCGATCTTGATTTCTGGCTGGAACTTCCTGTTGTGCACAAAGATGCCCACCGACAGTACTTCGCCGGTCGGACTCACCAGTAGCTGAACCCTCTCCCACTCCCGGTCATATTGATGGATCGTGTTTCCTGAGGGAAGCGGCATCTTGTAGTGAGGTTTTTCCTTCATGATCTCGATGGCGCGCGTGAACGTTTCGCCTGGTCTCAGTTTTTGGATGAGGGCCTTCTCTTTTTCGAGTGGAGTTTCCTTTGTGATGTACTTGAAGGTCACCGCGACTCCTGTGATCACGGCGATGAGCGCGGCCAGTCCCGCGAGCACCCGCTCCACCGTGTTCCAGTTCCGCCAGGAGTGCCGACGCGCCCAGGAACTACGTTGGCCTTCCCCGCCCTGGTCGTCATTCGTCTCCATGCCGGTACCTCGATCCGTGGCCGACCCCCTAGTCAGGGTCGCGTGGAGATCAGCGGGGCGCAGTTGGGGAGGGGCAGAACGGGGGAGGCGGCCGCCTTCGTGACGACGAGGGCCAGGGTGTTCGGTAGTCCCGCCGGGTGCTGCGGCGGCGCCTGGTGCTGGTGGGGCAACCGGCTCGGTACACCGAGACGGAGGCCCGAACGTCTGAGACGCACCCAGGCGTCCCGGGCGCCTGGGGTCGTCTCGGGGTCCGTCCAGCACAGCACGACAAGTCCAGTGCTCATTGGACAGATGCAGTGCACAGTCACACGAGCGGCCCGGTGGCCTGCACTCGCGCCACAAATCGAACGTGATCAAATATGGTTCTGCCCGAGTTTGGTGGGATCGGGCATCGTCGCCGGGGTCAGAGGGATCCAGACCGGTTTGGGGGCGACGGCGTTGGCCCGGTTGCGTCGTTCGGTGAGCATCGGCGCCAGCCCATGTGGAGAGAGATCATCGCGGGCTTGGCATCGCGTAGGTCGTGGGTGCACGGGCGCTGCCGGGCCGGCGACGGCGACCCCTCGTGGCGGGGCGCGGGGCCGGTTGTCAGGGCTGGAAGAGGACCTTGACGGTGTTGTTGTTCTTGGCCTGGAAGTCCGCGTAGGCGGTGGGTGCCTCGTCCAGGGGGAGGTGGTGGGTGGCGAAGCCCTCGACGCCGAGGGGATCGCCGTCGGTGAGCAGCGGCATCAGGTCGTCGACCCAGCGGCGGACGTTGGCCTGTCCCATCCGCAGCTGGATCTGCTTGTCGAACATGGTCAGCAGCGGCAGTGGGTCGGCCATTCCGCCGTAGACGCCCGACAGGGAGATCGTGCCGCCTCGGCGTACTAGGTCAATGGCCAGGTAGAGGGCTCCGAGCCGGTCGACGCCGGCCTTCTTCATGAGCGTGGCGGCCAGGGCGTCGGGCAGCATACCGGTGAGGGTCTGGGCCGCCTTCACCGCGCTGCTGCCGTGGGCTTCCATGCCGACGGCGTCGATCACGGCATCGGGGCCGCGTCCCCCGGTGGCGTCGCGGACGGCATCGGTGAGCTGGTCACCGTACTGGCTGAGGTCGAACACGCGGGTGCCGTGTCCGGCCGCGCGGGCAAGGCGTTCGGGGACGAGGTCGATGCCGATGACGGTGCCCGCGCCGCGGTGGGCGGCAAGGCGGGTGCACATGTCGCCGATGGGTCCCAGGCCGAGGACGGCGACGCTGCCGGCGGGTGGGATGTCAGCGTAGACGACGGCCTGCCAGGCCGTCGGGAGGACGTCCGAGAGGTAGACGAAGCGGTCGTCCGGCGGCCCGTCGGGGACGGGGATGGGGAGGGTGTCTGCGAAGGGGACGCGCAGGTATTCGGCCTGTCCGCCGGGAATCTGCCCGTATAGCTTGGTGTAGCCGAAGAGACTCGCGCCGTTGCCGTGTTCGCGGACCTGGGTGGTCTCGCACTGCGAGTGCAGCCCCCGCTCGCACATGAAGCAGGTACCGCAGGAGACGTTGAACGGGACGACGACCCGGTCACCCACGGCGAGGTGCTTGACGTCGGAGCCGACTTCGGCGACGACTCCCATCGGTTCGTGGCCGAGGATGTCGCCTGCGTCCAGGAACGGGCCCAGCACTTCGTAGAGGTGCAGATCGGAACCGCACAGCCCGGTGGTCGTCACCTTGATGATCGCATCGGTGGGATCGGTGATGCCCGGATCGGGGACGGTCTCCACTCGCACGTTCCGCCGTCCCTGCCACGTCACTGCCTTCATCACGCCTCCAGCCCTAGGGTGGTTTCGTGCTCCGAATCCCCGGCGCCTACCCCGGGCGCCCGGCGATAGCGCGCAGCGCCGCCATGTTGTGGCGGCGGGGCGGCGGCCGGTCAGACCCATGGGCACCCGGCCTCCAACGCCTTGCGAGCCAGCAATCTGACAGGTTAGGGGCAGGATCAGCAGGCACCCTGCCTATGCGCCGGGCGAGCTCGCTGCACGCTCTTCACGCTGGCCGCGACCACCTGGCCGAACGGTGGGACGATGTCATTAGGCAGCGGTAGACACGCGGGAAACTGCGCGCCCATCCCCGAGACAGACAGCAGGCCAGGCCATGACGAAACAGCCGAAGCCCTCCCAGCCCAAGCACGGAGAGGGCCCCAGCCGCCACGAGGGCACCAAGCAACACGGCTGGTCACCGGACGTCGACGAAACCCGTCAGCAGGACAACCCGAGCGCCCACCGCTCGTTCCACCCCGACAAGTACGCACCAGCCAGGGGCCCTGAACCGGCGGTCTCCAAGGAAGAGGCCGGCGACCCCCACGGCAACCCTGTCAAGAGCCGCGGCAAGCGCGGGGAGGACCAGAGCAAGGGCTCCCGGGAGAAGGGCATGCACGATCTCGGCCCCCGAGGCCACTCCCAACGCCCCAGCGGAACCAAGGACGCCTCGGCCACCACCAGCATCAACCCGAAGGACCCGCCCGGCACACGCAGCGCCGGATAGCGGCAGCACCCAGCACCGCGATCAGCTCACCGCCGCCCGGACCGGGTCCTGGCTCGTCGACGCTCAGCCAGATCTCCTCACCGCTCTCGCGCACCTCGAGCAGGGAAAGCGCTCCGGTCAGATCGAGCAGGCGGCGCAGCTGTGCCGCCAGGGGCCCCGCCCATCCGGTGGGCGCAGGTCATGCCCTTGAGCTCTTCATCGCCGCCGCAGATCGCCAGCGCTCTGGCGCCCATCCGCGTCATCTTCTTCGCGACCTCAAGGAACTTCTCTTCGGTACCGATGCCCTTGGCGGCCCCGGTCAGCTCGCGAGCCGTGGTGGTTGGAGGTTTTCCTCTCGCCATCCGGCAGGAGCCAGCGGCCCGGCCGGTCGGAGGGCAGGGGTCAACTGCTTGGGTGAGTCCGCGCCCGAGGTGTCGGATCAGGTGTGCAGGAGGCTGTTGGTGCCGTCGTGGCCATCGGCGTGGTCTTCGTTGAACCAGTAGTCGCCCGCCGCCAGGTAGCGGAAGGAATGCACGCTCCTCGCCGGCAAGGCGACCGTGACCGCGCGCTTGCCGTCGCTGCGCGGTTCAGGGGTGTGGGCGCCTGGCTTCCAGCCGTTGAAGTCACCGACGACGCTGACCGCTCCGGGCGGAGTGTCGGCGGGCAGGACGAAGGTGACCTGAGCACGGTCCTTGAGACCGGGGGGCTGTTTCCGCTCATCCTGCGGTTCGCGCCGAGCCGGGCACCTGCCCGCGGCCGCTCGGCGCACCGGCTTCACCCGCCCGGTGCCACCAGCGCGTGCACGGCACGCCCCCGGCGTCGGAGCCCGGCTGGACCTGGCCGCCAGGGGAGCCGGGCCGTGACGGTCCTGGGGGTGAAGGCGTGCCTGCGGTGAGCACCCGGTGGCAGGAGCCGGGCCCGGGTGCGGTCAGTGGCTGAGGGCGCTCTTGAGCCGCTGCTTCGTCATTGTCGAGCGTCCCTCGATGCCACGCTTCTTCGCCTCCTGGTACAGCTCGTCCTTCGTGCGCTCCGACGAGCCGCCGCCGCGAGACCTCTCACCGCCCTCTGCGAGGCGGACTTCCCCTGCCGACAGCGAGCATGGCGCGCACCAGCGTGACTCGGCTCTCGCATTCGCCGCCGGATCTTCTCTGCAGCCGCTACGAGCGCAGAGCCGGCCTCCATCAAGGACTGCTGGGCTGACGGCCAACATCACCCGGATCCGGTGGCTGGAGATCATTCCGGAATGATCAGTTAGGCCCCTGAACAGCGGAGGCGCCCACTAGCTTGGACGGATATCCGTGACTGGCAGGCCGTGCTCGGCACGCAAGCGCTCGGCCACGAGCGAGCGGTGACATGCCTCCGGATCGCGCTCGACGCAGAAGAGGGCGGTCGCCGAGCCGCTCGGAAGCTCGGCCACGAGCGCGCCGAGGTCGAACGGGTCGAGGATCTCCAGGGTGTAGCGCTGGATGTACTCGGGCGCGAGCGCGACCCGGTTGCGCTTGCCCACACCTTGGCGGTCGTCCTCGCGGTACTGGAGATGACGCAGTTCCGTCGTCGGCGCCAGCTCCTTCACGTGCCGGTAGCCGATGTCCTCCGCGGCAAGCGCGCGCTGGAGCCGCACCGAATTCGCCCATGAATACTCGGGGCCCCGAACGCCACGGCGCTGGCGAAGGTCGAGCAGCAGCCCCACGCCCCCGCCGGCAAGCTTCTCGAGGAAGGCTCCGGCTGTGAAGCCGTAAACGCCGATCGTCGCGATGCGTCCCATCACCGCTCCCCTCACTCCCCCACTTTGCCAGCGCGCGGTGCGCACCGCGGCCCTCGCGCACCGCAACGCCGTGCACGTGGCCAAGCGGCTGCTGCGGTCGGTGGCCGCGGCCGACGAGGGGCGCATGCTGATCACCTCTTCCATCGCCTCCACCATGCCGGGCTCGTTCCAGGCCCCTATTCCGCCGTGCCGACATGTTCGCGGGCAAGGACAAGCTCGTCGCCGGATCGCCGAAGACCAGGGCGCAGGGCCTGGCCAACAAGGTCCTGCCTGCCCCGCAGCTCAAAGCAGAAGGACACCGCCGGATGTCCCATGAGCGGCCCCTCCGTCACGACCCTCGATCGGCGGGTATCACCGTGACGGGGCGGGATAGAGCATGACCATCGGGGTAGCCGGATCACATGGACACCACCACCGGAACCACGCCACTGCGCGCTGTCGCGCTGGTCTGCACGCTTTCGCCGTCGCCGAAACGGTCCAGCTCGCAGTTGCTGGCCGAGCAGACCATGGCCGCCTTGGCCGATCACGGCGTTACCGGGAAGGTGATCCGGATCGCCGACCACGACGTCAAACCAGGCGTCGAGGTCGACATGGGAGAGGAGGATTCCTGGCCGGAGATCCGCGACACGATCCTGGGCTGCGACATCCTGGTCCTGTCCACGCCCATCTGGCTGGGGCACCCCTCCAGCCTCGCCCAGCGCGTCCTGGAACGCCTCGACGCCGAACTCGGTGAAAGCGACGACGAGGGCCGCATGCTCACCTACGGCAAGGCCGCGGCCGTGTGCGTCGTCGGCAACGAAGACGGCGCCCACCACGTCAGCGCCGACCTGTTCCAGGGTCTGAACGACGTCGGTTTCTCCCTCGCTCCGAACGCGGTCACCTACTGGGTCGGCGAGGCCATGCAGGGCACCGACTACCAGGACCTCGACAAGACCCCCGAGAAGACCGCGGCCACGACCAGGACCCTTGCCGCGAACACCGCGCACCTCGCGCGCCGTCTCAAGGCCGCCCCCTACCCGCCCTCTTACTGACCGCCGTCCCACCCGTCCGAGCCGGAAGGAGACCGCGATGACTTCCCACGAGCAGGCCCGCCTCACCGATCCGGTGGGGCTGCACCCCCGTCCGCCGTTTCCCGAGCAGGACCAGGACCATCCCGGCTCGACCGAGGCGATGAAACCCCGCCCCGACCACGGTGAGGACACCTACCAGGGCCACGGCCTACTGAACGACCGCAAGGCCTTGGTCACCGGAGGGGACTCCGGGATCGGCCGCGCCGTCTGCCTGGCCTTCGCACGGGAAGGCGCCGACGTCGTCTTCACGCACCTGCCCGAGGAAGCCGAGGAGGCGGAGGAGACCGCCCGACTGATCCACCAGGCCGGCCGCACAGCGGTGGCCGTCGCCTGCGACATCCGGCACGAAGCCGAGTGCACCGCCCTCGTCGACAAGGCAGTGGGCGAACTGGGCGGCATCGACCTGCTCGTCAACAACGCCGCCTACCAGATGGCCCAGCCGGACGGGATCGAGGCGATCACCACCGAGCAGTTCGACCGGGTGATGAAGACCAACCTGTACGGGATGTTCTGGCTCACCAAGGCCGCGCTGGCCCACATGCCGGCCGGCGCCTCGGTGATCAATACCGCATCCGTGCAGGGCTACCAGCCCAGCCCGCACCTACTCGACTACGCCATGACCAAGTCCGCGATCATCTCCTTCACCCACAGCCTCGCCCAAATGCTCGCCGAGCGCGGCATCCGGGCCAACGCCGTGGCTCCCGGACCGGTGTGGACCCCGCTGATCCCCGCGACGATGCCCGACCCGACGAAGTTCGGCGAGCAGTCGCCGTTGGGCCGGCCCGCACAGCCGGCGGAGATGGCACCCGCGTACGTCTTCCTCGCCTCCGACCGGGCCTCCTACATCACCGGCGAAATCGTCAACGCCACCGGTGGAACACCCCTGCCATGACCCCGGACGAAGCGCTGCGCCGGATCGCCTTCCTCCTCGAATGGCGCGGGGCGTCCCCGTACCGGGTGCGGGCCTTTCACACGGCGGCCGACGCCGTCCGCCACCTGCCACCGGGCCCGGTGGACGCCGCCCAGGCCGCACGGCTGCGCGGGGTGGGCCCGGTCACCGCCGAGGTGATCGCCCAGGCATCGACCGGCGCGATGCCGCGCTACCTGGCCCGCCTGGAGGCCGAAGCCGACCCCGCCGCCCTGGCCGGCTGGGACCTCGCGGCTGCGAGCACCGGGGACTGCCACCTGCACTCCGACTGGTCGGACGGCGGCAGCCCGCTCGAGACCATGGCCGACGCGGCCCGCGCCCTGGGCCACCAGTGGGCCGTTCTGACCGATCACTCGCCGCGGCTGACGATCGCCCACGGACTGAGCCCCGAGCGACTCGAAACCCAACTGGAAGCCGTGGCCGCCGTGAACTCCCGGATGGGCCCGGATTTTCGGCTGCTGACCGGTATCGAGTGCGACATCCTCGAGGACGGCTCACTCGACCAGGAGGAGGGCCTGCTGGGCCGGCTCGACGTCGTCGTGGCATCCGTGCACTCCAAGCTCCGCTCGGAGCCCGAGCCGATGACCGCCCGCCTGCTGGCCGCGGTGAGCAACCCGCACGTCGACGTCCTGGGCCACTGCACGGGACGGATCATCACCGGCCGGGGGCGCCCGCAGTCCCGCTTCGACGCCGAGGCCGTATTCGCCGCGTGCGCAGAGGCGGGCACCGCCGTGGAGATCAACTGCCGACCCGAACGGCGCGACCCGCCAGACGACCTGCTCGTACAGGCCGCCGCCGCGGGCTGCCGCTTCGCCGTGGACACCGACGCCCACGCCCCCGAACAGCTGCACTGGCAGAGCACGGGCTACGCGCGCGCCGCACGGGTCGGCCTGGGCGCGGACCGACTGATCACGACCTGGCCTCTCGGGCGGCTGCTGACCAGCAGGAGCAGCCGCCCGTGAACCACCCCTGTCTTCCCGCCGCACGGCGGTACCCGACCCCGCTCCACGTTCAGCTTCTGCCCCTGAGGTCACGCTGGCAGTGGACGCCGGTCCGGGGCGGCATGATGGGGTCCGCAAGACGTGCGTGGCCTCGTCTCGTGTGCCGGCGAGGGCATGGATGTGGGAGCGAAACAGTGGAGTAATGCGATGGTGACGGCAACGACCAGCGACATCGAGAAGGCAGCCGAGGTATTGCGCGCCGGCGGTCTGGTGGCCCTTCCGACCGAGACCGTCTACGGCCTGGGCGCGAACGCGGAAGACCCCGTCGCCGTCGCGCGGATCTTCCAGGCGAAGGGGCGCCCGCCCTCTCACCCGCTGATCGTCCACATCGCCGCTGCAGAGCACCTGGACGACTGGGTCGAGACCGTGCCCACCACCGCGCGTCTGCTGGCCGAACACTTCTGGCCGGGACCGCTGACCCTGGTCCTGCGGCGCGGTCACCGGGTGCCCCTGGAAGCGACAGGTGGGTTGGAGACGGTGGCCGTGCGTGTGCCGGACCACCCAGTCGCCCTCGCCCTGCTGTCGGCGTTCGGGGGCGGCGTCACGGCCCCGTCCGCCAACCGCTTCGGCTCGGTCAGCCCCACCACCGCGGGCCACGTCCGCCTGGAGCTTGGTGATGCCGTCGACTTCGTGCTGGACGGCGGCGCGTGCGAGGTCGGCGTCGAGTCGACCATTGTTGACGTCACGGGCGACATCCCGAGCATCCTGAGGCCCGGCGGTGTGACCCGCGAGGACCTCGAAGCGGTGCTCGGGCGTTCCATCGGGGTGCCCTCGACGAATCATGTCCGAGTGCCGGGCCAGCACCCGTCGCACTATGCGCCAAGTGCGCGGGTCGTCCTGGTCGAGCCGGAGAGGGTGGTGGCCGAAGCCGAGCTCGCGCAGATGGCGGGGCACAAGGTTGGCGTCTTCGTTCCTGCCTCCTTCGCCGACGCTGCGGTCAAGGCGCACGCCGTGGTGACGATCCCCGATTCGATGGACGCCTACGCGCACGGCTTGTACGGATACCTGCGCGAGCTCGATCAACAAGGATGCGACCTCATCATCGCGTCCCTCCCGGTGGAGGACGGGTTGGGGCTGGCGATCGCCAACCGGCTTCGCCGGGCCGCCGGGCCGCGACCCTCCCGGTGAGCGGCCCGGCCCGGACGGTCAGGAAGCGGTGGGAGTCGCCGTAGCGAGGCCGCGGGCGGTGACGAGCTGTGCACTGCCGTCGGCCAGCCTGTAGGACAGCCCCACCACGCCCAGCCGGCCGTCGGCGACCCGCTCGGCCAGGACGCGGGAGCGCTCCAGCAGCAGGTCCACCGTGTGCTCGATGTGCTCGGCCAGTATCTCCTCGGCCGTCTCACGTCCTGCGGCGCGGGCTGCCAGCACGCTCGGGGTAACCCGTTCGACGACGTCACGCACGAATCCGCCCGGCGTCTGCCCGTCCTCCAGGGCCGAGCAGGCCGCGGCGACAGCGCCACACGAGTCGTGGCCAAGGACGACGACCAGCGGCGCGTTGAGGACGCTTACACCGAACTCGATGCTTCCGAGCACTTCCGTACCCGCGACATGCCCAGCGGTGCGGACCACGAACAGGTCGCCCAGGCCCCGATCGAAAATGATCTCGGCGGCCAGCCGCGAGTCGGAGCACCCGAACACCACGGCGAAGGGCTGCTGGGACGGCGCAGTCTCGGTGCGGCGGGTGGCGTCCTGGTTCGGGTGCTCGGGGGTACCGGAGACGAAACGCTGATTGCCGGCCAGCAGCAGGTCATAGGCGTTGTCAGGCATCTGGATCTCAGTCATGTCCGCAGCCTACGAGGCGGCACCGGCCTCCGCTGACTGGGCCCGCGGCAAGGCGACGAGTCGGGCAACGCCGCCGGCCCCAGCATCACCCCCAGACGCCGGGCGAGGGCGCCCTCGGCTCAGAGCCTGCGCGCGTGGCTCAGCTGCCGGACCCGTGCGGCGTCCCCGGCAGGTCACGGGGCAGGGCCCCGGGCACGATGCAACGCCCGGGGCCTCCTCAGCCGACCGCTGTCTCAGCGGAGCCACCCCGCTCCTCCATCACCGCCAAGGCGGGAGGCTGCGGTGTAGGGGCCCGGCCAAGCGGGGTGATTTCGAGCAAGGCCGGCTCCTGGGATCAGACTTCGCCGCGCCAGGAGCCGGTCTCGCGGCCGCGCTCCTCGATGTACGCCTTGAACCGCTTCAGGTCGCCGGTGATCTGCCGCTTCACGAAGCCGAGCTTGTCGCCGACGTTCTCCGCGATGCCCTCCGGGTCGTAGTCCAGCTGCAGCATCACCTTGGTCTTGGCCTCGTCCAGGCGGTGGAAGGTGACCACGCCGGCCTGCTTCACTTCACCGCCCAGCGTCGTCCACGCCACCCGTTCGTCGGGAATCTGCTCGGTGATCTCCGCCTCGAAGTCCTTTCGCACACCACCGATCTTCGCCACCCAGTGCGTCATCGTGTCGGTGCGCTGCTCGATCCGCTCGACCCCGTCCATGAAGTGGGGGAACGATTCGAACTGCGTCCACTGGTTGTAGGCGGTCCGCACGGGGACGTCGACCTCGACGGACTCTTCGACCTTCGACACGAAAATCTCCTTTCCTCTTCACCGGTCAGGCAGAACGCCCGGCCTCCGGGGAGCCTTGCCCCCACCGCGCCCTTGCCCGCAATCCCTTCACTCATGACCCCCGAATGACGGCGAGGGTGAGCACCGTCAGGCCGGGTTGCACGGGCAGTAGGGCCGCTATGCGGCGACCATCGCGCGACCGGGACTGGTGAAACGGTCCGGACGGTGGCTGCGGCGCTGGTCCCGTCTCCGTCGATGGTGCATTTGCCATGCGCACGCCAAAAATCTAGGGTCGGTGCATTGTGATCATCTACACGGGGGTCCCCGCCATCATGCGCATCCAACGGATCGTGGCCGTCAGCACCGCAGCCCTGCTCTGCCTCACGGCCCTGACTGCGTGCGGCAGTGACGAAGGGAAAGACTCCCTCAATGATTACCTGGACAATCAGGCGCCCGCCAAGAATGGCGGCACCGACGGACCGGGCGGCTCCGACGGCAACGGCAAGGCCAGACTGCCCAAGGCGGGCTCGATGGCGAAGGCCGCCCAGATCGTCAACGGGTATGGCGATTGCAGCGACATCTCCACCGACCCTCACGACGACGACTTCTTCCCCGGTGACGAGACCTACGACAGCAAGTGGGCCGTCAGCGAACGAGGGGCCTGCGGCAAAGGCACCCGCATCTTCATGATCAAAGATCTGAAGACCTTCCAGGCCACGTACAAGGCTGAACTCGACGCAGACCGAAAGGAAAGCCCGAACAAGGGACACCGCGGCAAGTTCCTCCTCGGCCAGGACTTCGCCGTCCTACCCGACCAGAAGCCTGTCATCCGCAACGCGATCAAGCCCGGCGGGCTGCTGATCCTAAACTGCCACCCCGATTTCAACCCTCCCAGCGGCTACCGCAAAGACCCCGCACTCGTGAAGGGCTGCGTCCTGACCGACTACTTCGAAGACTGACCGACACCCGAAGGGCGACCGGCTTGAGGCGAGGGCAGCAGGCGGTTCGCTTCCGGGCGCGGCCGACAGCTCCTCGCAGACGGACCCTTCGGAGTGTCCCAGCAGGCATGGTCCGGGCCAGCCGGCGGGCCGCTTCCCGCGGCAGGCAATATGGGGGGCTCCCGTATGCCACCGGGCGCCCAGCGATTCCATGCTCTAAAAGCAGCGCATGATCTGCTGCTCCCCCAGGGTGTGAGGAGGGGGAAACACCCCGTGGTGCGCCGCCCCGCAGGCTCAGGCCCCGGTGTACTGGAGGGCTTCGCGCACTGCCTCGGAGGCGGTTGGCCGGCCCATGAGGACACACAGAGTGATGAGTGAATCGGACAGGATGCGCTCTGCCTCGCGGGCCGGGGCGGGCGTGGTCGCCATCAATGTGCCCACCGCCCACACGGTCGCCCGGGTTTCCCGCACGCCTGGGGCTGGACGACGGGCAGCGTCGGAGCCTGTGGTGAGGGGGACGGACGCGGTCATGGCGTGTACCTGCTTTCCGGCGGCCACCGTCAGGTGAGCAGGGACCGGGTGGCGGTGAGATCAAAGAGCCGTTCGAGGCGACTGCTGGCGGCGGTCACATGCAGGGCGCGGCCGGCGCGCAGGGCGGCCAGACGAGCAGTCAGGAAGGTTGAGGCCGGCGCAGTCGCAGAAGGCGACCTGGCTCAAGTCCACGAGGAGGGTGCCCCGGCGGGACCACCTGCGCGGCCGAGGTACCCGACGGTGTGATGGGCGCGGCCTGGTTCTCGTACCGTCCGTGTTCGTCTGGCCCCGATCTTCTCCATCACGGCACCCGGCCGGCAGCCGACCCTTCGCTACCCGCCGAGCGATGTGGCCACCCGTCGGGACCGGCGGCCCGGAACCGCCGTACCGCTCGCCGCCCCGGCCGCCCTCATCGGGCTCGGCAGAGCCTGGATCCCGGCCGACCTCGACACCGCCGCCCCACCACCGAACGGCTGCCGCACGCAGGCCGGACGGACTGCGCCGCAGGAGGGATGATGGACACATGCTCTGGTCGCCTCCTCCGCTCGCCCGGCTCCGGGTCCGGGCAGGAGAAGAGCTCTTGCGCCGGGTCGCTGGCCCTTCGGCGCATCACAAACGTGCCCGTATCCATGGCGCTCCAGGACCCCGCTGGTTCGAGCCGCACAGTCCGATCCGGCTCGTGCATGCGGACGCGGCGATGTACGTCGGCGGGCTTGCCGCGCTGCTGCTGCAGTCGCTGCACCCAGAAGCCATGGCTGCCGTGTGGGCGCACTCGGGGTTCAGAGGAGATCCCTGGGGCCGGCTCCAGCGCACCAGCACCTTCCTGGCCGCCACCACGTTCGGGACGGACCGGGACGCTGCTCAGGCCGTCCTTCGGGTGCGCAGCGTCCACGACCGGATCAGCGGCGTCACCTCGGAGGGAGTGCCCTACCGCGCTTCCGATCCACACCTGCTGGCCTGGGTCCACATCGCCGAGGCGGAGTGCTTCCTGCGGGCCTACCAGCGCTATGGGCGCCAGCCCCTGGAGCGGGTCGGCCAGGACGCTTACGTGCGCGACATGGCGCTGGTCGCCGGTCGGCTGGGAGCCGAGGAACCGCCTGAGACCCGCGCGGAGCTGTCCGCGCGGCTCGCCGGATACCGCGGAGAGTGCCGGTCCACGCCGGAGTCACGCGAGACGACCGCGTACCTGCTGTCGCATCGCCGCTGCCGGGCGCTGTACGGATTCCGTATGCCTTCTTGGCGGCCGCGGCCGTGGATCTGCTGCCCCGATGGGCGAGAGCCCAGCTGCCCCTTCCCCGCACATCACGGCTCTTGCTGCCTCTGGCCGTTCCCGGAGGCCGTGCCGTAATAGCCGCGATCCGCTGGGCCACGCCACCTCTGCCTCTGCCGGTGGAGGCCGCCCGAATCTTCGCTGGCGCCGTCTTCTTCGCTGCTGCGGTCGTCCCGGTCGTCGCTGGTTCCTCCGTGGTTTAAGCGGCGCCTGTCTTGTCGTTGGCCGGCCCGAGCTGGGCCGGGTCCCGGAAGCGGGTGGTCTTGGTCTTGGCGCCAGAGCGGACGTCTTGGAGGTAGCGGGGGTTGAACCGGATGATCGGGGGACCGGCGGTCTCGGGATCCTGGTAGAGCGATGGGTCGAGACCGTTCATGCCTTCCGGGGTCCATCGCCGAGTCAGCGGCATCAGGTCGGCGGCGAGAACGGACCTGGGCCCCGCGGGCGTGGGCACGATGACACGCATGGTGGGGTAGTAGTCCACGAAGACCTGCCGATCGCGCCCGCACGGGCCGATGACCCCCCGCCCGTGGTTTCCCACGGCAACGATGCAGCGCATCTGGCGGGCGCCCTGGGCTCGTGCGGCTCCCAGAGCCACGAGTTCGGCGCAGGGTCCCCCGGTGAAGTGGTGCGTGGCCGGGACGGCCCTCGGCGCAGCCCCGCCGACGGTCTCCTCCCGGAGGAGGAGGCCGGACCGGGCCGCAGGTCCCGGAGCCGGGGGTGGACGGGACCGGGGTCCTCGTGCCCTTGGGCGATGTACCGTACCAGGGCGGGTTCCTAGCCTCGGGGCATGCGATCACACGAAGCGGACGATGCTCAAGGAGACCCCGTGACCACGGTCAGCCCCGCCGCACGCCGCGCCTTGGCCGTGGGCCTCACCCTCGCCGCCTGCCTCACGTCCTCCCCCGTCCTGGCCACGGCCGCCGAGACCCCCGCCCAGGACAGCTCCGGGGCCGGACTGGACCGGTACTACCGCCAGCACCTCGGCTGGGGCAGCTGCATCAAGGGCCCCGACGACACCACGGGCCGCGATCTGGACCAGGCAGGCGTGCAGTGCGCGGACGTGACCGTGCCCCTGGATTACGCCGACCCCCGGGGGCGCACGATCACCGTGGCGATCTCCCGGCTCAAGGCCACCGACACCCGCCACCGCATCGGCGCGATCCTCCTCAACAACGGCGGTCCGGGCGGGCCCGCGCTCCAGTCCCCGCCGCAGGCCCGCGCGTCGATGAAGGAGGTCGGCGCGCGCTACGACATCGTCGGCTTCGACCCGCGCTTCATCGGGCGCAGCACCGCGCTGGACTGCGGCTTGCCGGTCGGCATGACCTGGCTGTCCGCCGGCACCGGCCGGGCGGGCTTCGACCGCCAGGTCACCCTGCAGAAGAGCCTGGCCGACAAGTGCCGGGCCACCGACGCCGCGGTGCTCCCGCACATCACCACCCGCAACACGGCCCGCGACATGGACGTCATCCGCGGCACGCTCGGCGAGCGGAAGATCTCCTTCCTGGGCTACTCGTACGGCACCTACCTGGGCACGGTCTACACGCAGATGTTCCCCGGCCGCCACGACCGGATGGTGCTGGACGGGGCGATCAACCCGAGCGACTACCGCCCCCGGCTGCTGAAGGGCACCGAGCGCGAGAACGAGAAGGCGCTGTCCGACTGGGCCGCCTGGGCCGCGGAGCACCACGACACCTACGGCCTCGGCCGCAGCCGCGCCGAGGTGCTCGCCGCCGTCGACCGCATCGTCGCGGCGGCCGCGCGCGGTCCGCTGACCATCGGCGCCGGCGCCGATGCCTTCCGGATCGACGACAGCCAGGTGCCGCTCCTCCTCTTCTCGGGCATCGCGGACGACACCGCCCCGGCGCGGGCGTCGTTCGGCGAGCTGCTTTCCGTACTGGCCAAAGCCGCGGAGGGCCGGCCGACGACGGTACCGCCGATGCTCGTCCCGGAGCTCCGGTACGTGCTGCGCGGTGAGGGCGAGCCCACCGGCGCGCAGTCCGCCGTCATCTGCGGGGACGTGGCCGCCGCGCGCGATCCGGAGCTCTACTGGCGGGACATCGAGCGCAACCGGACCGCGCACCCGCTGTTCGGCGCTCTGACCAACAACATCAACCCGTGCGCCTTCTGGGACTCGCCGCGCGAAGAGCCCACCCGGGTGCGGCGCGATGCCCCGGCACTGATCGTCGCCGCCACCGGTGACCCGCGTACGACGTACAAGGGAAGCGTCGAGCTGCACAAGCAGCTGCCGAGCTCCAGGCTGGTCACCCTCGAGGGCGCCAACCGGCACGCCCTCTACGGGCGCTACGGCAACGCGTGCGTGGACGACCAGGTCAACCGGTACCTGGCCACCGGCAAGCTGCCGGCGAGGGACCGGACTTGCGTCAAACAGGCTGGGTAGCGGCCGCGTGACCGGCCCCCGAGCCTCATGGATCCGGAGGCTCGGCGGGGCCGATCTGTAGGGTCGAGCCGCCTCAGGACTCGATGATGCTGTTGAGGAACATGACGGTTCCAGCGAAGGGAACCACTGCAGCACCGGCCGCGACAGCCGGATCGAAGCGCCAGGTCCAGATGCCGGCCGCAGCCGCGACGATCACGCCGCGGAAAGGATGAGGGCGGATCGCAGGGACACGACCGGCCGCCCACCAGGCGTGGTCACGCGGCGGCTCCCGGGGTCTTCACACGTGTGAGAGCACTGCGGACGATGCCCTCACGTTCGGCTGCAGCTGCCTCATCAAGGTCACCGCCAAAGTCCGCTGCGGTGTCGTTGTCGAAGGGGCCGACGTCCCAAGCGCCCATGGTCTCTCCTGATCACGATGTTGGCCGGGGCATCCTGACAGAGGCCACTGACACAAGCCGTGCAGTCCAGAGCGGGGAGTGTCGGAGCCTCACACTGACTGGTCCAGCCCGTCCACACGGACGAGTCGGCGGTGGCAGATGAGGGCTGCGGCTATGCCGGAGAAAGCGAGGAAGTGTTCTGCCTTGCGTTCATAGCGCCGGTGGAGTCGGCGGCAGCGGGCGAGCCAGGACACGGTCCTCTCAACAACCCATCGGTGGCGGCCGAGCCGCTGTGAGGACTCGATCCCTTTGCGGGCGATGCGGTGGCGGATGCCGCGCTTGCGGAGCCACCGGCGCAGGTGGTCATGGTCGTAGCCCTCGTCGGCGTGCAGCTTCGCCGGGCGGCGACAGGGTCCGTGGGAGAACGAATGGGTGGGATGCCGCGCACGAGCGGCTGAAGTCCCTGGCTGTGGTGCATGTTGGCCGCCCGAGATGCCCAGTGACAGCGGGAGTCCGTTCCGGTCCGTGATCAGGTGGATCTTCGATCCCGGCTTGCCACGGTCGGTCGGGTTCGGTCCGGTCAGTGGCCCCCTTTTGCAGCCCTCAGACTGACGGAGTCGGGCACCGGCCCGCCTCCGGCCCCCCACCCTGCGGACGTATCACCACCGTCGGCGGCACCACTCGCCGGAACAAAACCCACAACTCGTCCGGCACCAGCCGGTCGATGAGATCCGTCATGCACGGTTCTACGAACGATCACGCCATAAGAGACGACGTCTTATGCGAACCGCCGCCTTGCCGCCGACAGGATCAGTCGTTGATGCCCTACTTAACGCGGTCGAGGAAGCCGAGCACCCGATGGTTGACCTGCATCGCGGCCTGTTCGTCGTAGGACGGCAGGCTGCTGTCGGTGAACAGGTGCCTGTCGCCGGGGTAGAGGAACAGCTCCGCATCCGTCACCGTCTCGACGACCGCGCGGGCCGCGTCCGCATCACCCTCCCCGGCGAAGAACGGATCTGAGTCCATGCCGTGGATCTGAACTGGGACGTCTTGGGGCCAGGCCGCGCCGAACTCCGAGACTGGGACGCACGCCTCGAGCAACAGTGCACCCTTTGCTCCGGGGCGAGTCTGGGCCAGCTTCTGCGCCGGCAGGACACCGAGCGAGAAGCCAACATAGATGAGCTCCGCAGGCATTCCCTCGGCGGCGACGGCTCCGCGCGCGGTGATCGTGTCGAACCCGACGCTCTCGGCATAGGCGGCGCCCTCCTCGAGGCTGTCGAACACCTGCCCTTCGTACAGATCTGGAGCGTGGACGGTGTGTCCGGCCCGTCGCAACTGCTCGGCGAAACTGCGAACGCCGGCGGTCAGCCCGTGTCCATGGTGGAAGACCAGCACCTCAGCCATGTTGCTCCCCTCGTACTGCGGTGCCCGGGTGGCGCCGCGGCACGAGTATGGACCGCAGCACTGACAACCACGGGCCTCGGCCGGACAGGACCAGGCCGGTGGTCCCTGTTCGGTGAGGCGGACTTCGATGACGGCGACTCGCCGGTCTCGGAAGCGCAGGTTCGAGCGGGCAGCCTTCAGCCGCTCGTCGAGAGTGCAGTTGTCGGTGGTGAGCTGGAGGACGCGTTGCTTGAATGTGGTGTTCTCGGTGGCGATCCGTGGGATGGCTTCCCCGGTCCATTCGGCCTGCGAGTCGCGGATCTGGCCCAAGAGTTCACGATGCAGGTCCGCTGGGTGAGGATCTCGGCATGGGCGGCTTCAACGAGGCAGAGCTGACAAGTGGCACCGTTGCCTGTCGACTCAGGCGCAACGACAGTCTTGCCTCGGTGACCGTGCTGCTATTCCCCGTGAACGTCCACGGGCCTCAAGACCCGCAACTGGTGTCGAATCCGGCAGACAAACGCTGTCGCCTGAGGGGCTGGGACAGTCGGGCCTTCGGCCGGGACCGGGGCCGCCTGCCGGGTCGCGGCCGCGGCGGGGGCGGTGGTGGCCCGGGCCATGCCTGATCGACCCATCGGCCGCGACCGTCGCCGATCATCTGCTCGGGCGTGGCCAGGGCCGCCGCCTTGGTTCAGCCCGGTCGGCTGGCGTTCGCGAGCGGGCCTTTCGGCTGCCGCACCAATGCCCGGTCACTGATTCGGCCCATTACCCGTGACGGGAGGGCGGCTCGGGCAGTTGTGGGGGACGTCGTTCGTGCCGTACTCCGGCGTGAGTTCAAGGAGATCTCTATGTTCCGTATCGCCAAGGCCGTAGCCGTTACCGCCGCCGCTGGTGCTGTCCTGGCAGGCGGGGCCGGCATGGCCGCCGCCGACGCCGTGGCAGAAGGCGCTGCCATCGGCTCCCCCGGCGTCCTGTCCGGCAACGTCCTCCAGGTGCCCATCCACATCCCGGTCAACATCTGCGGCAACACCGTCAACATCGTCGGTATCCTCAACCCCGCCTTCGGAAACACGTGCATCAACGACGGCGGAGACATCAAGGGCGGCCACCACAAGGCCGACCACCACGGCTAGTACTGACAGCACCAGAGCCTGAAACCCGGCGCGCTCATCGCGCCGTCACAGCAGCGCCGCCATCAAAACCAGCCGCAGCGCACAGCCCCGCACAGATCGGCCTCCCCTCATCCTCCAGGGGAGGCCGATCTCATGACGAGAACCAGTGATGTTCCGCAGCGGCCCGTCTCGCGTACGGGGGGCCTCTTCTCTCCGGCGCCCGATGGTCCGCATGATCCTCGCGACCCGCTTGTGGTTCACCACCCGGCCGCCTTCCTCACGGAGCTCGGCCGTGATCCTGGGGCTCGGTAACTGCCGTCGGAGTCCTGGTGGGCCTTGCGTATCCGGGGCGCGGGCCGCGCCTCGGCGGTCTGCCGGGCCGCTCTTGCGGCCGCGGTGCGGGGCCAGTAATAGACGCTCGAGCGGGAGAGGCCGAGGACGTCGCCGAGCCGTTTCGCGCCGTGACGGTGCTGGTGATCTTCAACGAACTGGCAGCGGCTCACCAGCGCGTCTCCGTTGCGAAATACCGGGCCGCCTTGCGGAGAATGTCGCGCTCTTCCTCCAGCTCGCGGATCCTCTTCCGGGCTGCTGCCGGCTCCGCCTGAACGTCGTCACCGCTGGCCTGTGCGGCGGCCTGCTTTGCATCGAGTGGGCGCCTGGCCCGGCGCTCGTCGGCGGCCCGGATCCAGTTCCGCAGCGCTCGGTGTTCACCCCGAGACCAGCGGCGCCCGACTTGATCGTCGCTCCCGGCCTCGACCGGTAGACCGCGACCGCGTCCGCCTTGAACTCGGCGGGGCAATGCTTCATCCCCACCGGAACTCCATTCTCCTGGACCATCAAGATCCAAGTCTCTCCGGTGTCCCAAATCCGGGGGCAAGGCCCTCGACCAATTGACCCTCGAAATGGTCGGGGCCGCTCACCCGGTCCACAGCTCAGGCCTGCGGCGACGTTCTCCAAGAAGTGCAGGACGTTGACCGTTCCTGAGGTGACGAGGAAAGCCGCGCCCCCACGCGCCGCACTCACGCTCACACGTGACGTGGATCACAACGATTTTCCGGAATTGAAGATTCCATCTTTGGGTGACGCTGGCCTGATTCTCCCTCTTTCGCTCCTCGTTACGTTCCTTTCGCGCCACCCAAGTGGCCTGAAATCAATACGATCGAGCGGCAATGACGGCAATCCAGTCCGATCCCGCGGAGGAACGCGGGCGGCTGTGGTCGGGGCGGAGTCTGCGTCTCGTCGGGGCTCCATCGCCCTGGTCATGGCAGTCGCCTTGGTGGACGGCACCAGCGCGGCCATCGCCGCGGAGCATCGCCACCCCACCGCCGCGAAGCCGGAGGCGGTCACGCAGGCCGCCGACATCCCGTCGGCCCGCGTGGCCGCCCGGCTGTCGGGCAAGCAGGTAGAGGCCCTCTCCGAGCGCACCGAGACCTGCACGACGTGGGTCAACAAGAACGGCTCGCTGACCACCGAGCTGAGCGCCGGGCCCACTGCTGTCGGCTTCCCGCTCCGGACGGCGACAATCCGCGCTGGATCACCGAGGACACCGCCACAGGAAGCCTGACCCGCAACATCGAGTCAGCCTCCGGTGACCTGGCCGCCACCACCAGCAAGACCGGCGACACCGTCCTCCAGCTGACCACCATCCACGGCGATGTGGCCCTCCAGCTCCCCCTGGACATCACCAAGCCGCCCGTCGCCCTGGACAACGACGAGTACGGCAACCCGCGCGCCGGCCAGCCGGTGACGCGCTACGACTGGCTCGGAGGCAAGCAGCGCTCCAGTGAGACCCTCACCGGTCTCACGCTGATGGGCGTCCGTCTCTACAACCCGCTCAGCGGACGCTTCCTGTCCCTGGACCCGGTCCAGGGCGGTAACGACAACGCGTACGGCTACCCGGCCGACCCCATCAACCAGTACGACCTCGACGGCCGCTTCGACTGGGGCAAGTTCCTCGACCGCGTCGGTACCGGACTCGCCATTGCCAGCATGTTCGGCTGCGGCGCTTGCGCGCTCGTCTCCGCGGGGATCAGCCTCGGCCGCGGCATCTACAAGGTGTCCAGGGGCGATCGCGAGGGCTGGATGGACATCGCCGGGGCGGCGACCTTCGGTGCGGGACGCGCCGTCACCCGGTTCAACAACGTCCGCAGGGCCAGCCGGATGGCGAAGGCTCCCAAGGGCGTGCGAGGCCGGTCACGAGCCCACAAACGGGCCCGGAGCAGGGCCAGCAAGGCGCACCGGCGTACAACCGACGCGTCGTGAGGCGGGTCCACGGCGTGGACCGCTACTACGGGTACTACAGCACCGGCTACTCGCTCTACGGTGAGTGGAGGGACCACCGAGGCCGCTGATCAGCGCAAGCCGTGGGCGGGGGCGGTTCCGTACCGCCCCGCCCTCGCCGTACATCGAGAGGAGCGGGTATGCCTTCGCAAGCGTCGAAGAGCGCAGTCCCGTCGAAGAGCCCCTTCCAGTGGGCCGACCGTACGATCACCTTCGCGTTCCTCCTGGCCTCGGCTCGGGGCGACGGCGCTGAGGCCGCGCGGGAACGCGCAGAGATTGAGGAGGCCATGCGGAAGACGGCGGCCGCGACCGCCGGGCGGATCGGCATGAAGGCCGAGCCCCTGTGGGTGCGGGCCATGTCGATCCTCGGATTCCGGGCGGGCGCCTGGTTCCTGATCACAGCGCTCGTCCTCGTCGGCGGACTGCTCCTGCCCCGTTCGGAGCTGTCCGGTTACCTGACCGTGACGGTGGCGGCGTTCCCCGCTGCCCTGTGCGCCTCCCGTGAGGCCGCCCACGAGATCGCCCGCTCGGCGCTGCGCCGGGAACGTCTGACGCAGCGCGGCAGGTGCTGGTACTCCCGCGTCCAGCACGACGGGTTCGTCGCGCTGCTGGTCCTGCCCCTGTGGGCGGCCTGCGCCGCGGCGGTCCAGCCCTGGGCCTGACCCTGCGCCTGCCCTGTGTGCCGCGGCTCCCTGACGGGAGTCGCGGCACACAGGTGTCCGGCCCGGGGCTACAGGCTGAGGGCGGCCTCCGCGTTGCTCGTCCACGCGGTCACGGAGTTTTTGGTGGGCGACACGGATGGCCCGCCCCGTTCTCAGGGAGCCCTCCGTGGGAGGACGCCATCGTGTGGTCCCCGATTCCAACCACTGGTGTCGGGGAAAATGCCAGCCATCTCTTCCTGGCATCTACCTGACAGAAGCAGCAGCCCTACGCTCAGCGGCGCCCCCCTCAAGGCGCCATCAACACTCGTCACGACCAGGCCCTGACCTGTCAAACAAGGCACCTGACGCACCATCAAGGGTATGGACGCCGGCGCCGATTCCCGCCAACGCTGCCCCCGTCAGCCATGCCCAAAACCTCCGGATGAAGCTCTGCAGCGGCCCCCGCCTCGACCTCCCGCAGTCCGCCCCGTAACGGAGTCGCGGACCCTTCGCGCAAGACCCTGATCGGGTGCCGCTGCTCCTTCTCCACTCGAACGTGTGAGTTCAAACGTCCCCACCCCCAGAGGAACTGCCCTACACACCTACACCGCATCTCAGTTCGAAAAATTCCCCCTCCCGGGTCCGTTACGACACCCAGGCGCGGGGGGTTGTTCGACCATCGCTCGGTTCCACGTCAATTCAGGGAGGACCAGTGCCGACAGCGCACCACCCCCGTATGGCTGCTGCCCGAATCGAACAGGTGAGGCCGGGCTACCGGCCGCTGACGAAGGTGGTGCTGCTCCTGCTGCGCTCGGACGGGAAGGTGGCGCTGGTCCGCCGGGCCCGATGCCCCGAACGGGGCCAGTTGGCCCTGGTGGGCGGACGGCTGGAGCCGGCGGAGTGGCTGGACGAGGCGGCCTGCCGGGGGGCCTCCCACGCGCTGGGTATCGGAGTGGGCGTGCAGGACATCGAGCTCAGCGGACTCCTGCACTACCGCAGTGAGCGGGGCGCGGGCCGCCTGTGCGTCGTCTTCGCCACGCAGCGCTGGTCCGGGGAGCCCAGCAACTCCGCGCCGTGCGAGTACAGCGAGGTGGTGTGGGCGGATCCGGGCGGCCCTCCGGCTGACTGCCGGCCGCTCACCCACGCCGTCCTCAACCAGTACGTCGCCGGCACCCTGTACGCCGCCGTCGCCATGCCGGACGCCCGGACCGCCCCAGCCGAAACGGCGGCGATCCGGGCAGCGGGGTACGAGCGCGAGATCTGGCTCGGTGCCTCCGGCTCGGGCATGCCGGCAGCTTCCAGTGAGAAGAACACCGGTGCACGACCGGATGCGAGGGAGACGAAGTGAGCAAGACGGCCAGCGGTGACTCAGGGGAGTCGGCGGTGTCGGAGTCGGAGCGGCTGCTGTTCGGCGGCGAGCTCGCGTACGACGTCGGCTGGGAGGCGCACGAAGGGGCCTGGCTGAAGCTCGGCCTGTGGACCATGGCCAGGGGTTTACCCCGCATGGTCATGGCCGGGTTGAACCTCGCTCATCTCGCTGACGCCCGAGCCCTGCGCCTTGTCCTCGGCGCCGAGATCGGACGGGGCATCACGCAGGCGATCGGGCTGGTCGCAGTCAACGGCGTCCTGGGCCACATCCTGGCCGGTGGCACGACGAACGAGCGGCTGGCGAGAGCCGTTCCGGCTCTCGCGGCGGTCGCGGTCACCGCGCTGCTGGGTTCGCTCCTGCGGTCCGCGTCCACGGCGGCGACCGGCGAGCTCGAGCCCAAGGTCCAGCGCGTCGCTACCGAGCGGTACCTGGGGCTGGTGCACCGCGTGGAGCTCGCGGCGATCGAGGACGACGAATTCCACCGCCTGCTGGACGCCGCCCGCTACGGGGCCGATTCCGCCCGCCGGATGATCCGGTACTGCACCAACACACTGAACGCGGGGATCTCCCTGATCGCGGCCGCGGGTGTGCTCACGGTGCTCCACGTCGCGCTCTTGCCTCTTCTGGTCCTGATGACCCTGCCGAGTGCCTGGAGTTCGCTGACGATCTCCAAGCAGCGATACATCTCCTTCCACACCTTCGTGCAGCACGCGCGGGCCGGTCACCTGCTGGGGCAGCTACTGACCCAGCGGGAGGCCGCGGCCGAGGTCAGGGTCCACGAGGTCGGGCCGTTCCTCCTCGGGCACTTCCGGCAGATGGCCGAGACCAGCGAGCGCGAGCAGACCCGTCTGGCCCGCAACGCCGCCAAGATCGGGCTGATCGCGGACGGCGCGTCTGGGGCCGCGACCCTGCTCACGTACGGGGCGCTGGGACTGCTGCTGTGGAGTGGTCGGATGGACCTTGCGGTCGCGGGCACCGCGGTACTCGCCATCCGCGCCGGCGCATCGAGCCTTGATGGCCTGGTCCTGCAGATGGCAGATCTGCACCAGGAGTCGCTGTTCGTCGCCGACTACGAGCGGCTTTGTGCGGAGGCTGAGGCCCGCGCGATCCCGGAGACCGGGGAAGCTCTACCCGAGCAGGTGCGGGAAGTCCGATTCGAGAAGGTCACGTTCACCTATCCGGGCTCCGGGGGCGAGGCGCCCGAGCCGACTCTGCGCGAGGTGTCGCTGTCCTTTCCGATGGGCAAGGTCATCGCCTTGGTCGGGGCGAACGGTTCGGGCAAGTCCACCCTCATCAAGCTCCTGGCCGGCCTGCACCTACCCGACGAGGGCGGCGGCACGATCTGGTGGGACGACGTGGATGCCGCCAAGGCCGACCGCGGCCAGATCTTCGCCCGCATCGCCCTCATGTCGCAGTCCTTCTTCCGGTGGCCCTTCACAGTGCGGGTCAACATCGGCATCGGCCGGCCCACCACGCCCATCGAGGACGAAGCGGTGCAGGACGCGGCGACCTTCTCCGGCGCCGCCAAGTTCATCTCCGCCCTGCCACGGGGCTTCAGCACCCTCCTGGGCCGGGGATACAAGGGCGGGCGCGAGGCGTCCGGCGGCGAATGGCAGCTGATGGGCATCAGCCGCGCCTGGTACAAGCGGGCGGGGATCTTGGTGGTCGACGAGCCGACCAGTGCCCTGGACGCGGTCGCCGAGCAGCGGGTCTTCGACCAGATTCGCGCGCTCGCCGCAACCGGCCAGACGATCATCTTCATCACCCACCGACTGCATTCGGTGCGGCACGCCGACGTCATCCACGTCATGAAGGACGGCCGGCTCGCAGAGTCCGGGACCTTCTCCCAACTCATGGACGAGGAAACCGGCACAGGGGACTTCCGAGACGCCTATCTGGTCCAGGCCGCCGCGTTCGCGGACACCGTCCCTGTCCAGCGTGCCCCCTCCGCGGACACCAAAGCGGAGGAGCGCTCGTGAACGCCGCGTTGGGCCTCCGGGTCCAGGCGGGCACCGATGGTCTGACGTGTCCTCCGCTCCGGAATGCCGGGCCTCGAAGCCTCAGGCGACCGGGATGCCGGGAGACCTCACCATGCCCGCTGCCACCGTGCCGCTGCTCCTCGTCGACGGCCACCACCTCCTCTACCGCGCGCACTTCGGGTTCCCCAAGCGCTTCCACTCCCTGGAGGGCACCGATGTGACCGGCGCGCCGATCGCAGAGTCTTGCCGGCCGGGCCCTCGTCTTCGTCGTGCCCGCATTTGTCCTGGGTAGCTCCCCGGTCTACCGCCTCACCTCCATGCCCGTCCCCGCGTCCACCGCGCCCACCGGTATCACCAACCACCGATCCTGAGGAGTCCACATGGCCAGCCTGTCCACCGAGCCGCGCGGCACCGCAGCACTTCTGGTCAACACCGCCGGTCAGTACCTGCTGCATCTGCGGGACGCCAACAAGCCGCACATCTGTGACCCGGGTACGTGGTCGATCCCGGGTGGTGGCCGCGAGGGCGAGGAGAGCTGCCGCCAGGCGGTCGAGCGCGAGCTGTTGGAAGAAACGGGCCTGAGGGTGCCGCTTGAGCCCCTCACCATCGTCGACGCCCACGGTCCCACCGGCGACAAGGGCCAGATCCAGGTGTACGTCGGCGCCTGGGACGGCGACGACAACACGTTGCCGTGCCCTGAGGGGATCATGTTCCGCTGGTTCGACGCCGAGACCACGGCCTGGCTGACCATGTGCCCGTGGACAGCCGAGGTCATCGCCCTGCACCAGAGGACCGCCTCCGTCCCGGCGCCCCGGTCGCCGAGCTGTCCGGCGCGGGCCGGGGGCAGCCGGGCCCGGCTGAACGCGATCGGCGTCCACCTCTACCTCGAACGTGAAGACGGCCGGATCCTGCTCGGCCGGCGTCACCCCGATGTCGCCTTTGCCGGGAACCAGTTCCACGCCCTCGCCGGCCATCTGGAGACCGAGAACGCGGTGGCCGGGTTGGTCCGGGAGGCCGAGGAGGAGGCAGGTCTTGTGATCGCCCCGGAGGACCTTGAGCTGGTGCACACGGTGCACATGCTCGACGAGGGCGGTGATGGGCAGCCCCGGCTCGGCCTCTTCTTCCGTGCCCGCACGTGGAGCGGAACCCCCGAGGTGCGGGAGCCGGACAAATGCCTCGAATGGGTCTGGGTCGATCCGACTGCGCTTCCCGAGCCGATCGTCGCCTACACCCGGAACGCGATCGAGGCGATCGGCCGCGGCGTCGCCTACTCCGAGCTCGGCTGGACCTGACCCCGCAGCCCTGCCGCCCCGCCACGTCCCGTCCCCGGATGCCAAGGAGCCTGCCCATGACCGATCACTCCCTCTCCGGCGGACGTATGACCGCCGGAGTGCGCACGACGATCCAGCTCGTCGAGCGCGGCCGGCGGACCCTGGCCCGGCTGCGCACAACGGGCCACCCGTGAACACCACACCATCCACCGCATCCACCGCACTCGACCAGGTCAGGAGCAGCACCGTGGGGTACGCCGTCCGCGAGGAGTGGCAGCAGCACTACGCCGACGGGAAGGGGTTCCGGCCCCTCGGTGACGCCGAGCGGGTGCTGCTCGCTGAGCGTGTTCCCGTGCCGGAGGCCGGCGGGCGGGCCCTCGATGTGGGATCCGGGACCGGGGAGTTGGCCGCCTACCTCGGAGCGCTCGGCTACGCGGTGGACGCCGTCGACTTCGCCGGCAGCGCGATCGAGCGTTCCCGCCAGGAGCACCCGGATGCGCGGGGTGTGCGGTGGATGCGCCTGGACATCGAGCACGACGACCCGGCCGGCCTGAACCCGGACGGCTACGACCTGATCACCTTGCGCCTGGTGGTGCCGTTCCTGAAGGACCGCAGCCGTGTCCTGCACGGGCTCGGGGAGCGGCTGCGGCCCGGCGGCGCGCTCGTGATCACCACGCCCACCGCCGAACTGACCGCCAAAGAGCGGCGGGACATCGCCCTCGACGAGGGGGAGATCCTCCAGATCGCCGGGGGCTGGAAGGAGTCGGCACGGCTGGACGCGGACGGTCTCGCGGTCCTGGTCCTGCGCGGGTCCTGCCACACCGACACGACAGCGGCTGAGAAGCGGCCGACGACCAGCCATGCCCTGACCGGCGCCGTGGCCGTGGTCACCGACCTCTCGGGCAGGGTCCTGCTCGGCAGGTCCACCGGCGGAATGTGGGAGCTGCCCGCAGGGAAGACCAGCGGATCGGAGGACTTCGCCGCCGCGGCCGTACGGGAGCTCTTCGAGGAGACCGGCCTGACGGCGGCCGCATCCGACGCCCACGTGGTGACGATGCTCGTCGATGACAGCCACGACATGCCCCGCCTCACCGCGGTGGTCCGGATCACGGCCTTCACCGGCACCCTGACCAACCCGGAGGAGCGGCTTTTCGAGCGGTGGGAGTGGCACGACCTGCACGCCCTGGCCTGCGTCGGGCCCGTGTTCGCACCGGCCGCCCAGTCACTCGAGGCGATCTGGCCCGGGATCATCCCCGGTCTGCCGGCCGTCCACTCCTACCCGCTCGCCGCCATCCACCCGCCCGTCCCCGGCGAACCTGCGGAGGCTGTGCGGCTGCGCGAGCAGATGGCTGACGCCGTCATCGCCGGCGGCTGGGCGCCCTCCGAGGCGGTCCAGGAGGCACTGCGTACCGTTCCTCGCCACCGGTTCGCGCCGGAGATGAGCCTGAGGACCGCGTACGACGACGATCTGGCGGTCGTCACCCGCCGCGACGAGATGGGCCGGGCCATCAGCTCGGTGTCCGCGGCCTGGCTGCAGGCCGACATGATCGAGTCTCTGCGGCTCGTCCCGGGGGCACGCGTGTACGAAGCGGGCTCCGGCGGCTACAACGCCGAACTGATCGCCCACGTCGTCGGACCGGCGGGTTCTGTCGTCACCGGGGACATCGATCCGTACGTCGTGCACCGCACCCAGCGGTTCATCGCCGAGGCCGGCAGCGGACGGGTCACCGCCTTCCAGGGCGACGCGGCCTTCGGCGCCCCGGCGAACCTCGTTCCTAGGGGCGGGTTCGACGCCAGCGTGATCACCTACAACGTGTGGGACATTTCCGCTGCTTGGCGCGAACAGCTCGCCGAGGGCGGTCATCTCGTCCTGCCTCTGGAGATGCACGGCTACACCCGCGCGATCAGCTTCCAGCGTCGAGGAGACGTCCTCCACGCAAGGAAGTTCACGTACTGCGGCTTCGTCCGGGACCAGGGACAGCACGGCCGGACCGTTCCGGTCGTGGGCCTGCTCGACGGCGAGCTGCAGCTCCGATTCGAGGACGGGCTTCCGCTGCCGGCCGAGGGCCTGGAGGAAGCGCTGCGCGGACCACGCCACGAGGTCGCCACCGGGCTGATCATGGGGTTCCAGTTCGACTTCTCATCGCTCCAGCTGTACGCGGCCACGACGCTGCCGGGGTTCTGCCGCCTGGCCGCCCACGCGGACAAGGGATCCGGTGTCACCTTGATCGCGAAGGGATCTGATGCCCCTGCCGTGCTCGGCGACCGGTCGATCGCCTACCTCGTCCACGTCCAGATTCACCACGGGGACACCGTGCAGGAGGGCGGGTGGGAGTTCGTCGTCCACGCCTTCGGCGAGCAGGGCCCTCAGCTTGCACAGCAGTTGGTGGACACGGTCAGGGCCTGGGAGCGCGACGTGCGCGCGGGCGCCGAACCCGCCCTGTCCGTCCACCCGGCCGGGACCCCCGATCACCGGCTGCCCCCGGGGGATGTGCTGGACAAGCCGCTGTGCCGGCTGGTGTTCCAATGGCCGGGGCGTGACGGCCTCCTCCGGGCGCCCGTTAGTGAAGTTGAAGGAGTGATGTCGGGGCCTGATGCTCCCGCCACGGTGGAGAGTCTGTAGGTTGCCTGTCATGGCTGAGCTTGGTCCCGTTGTGTGGCCGCCCGCCCCCTTGCGGACCGGGCGGCTCGTGCTCCGCGAATCGGTGGCCCGGGACCGTGCGGCGTTCATTGAACTGTTCGCCTCGTCGGAGGTGCGGACGTACCTCGGTGGCCCCCGACCACGTGCTGAGCTTGAGAGCGCAGTGCCTGAAGTGCCCGGTCGGCGGCCTGGCGTGTTCGTGGTCGATCACGACGGGGCGATGATCGGCGTCGTCACGCTCGACCGGCGGGACGTGGAGCGTCCGGGGCACGTCCGTCCTGATGCCGGGGAGGCCGAGCTCAGCTACATGTTCCTGCCCAAGGCGTGGGGACGTGGGTACGCCTTTGAGGCATGCTCGGCGGCGCTCGGCTGGGTCGCCGACGCGCTTCCCGGTGAGCCGGTGGTGCTCTGCACTCAGGTGGCCAACGACCGCTCGGTACGTGTCGCGGTGAAACTGGGGTTCACCGAGGTGGAGCGGTTCGAGGAGTTTGGCGCCGAGCAGTGGTTCGGTGTGTGCTCCTCGGGTCCGCGGTCTGGTTGAGCGCGTACCCGATAGCCGTGCGACCCACCCCCCCTCAGATCTCAAGAAGGGTCCGCCCATGACAACACCGTCCCCCTTACCGTCCCTGTTGGCTGTCTGCGCACACCCAGACGATGAGGCGCTCGTGGCCGGTGGAGTCCTCGCCCAGCACGCGGCGGCCGGGGCGCGCACTGCCGTCGTCACGGCTACGTGGGCTCCAGACAGCCTTCGCGCCGCCGAGCTCGCACACGCCCTGCACCTTCTTGGCGCGGGCAAGCCCCGCATGCTCGGATTCGCCGACCTCCGCGTCCCCGACTCCGCCCCCGGTCGGCCCCGCCTCTGTGACGTTCCCCAGGAAGAGGCGGCGGAACGGCTCGTGTCACACGTGCGCGCATTCCGGCCTCAGGTGATCGTGACCCACGACGCGTTCGGGTCGGGGCACCCCGACCATGTCCGCACCCACGAAGTGGTCCTCCAAGCTGTACGCACCGCTGGCATCGAGGGGCTCTGCCCTCAAGCTGGGCCCTCCTGGCGTCCCAGCGCGGTATATGGCGCATCGCACCCTCGCTCGGAGAGCGACGCCCTGGCCGGTCTCCTGTCCACCGTCGGAAAGCGCGTCCACACCGTGCCGGACGAGATGGTTCACGCAGCCGTCGATATCCGCCCCTGGCTGGACCGCAAGCTCGCCGCGATCATGGCGCACGCCAGCGAAGTGGCTCGCGAAAGGTCCCTCCCGGGTCTCCTCGCCCGGCTCCCGAAGCCTGAACGGGAGGCGATCGTGGCGACGGAGTTCTTCACTCGCCTGGACGCCGGGCACTCGCCAGGGCCAAGCAGGCTCAAGGTGTTGACCGTCTGACCAAGCCAACGAGGATCCGGCTGCCGCCGCACCGAATCGCCACGCGGCACAACCACGGGTCGGGGCCCGGTCAGGCACCCTCCGGAAACGGTCGCGCACCGGCTCCCCAAGCGCGCGAACGGGTGCTAGATCCGCGACTTCCGCAACGAGTGCCACGCCGCCCCGACCAGAGCCCGCGTCGACCGGAACACCGAGAGCTGTTCGTGCCGGCGGTACAGGGCCCAGTTGTACGGGACGAGCGACAGCTTGTTCGGCGAGAGCGACCCGGCCCGCTGACTGCCGCTCGCTGTGCGCGCCGCCGAGGGAGCCATCGCGTCGTCGGCTACATCGGACCGAGCGTCGCCGGCCGCGTCCGAACGCCTGGTGGCCGGCCTGCCACTGCTGGGAGGTCGTGGCTGGCGTTGCTCCCCGTGTATCGGCCTGGCAGTAGGCGCTCAGTAGGGGCCGGAGTCGTGGTAGCTGGTGGTGGCGGTGAGCCCGGAGGTCCGGCCGACCGCCCGGACGTGGATGGTGCTGCCGTTCTTGATGGCGCGCCGGATGCTGTAATCGATCCTGCCGCCGTCATCGGCCTGCCTCGGGCCGTACTTCGCCTCACCGCGGCTGTCGGGCCAGGTGTAGTACAGGTCGACCAGCTCGCCGGGCGCGAACCCGCTGCCGTACACACCGCAGCTCGCCCCGTTGCTGCACGGCAGACCGTTCGGAACCAGTCGGGCCGGGCCGGCCGGGGGCTTGGGGCTGCTGCCCTTGCCCGGCTTGGGGGTGGTGCCGCCGTCGGCATCACCCCGCTTCCCGGAACTGCTGTTGCCGCTGTTGCCGCTGTTCCCCGAACTGCTGTTGGCCGAGCCGGTCTCGGTGCCGGACCCGGAGGTCGGCCCCGAGCCGCCGCGGCCGTCGACGGGGCCCGAGCCGGCACCCGAGGCCTGCCACGGCAGGGCGAGGGTGCCGTTTTGCACTGCGGTGAAAGCGAGGACGGCGAGCAGCAGGGCCGCGAGAGAGGCCAGGAAATTCTTCACGACGGTTCCTTCCGGGTGAGCGGGAGTCCGGAGCCGGGCCGACTGGGCCGGCATGAGGGCCCCGGCGATGACCGTGACGACCACCTGTACCGCCGTGCCCGCCACGCCCGCCGCGAAGCCCTTTCGGGACATCGGCGACCGAGAATGGCGGGCAGCGTCTGAGCAGGGGGAGGACGCGGGCGGCGGTGAGCAGGCGGCCGGCCCAAGGCCGGTCCGGTTCTGACAGTGGGACAGCCGGGCGGCAGATCGGTCCGGCTCATGCGGTTCCCTGTCCGCGCGAGGTGGTGGTCCGGCGCGCTCCCCGCAAAGGAGTTGACGTTCGCGCCGGCCGGGAGAAGCTCCTGGGACCCGCCGGCCGGATGCGCTTCTGCCGGGACGACGGGGCCTTCTGGAGCGCCTAGACCGGTGCCTTCTTGTAGATGTGGGCGAGGCTGCCGCACATCACGTTGGAGGAGCCGATCCACATGATCGTGAAGGTATGGCCGTTGCTCTTCCGGGTCACGGCGTCGGCGCAGTAGTCCGGCTTGATCTCGTCGGGTGCGATGCCTTGGGTCGGCAGCGGGAACGGGAGCCGCTTGGGCAGCCAGCAGGCCCCGATGTCGGCGATCCCCTTGAGGTCCTTGCGGACGACCGCCACCAGACCGATCGACCAGGGCGTGCCGTCGTGCTGGTACACCCCGACGGCGAGGCGGTCGGTCGCGTAGGCGCACTCTGCGAGGTCGTTGGCCGCGTTCAGCTTCCCGACGAACTGGCCGAGCCCATTACGGAAGCTCGTGTACTTCGGGTTGCCGCTCTTGGGGACGAAGCCGAGAATCTGGTCGGCCACCCCGGCAAGGGGCAGGCACGGATTCTGATTGATCTTGCTGACCTTGTCCGCCCGCGGGAAGGCGGGGAGCTGGGATCCGGTGAGGGGCCCGGGGGTGGGGCAGGCTGGCTTCTTGGTACTGGCGTCGCCGCCGCTCCGGCCGGCCCCGGCCGAGGACTTCGGGTCGGGTGACGCCGCATGGCGCTGCTGGTCCCCGCCGCCGTGGCCCGACCCGGGGTTCGGCTGCGCGCATGACACGCCCGTCAGTGCGACGACAACCGCCACCGTTGCCACCATCGTTATCCGCCGGCCCTTCGTGGTCGCCCCCAGCGATGCACGTGTCCCCCGTACGGGTGACGACTGCGGGGCGCGGGGCATCGGGCTTTCGGAGCGCAATGAGGGATGATCCGGCTGGTTCGGAGCGGGACGGCCCTCGGCCGTGTCGCCGCGGCTCGCAACGGCCGTGACCACGGCGCGCCGGCGTGCTCGCATCATGTTCTCCCCTTGGGGTGTCGCAAGGTGGGTGTCCGGTCGAGTCGGGTACGATCCCGAGCCGCCTCCGGGTGTGTGCCGATAACAGTGGCGTGCGCAAGCCGCCCGGGGCATCAGTACTGCCACTGAACCGTGGTACGCAGCCGCGGCCGGTCCTCGTCGAGTGCGTCTGCGGGATACTGCCGGTGTGGCCAGTGAATTCATCGGCAGGGCATCCGAGTTGGCGGTCCTTGCCCAGCGGATCGAAGCGACGGCGCGGGGCTGCGGATCCGTGGTGCTGCTCGCGGGGCCGGCGGGCATCGGCAAGAGCACGCTCGCGGCCGAGGCTCTGCGCCGCCACGCCGACCGTGAACGTGTCACCGTCGTGCGGGGCCACTGCCCCAGAGACACGGTGGCACCACCCCTGTGGCCGTGGCAGCATGCACTGCGCGTGGCGGGAGTCACCCTCGCGTTCCCCGGACCGCAAAGCGCCGAGCCGACCGGGGCCGGGGCTGTGGCGCCGCAGCATCAATGGAGTGTGACGGAGCCGGCTGACGCAGCGGCGGCGCGGTTCTTGGAGCTGGCCCGGATGAGCGAGGCGCTGGCCGGGGCGGCCGCCGAACGCGCTCTCGTCGTCCTGCTCGAGGATTTGCACTGGGCCGACACAGCCAGCCTCGATCTGTTGCGGCAGCTGACCAGTGAGGTCACCTACCGTGGGCTGCTCGTTGTCGGCACCTTCCGGGAACCAGCCCCCGAGGAACCCGCCGGGGCGCTCGCGGAACTGGGCCGCTATGGCGCCGAGACGCTGCGCCTGGCGCCCTTCACACCGGCAGAAGTCGCCCAGTGCGTCGGGGAGGCGGACGCGGCGCAGTTCTACCGAAGGACGGGTGGGCTGCCGCTTCTCGTCAGTGCACTGCGCACCCATGCCGGCAGCCTCTGCACCGTCGTCAGCGGCCTGCTGACCGGACTCACCACCGAGCAGAGACTCGTGGTACGGGCGGCGGCCGTACTCGGCGAACCGCTGGACACGGATCTGCTCACCCCGGTCCTGCCACAGCTTGAAGCCACTGCCGTCAGTCGGGCGCTGGAAGCGGCCTGGCACGCCGGGATCCTCACCGCGGAGAACGGCGCCGACACCGGACGCACCTACCGCTTCACCCACGACTTGGTTCGTGAGGAGGTACTCGGCCGAACCACCCCGCCCGCCTCACGTGCTCTGCACCAAGCGGCTGCGCGGGCACTGGAGCAGGCCGGGGACCCTGGCGAGGCAGCCCGTATCGCGGCACACTGGCGGCACTCCGGCACGGAGCCCGCGCACCGCGCCGCCGCAGCACACTGGTCGCGGACCGCCGCGGATCTGGCCCGCGAGCGGCACGCCTATGCGGACGCCGTCCGGCATCTGGCGGACGCCGCCGCCGTCCTCGACGCGGCGGACCCGCAGCGGGCGTCGGCGCTCATCGACCTGGCCCGCGCCGAGTACCTGGTCGGGGACTACGACGCCAGCCTGCGTCACTGCGACGAAGCCTGCGACGCGGCGAAGGCGAAGCGCCGACCCGCGCTGCTCGCCGAGGCTGCCCTGGTGGTGCAGGGCGTCACGTACCCCCATGCCTCGCAGGCCATCACCCGGCTGTGCAAAACGGCCCTGGCCGTCGAGGACCTTGAGGACGCGGTGCGCGCCCGGGTGCTCGCTCAGCTCGCCACCGTCTCGGCCGATCTGGGTTCGCTCGAAGAGGCCGCCGAGCAGGCCCACGCCGCCCTCGAACTGGCCGAGGCCACCGGTGATGCCCGGGCCGAACTCGACGCCGCCCGGGCGTTGCAGATGGTCCTGGCCCATCCTGACGACACCGCCGAACGCCTGCGCCTGGGCGAGTTGGCCGTGTCCGGGGCCGAACGGCTCGGTGACCCCCTAGTCGCCGTCCTGGGCCACCAGTGGCGCGTTCAAGCCGGTTACCTGCTCGGCCGGCTCGACTTGGTGGACGACGCGATCCGCGGCATCGAGGCTATCGCGGACCGGTCATCGCTGCCGCTGACGCGCTGGCACCAACTGCGCGTCACCGCGGCCCGGGCAGCACAGGAAGGACGGTTCGCCGACGCCCGGCGCTGCAACGCGGACGCCACCGAACTCGCCCGGGCCAGCGCAGACCAGTACGCGATCACGATGAGCTACGTACTGCAGCAACAGCTGGCCCTGGTCCGCGGCGACGCCGCGGAACTGTGCGAAGAGATGTGGCGTGACCTCGACCGCGCGCCCGAGAACCCGCTGATCCAGTCCATGCGGGCACGGGCGCTTTTCGTGGCCGGGCGGCCGGACGAGGCACGGGACGCCTACGAGCGGCTACGCCCGCTGCTACCGATCCCGACGGCGAACCCGACGTGGCCCGCGGTGCTGCTGAACCTGGTCGACCTGATCGAGCTGGCTGGTGACGCCTCCGTCGCACGGCTGGTGTACGACCAGCTCGCGGTGTTCAGGCCGTACCCGGGAGCGCTCGGCACCCCCACGGCGTACTTCTCCGGCACGGTCAGCCGCGAACTCGGCCGCCTCGCCCTCACCGCCGGCCGACCGGCACAGGCCGAGGAACTGCTCCGTGAAGCGCTGATCCGCAACCGAGCCCTCGGCGCAAGGCCATATGTGGCACTGACCTGCCTCAACCTCGCCACTGTGGAACGCGACAAAGGCGCCCTCGCCGATGCGGCCGCCCTCGCCGGGGAGGCCGTGGCGATCGCCGACCGGCTGGACCTGCCCGGTCCCTCCGCCGCCGCCGCACGCCTCCTCGACGAGATCGCTGCGCGGCGCGACGACACCGGCCCGCTCACCCCGCGCGAACGGCAGATCGCCGAACTCGTGGTCCGGGCGCGCACGAACCGCCAGATCGCCGACGACCTGATCATCTCCGAACGGACGGTGGAAAGCCACGTCCGCAGCATCCTCGCCAAACTCGGATACGCCAACCGAACCGAAATGACAGCGCGATGGGCAGACCACTGACCCCATCATGGCGACGGGTTTGGACGGGTCCTGGTCGGGCATGATCCGGCCTCTCGATCGGATCGGGCATGACGCGGCGGTGACCAGGCCAGGGGGAGCACCTACGGGCCCCGGTTGATGGTGCCCCGACGCCAGCGCACCTCTTCGGGCGGCACCGCAAGCCGCAGCTCCGACGCCTTGCGCAGCAGCGTCGACAGCACCGCGTGTTCGGCGCAGCTCGAGAGGTATGTCGTCGGTATCGGCGCCGAGCGGACCGTCGGCGGTCCACATGGGCATCCACTCCAATGACTGGGCCACGGTGCGCACTTCGGACATTGCGAATGAGACAGTGGCCCGTCCCCGTCCCGGCCCGGCCCGGCGGCTGCACTGATTGACCTCACTGCCCTGGCGCTCTCCTCCCTCGGGGCTCTTCATGGCTCAACCCGCGCCCTGGATGGGCCCGAGTAGAAGCATGGGCGAGAACCTGCAGTCCGGCGCCGACTGCCAGGTGCAGGTCACTGACCCGCGATCACAACGAAACACCGGCGCCCCTGTTCCCCGGGTCGGAGGGGGGCACGTCGCCGCGCTGGCGGTCACGTGTCACCGCCACGCCCGCCGAGCACGGCCCAGTCCTGGGGCCAGCCGTGGGGCCGCCCCCAGGACATTTTCAGGCGGCCCCGAAGAGGCCGGCCGACCCGCCGTCAGCCCTGCGGGGCGGCCGGTTCGACGTCCTTGGACAGCGGAACCTCTCCGGTGTTGTCGACGTGCCGGGCGGCGACCCACGCGGCCTTGTCACGCAACGCACCGGCTCGCTACTTCTCACACCGGCCGAGGTTGACCACGTAGGTCCCCGCATCGCTCTTCCCCACGCCGGCCGGGTCCGCCGATCCGCCCCTGGGCGCGATGCCGAACTCGGTCAGCGAGGGGTCGCGGATGATCTCGGCGTGGCCGCCTTTGCTGATGTTCAGCCACCAGTTAACGGCCGCCCGCGGAGTGCCCTCTCCGTCCCAGTCGTTGTAGGCAATCTCGTAGCCGGCCCACGACCTGCCGTTCGCGCAGTACCCGGCGTCCTTGATGCGGGCCGCGATCTGCTGTTCCGCCGAACCGGCGACCCGCGGATTCTGGTGCGGATTCTTGCCTGCGCCCCACCACTTCTGAGCCAGCGCGGCGGTCACGTGCTTGTTCGCCGCGTTCCTGAGCTCAGCGGATTGCGAGAGCGGCCGGAGCCCCAGCCTTTGGCGCTCCGCGTTGATGAGGCAGGTGATGCCCTCAATGGCGGGCAGCACCCCGTACCCGAAGCGGCCCGGGTCGGCGGGGGGCGGTTTGTCGTACGAGTCGGGGCTCGCATCCGCGCAGTGCGGCCACGGCTGAGCCACGGCCACAGCCGTGGCCATCGGAACGAGCGGGACGATCAGAACACCCGCCGCCGCCACCGACGTCACAGCCCGTGTATACGGAGTGCGAGTGCGCGGGGTCCTGTGATTGCGCATCCTCATGGAGATTCTCATCTCTCCCCGAGGCCTGTTCTCGCGGTCCCCGTTCCCGGGGACCAGCCTTGGCGCGCCTGTCCCATGATGCGCGCGACGGGGTCGCCGCGCCATTCAAAAAAAGACCGGGGTGCTCCGAGCGCACACGCGCCGACGGCACCCGCACGCCAGGCTCCACCGCCAGGTGTCCCGGCCGGGACGCCCCCGGGCCGCTCCCCCGCACCGCCCCGGAGCCGGGCTTCCAGCCGTCCGCCCAGCGCTGCGCACCCACCGGATGCGACCTCATGAGCAGCAGCCCGCGGGTCGACCCCCGACCAGGCACTCGCCTGCCTGCGCTGGTCACCTGGCTCGCTCAACGCTCCACAGCGGCAGCTGCTCGAAGAAGGTGACCGACTCCTCCCTCCACTGTGACCGCCACCCGGCGGCCACCGCGGACGCCTGCTGCGCATATCGGCGCATATCCGCCTGCATCCTGACTGTCACGCCCCGGCGCTCCCCGATCTCCCGAACGGCAGCAATGGTCTGCGGCGTGCAGGACGGGTCACCAAGTGCGGCTTCCACCACGCGACGCTCGGCGTCGTCGACGGACGCCAGCAGAGCACGGACGGTGTAGCTGTGTTTCCCGTCGCGAATGTCAGTCCCGGTCGGCTTGCCCATGGCGGCCGCGTCTCCGAACAGGTCCAGGTAGTCATCGCGCATCTGCCCGCATATCCCCACCAGCCGCGCATATTCGCGCAGCTCCGTCTCGAAGAGCGCCGGCTGCGCGCCTGCGGCCAGGAGTCCGAGCTGCATGGGCGCGAGGATCGAGTAGCGGGCGGACTTGTAGTCGGCCACGCAGTGGAGGGCGTCCTCGTCCGGTGCGCCGACGAAGTCGCGTTCCAGGTCGATGATCTGGCCCACGAAAGTGTCGGCCGCCGCTCGGGCGAGCGCCTCGACCATGGCCTGCCGCACCGCCCCAGACGTCTTCGCTTCCAGCAATACCTGCAGGGACAGGGCGAGAGCGAGGTCGCCGGCGAGCACGGTCAGACCGAGAGCCGTCTGCGGGTGTTCGGAGAACCGCTCACGGTAGGCGTAATAGGTGGACGGGCCGCCGCGGCGGGTGGGACTGTCGTCGATGAGGTCGTCGTGCACCAGACCGTGCGTCTGCAGCAGCTCGATGCTCAGCGCTGCGGCGTCGAGTCCTCCGACCGGCTCGTCCGTCACCAGACGCGCCGCCTCATGCAGCACAACCACCCGTATCCGCTTCCCACCCCGCAAGGACAACTCTCTGAGAAACTGCAGGCAGTCGGGAGTGAAACGGCTGAACGACGGCGCATCGAGTCCGGCTCTCACCGTGTCGAAGTACTGCTCGAACAGCGTGTTGAACCGCTGCTCATATCCGGCGACACGCTCGAGGATCTGCTGGGTCATGGCGCGTTCTCCCTGCTCGGGGTCGGGGCACCGCTGTAGACGTGCGGCGGTACGAGCTTGTCCCATGATCGGTTGCGGCGGGTTCAGGAGGGGTACCGGGTGGCCTTGACCGCCAAGCCACGCAGAGCGTGATCCGCAGCCGGAGGGAGGCCGGCCAGCACCCGCAGCACAGCGCGCTACCTCGCCGCACCAACGTGGAGTGTGCCTGATGCGCTGTCTTCGGCGACGAGACCGTCGCCGCCGCCATGATCGACCGCCTCGTGCACCACGCCGAGGTCCACTACCTCAAGGGAGATTCCTACCGCATGAAAGGACGCGAACTCGGACGCGCCCCCACCGCCAACGACAACGACTGAACCGAAACCAAACTGGTCCACTTTTCAGCCGACGCCGACATGCTCCCCGCCGACGCGGGGGGGGGGGCTCAGGCCCACCACCTCCGGAGCAGGCGCCGGGGCGGGCCGCCGGGGCGGGGGGGGCGGCCCACGGGTCGGGGGATGCTGCGGCCCGGGAGGGCGGGAGACTGGCTGTGGGCGCCGCGGCGCCGGCTCCACCGTCCAGTGGCTTCCAGGTCACGAGTGCGGCCGCAGGCTCGGCTCGAATTCCGCGCCCGAAGGACCGGCGAAGGGTCACCGCTGCCCCGCGGCCAGCTCGGTGATGCTCGCGTCGTGTTCTGCCGCGCGGGCGCAGGCTACTCGCGTCCGGCAGAGGACACTGGACCCATGAGCGAGCACCGTTTCACCCTCGACGACACCAGCGCCGCCGTCGCCCCGGCCGCTGTCCGCCCGCCCCACTACCTGCACAACCTCCGATACAGGAAGCCGACGGAGGCGACCCGGACCAGCCCCGAGGGGCACACCCTGCGCGCTCTGTCCGACCTCACGGTGGTGACCTGTGCCTGCGGCCTCACGACCCCGGCGCTCCCGAACGACGAGGCACGACTCGTTTACGAGGAGCACCGCAACGAGATCCGTGACGAGATGGCCTGAGCGCCGGCTCAGCGGCCGTTCGCGTGGCGGACCAAGCCTGCGGCGTCACGGGGCGCAGCAGGTCGGTCCGCCGGCCTCTGCCTTCGGCCTTCGTACGGGCGATGCCGTCGGCGACCGTCTGATGGACGGCAGCGGTCGTCCAGCCCGACTGCGGCAGAGTCGCAGTCTCCTGACATCAAGCTGCAGAAACGCCTCACGGCCGGACGCGCTGGCGTCTCCCTCCTCCATCACCGCGTCATCCTGATCGCCCACCTCCGCCGACGCTATGCAGACCGGCCGACGGTGTCACCGAGATGATCTCCGCCTACGAAGGTCTTTCCAGAGCCACGAAAGTGCTCACCGAGGTACGGCGCTACGTGCCCATCCCGCGCGCTCTGGGCCGGCTGTTCAGGGCACGTCGGAGAAGCACACTCGCACTGCGAGGAGGCCACCCGATGAATCCAGATCGGCGATCACCGGGAAGAAGCCATCGCCCCAGCTCGTCATTGCGCACAGTACTCGGGCATCACCGAGTTCCACGGATCCGGCCCCGACTTGCGAAGCACGTACCTCGCGCATGATCTGCCAGTGATGGGAGTGCGGTCGGAAGTCCACCGCCATGCGCCGTCCAGTCTCGTCCTTCCATCTCAACAGGGCGCGTGCTCTGTGCATTGCCTCCGAGACGGGCAGGCCAGTCCACCCGCGAACACCGTCCTCGCCAAGCTCGCCCAGTTCGGGTGCAGCAAACGTTGCAGCCGCTTCGTCTGCCGCGGCACCCCAGAACGCCACATCGGCCAAGCCGTCCACCGGCTCATCGTGCTGCCAGAGGCTCAGGGCGTCGGCATCGCCGAAAAGCACACGTGCCCAGTCCACGCCGATGTCACCCAAGGAAACCGATGACGTCACCTGGCCCTCACTCATCCGGATCGAGATCTCGGACCAGCGTTCCCCGACACCGTCGCCATAGTCGACCCGTGTAGCCAGTACGGGCAGGTGCCGACTTCGGGGTACGCCACCTACTGCAACGACGGGCACGCCGAACATCAAAAAGCTGCCACCGCCCTCTTCGCCTGTCCGACGGGCCCTGTGGGCATGGGCCTCCCGAACCGGCAGGGCCTCCAGCCTCGCGTCAAGGCCGGAAGATCGGCAGTGCTCATCGAAAGTCGCCTCGAATTCGGCGGCTTCCGAGGCCGGGATGTCATGGAGCCTGGAGCCTGGCTGGCGGCCAAAGCACCGAACGGCTTCGGAAGCGTCCGGCCCGGTGACCACGAAGTCAATGGCGCCCGTGACGTCGGCGGCCATTGCAGCGTCTTCAATACCCAAGGAAGCCGGATCGATGTCCGCCGGCGACAGCTCCCCGCTCCACAGCCCCAGGTAACCACCGTCAATGAGCACCAGGGTGCCGGACGGGCAACTGATGGCCCCCAGCTCGAACGTCTCTTCCATGGCGCGCGAGTCTACGACCACCCGGCAAGCCGTCCGCAGGCGGATGGCTCAGCTTCGGACAGCCACTGGGAACCTGCGCTGTGTCCCAGGGCTGTGCACGTTTCCGGGCTCTGTCGCCGATTTTGTGATGGTCAGCCGTCGAAGCGGAGCCAGTCGATGGGGAGGTCGGCCAGCGGGCTCAAAGCGGTTCGGTGGGTGGCCCCAGCCCAGGCGTCGAATTCTTCGCCATCCTCGCTGCCGACACGCATCACCAGGCCGGGTGCCACGTAGAAGCGCGTGGGAACCCAGGGCCAGAAGGGACGCAGTGGCACGGGCTGGAGGACTTGGGTGATCAGCTCGACCTGTGGTGCGGTGAGTCTGCGGGGCAGGGCCAAATGGTCGGCGCCCATGGAAGCCTCGAAGAGGGAGAACTGGATCAGAAAGCCGCTGAGCGGCTCCTGTTCGGCGATCGGTTCCTCATCGAACTCACCGAACCAGACCGTCGGATCGACCTCCGGTTCGTCGAGCGTCCAGAGGAGTGACCAGAAGAAGCCTCCTTGGCTCTCGTCGCCAAAGATCCGCATCTCCCCGCGAAGGTCGGTTTGCAGGCGGGTCTCGGGCAGGATTCTGTTCTGGACTCCGAGGACGTACGGCCGCCGCTCCGCAAGCCGGTACAGCTGTCTCAGCCCATCGGGCAGGGGAGACGCGGTGCGGGGGGTGGGAGGATCGGCCTCTTCGGTCTCCGACTCGGTGGGAGCCGGGTACCAGCCGGAGATGAACTCATTCAGCGCTGCCGCCCTGTCGCCGTTCACATGCCTGAGCCACTCCAGGCCCGGCAGGTCCCCCGCGGGGAGCGGTGGACGTACTCGGTCGAGCGAGTCCCTGCTCAGCGGGGATTCAAGGCGCAATTCGCAGTCGGTCATGACGCCGTCGGATGCGCTGGCCCGGCTTACCTGGCTGGTGCCCAGGTAGAGAACTTCGTCCCCCACACCGACCGCGATGTGGACCGGAAACGGGCCTTCGTCCCCGCCCCGGGGCGACCCCATGAGTCGCTCTGCTACCGGCCCCGGTGCAGGCCCGAGCAGACGGACCTCCTCCGCGTTCCATACACCGCTCACACCAGGGGCATCTCCTGCTTTCGCGATGATCACCGTTCCGGCCGGACCTATGACGACGACGGCACCACCCACCATGTAGCGCCCGGCTGTCGCCGAGCCGCCGACGAGCACGGGTATGCGCTCGTCATCGAACACGGGTGCCGGAATCAGGAAGGGGACTTGATCAGTCATCCCCGCATCATCCTCGACCACCATCGGTCACCCGCAAGCCTGCCCCCCTGCGGCCGTCACAAGATCAGCGCCAGAGTCCGTTTCCGCGTACCGCCCTGTGCACTTTCACGCGACCGCCGACAGCCAACCTAGCGACCGGGAGAGAGGGCTGTGTCGGCCCGTGTTCGGGGTTACTGCCGCGCAGGGGTGGACCATCGCGCGCCCTGGAGCGGAGTCGGGGGCTTCGTTCACCCGCGCCTTCATCAGCAAAGCGATTCGGCGCGCGCGACGAATCGGGCGAGTTCTTCGGCGGCGCCGCGGGGCAGGCCTGCGAGGACTTCCTCCGGCAATGCCGTGATCACGGCAGAGAGCTGCGCGGCGAGGTCCGGCAGCAGGGACCAGGCCGAACGGGGACGCTGGCGGTGGCGAGCAGGAGGTCGCCCTCGTAGAAGTAGGCGTCGAGCAGCGGCTCCTCGAGCAGCAAGCGCACGGCGAGCGGAAGCACGTACGACAGCGCCACCTGCTGCGAGATGAGGGTCCGCAGATCCGCCGGCCCGAGTTCACCCAGCGGAATGCGCCGCAGCTCATGGACCTTGCGGACCAGACGGGTCGCGTCAGAGACAGGAGGCGCCCAGCGGGGTGGGTCCAGCTCATCGAGCGTACGGCCGAGGTGCAAGAGACGGTCCATGGTTCATTCTCGCCAGAGAAGGCAGAGAGTCTCCGGCGAATAGTCCCTGGCGCGCGGGCAGCGGCGCCGTGCAGCAGTCGTGTGCCGCCTAGGGTCGGCCTCCGAATGTCATCGCTCTCAGCACCCCGGACCATCCGCCCCGACAGCAGACACAGCAGCGCCCCGGACCGAGTGGATCCGCCAGCGCCCCTGACGGTCAGGTGGGGCGCACGTTCATCCGTTTCAGGCGGAGGATCTGTGGGCCAGCAAGTCAGGCACGTCGCGATGCCGTTCATCCGAACCACCCCGAGGAGCGTCCCTTTGAAGTGAGCCGGTCTATCTACGTTGTGGTTCGGTCTAAACGCTTGGCCCGTTGTACAGCTCACTCCATGTCCATGGTGCCGCGGTGCGACCGTCCGTCTCTCTCCCGTACTTCGGAATGACATTCTCCTTCGTGCCGGCCTCCATCAGTGCTGACAGCAAAACGATGCCGAGCGGGCTGGTCAGGTCGGCGTGGGCGGCGGGTTGCCGAGCGAGCAGCCGCTGCACCGCCTCCTGCGCCCCAGCCTCCTTCAGTTCCGACAGCAGGGAGACGACACCGCGGGTGTCGGTCAGGTCGGTGTCCATGAGATCGCGTAATTGCCTGGGGTATAACCGGACAGAGTCCGAAAGTCCCGGTTCATGTGTGCTGGTCGTGGTATCCGCTCATGGCCGCGAGCTCGGCCAGAGAGCGGTAATCGGGACGGCAGTTTGAGAGCGTACTGGAACCGAATGATCCGGGACAGGGTCTGCGGCGGGATCCCTACGTGCTCACGGAAGAGAGTCTCTATGCGTCGGCTTCCCCTTCCGGTAGTCCGGCACAGCTCGCGAACGGCCATCCCGCCACGACTGGACCAAAGCTCGTTCCATGCCTCAGTCATCAGAGGCGAAACAGGCGGACGGTCGGTCACCCGTTCCGCCAGGGCGTCGTCGACCACGGCCCACCGACTTGTCCAATCCCGGGCCGCTGCGAGCCGTTCAGTGGTCCTGGCGGTCCCATCAGGTCCTGCGCCTCGGTCAACTGCATAGGCGGGCGCGGGCCTGGCGGCGGAGCTCGACTATGCCCGTCGGGGATGTGCCGGGGGTAGTCCAAAACGGGTGGCCGTACAGACTGCGGAGGGCCTCGACGAGCTCGTGCGGCAGTCGGCGACGGACAGGACGACCGTCGTCTGCCCCGGCCCCGGACGCCGTGCCGTCGGCCGGGTGCGGGGCCCAGGAGCACTGGTTGCCAAGGGCATCCGTGTCGGGTCCCGCATGGGCCTCGCTTGACTGGTGGACGGCGCGACGGGTAGGGAGAGGCTGTTCATTGCGCAAGGTGTGAAACGGGGGACATATGAAGCCGCTCGAAACGGGCGATCCCACCTCGCTCGGCGAGGGTCGCTACCGGCTGGTGGGACGGCTCGGCCAGGGGGGCATGGGCGTGGTCTACCTGGGCCGTTCCCAGTCCGGCCGTGCGGTCGCCGTCAAGGTCGTACGTCCCGAGTTGAGCACCGAGCCCGGGTTCAAGCGCAGGTTCGCCGACGAGGTCGCGGCCGCGCGGCGGGTCGGCGGCTTCCACACCGCGCCGGTGGTCGACGCCGACCCGGACGGGGAGCCGGCCTGGCTGGTGACGGCCTTCGTGCCCGGTCCCACCCTGCAAGCGGTACTCGCGCGCGTCGGATCGCTGCCTCTGGACACGCTCACCGTCCTGGCGGCCGGCCTGGCCGAGGCACTCGAGGCGATCCACCGAGCGGGGGTCATCCACCGCGATCTCAAGCCCGCGAACATCATCGTCGCGGAGGACGGGCCGCGTGTCATCGATTTCGGCATCGCGCGCGCCCTGGACGGAACGTCCCTGACACAGACCGGGCTGCAGGTCGGCACCCCGGGATTCCTGGCACCCGAGCAGCTCACCGGTGGTGGCGCGGTCACCCCTGCGGTCGACATGTTCGCTCTAGGGGTGGTGCTCACCCAGGCGGCGGGTGGCGCCCCCTTCGGTGACGGCCCCTCCGCGGCCAGGCACTTCAAGGTGGTCTACGAGGAGCCGGACCTGACGGCGGTGCCCGGTGAACTCCGCGAAGCCATCGGTGCCTGCCTGTCCAAGGACCCGGCGGCGCGGCCCACCCCGGCCGCCTTCCTCGACACTCTCACCGTCCGCCACCCGGACGGTGGCTCCTGGCTGCCGGAGGCGGCAACGCAACTGCTCCCGCCCCCGGAACCGGCGGTGCGTCCCACCGTGCCGGACGGCCCGTCGGACACGGCGCAGGACCTCGCGGTACCGGACGCCGTCCCGCCGGTCGTCGTGGAGCCCCGTACGGAACAGCCGCGCACCGTGACGGGACCCGCGGCGCGGCTCTCCCCCGCCCCCGCCCCTGCGCAGGTACCGCAGGCGGATGCAGATGCAGACAGGCCCCGGCGGCGCCGCGCGGTGGTGGCGGCGGCGCTCGTGGCTTCTCTCGCGGTCGTCGGCCTGTACGTGTGGCAGCCCTGGAGCGACTCCACCAAGGACAATTCCAAGCCCGGCGCCGCCACGCCCACCGGATCCGCCCCTGCCCCTGCCCCGTTCCCGGCCGATCCCCTGCTGATCCGGCAGGACACCGCCCCGGGCTGGCCCGGGACCTGCCACAGCGTCATCGCCCGCCGGGACGCCGCGACAGAGAAGCCCGTGGGGCTCATCGCAGGGGGCGCAGGCGCATGCGACACCCTGCCCCAGTGGTCCCCTGACCGCAGGTCGTTCGCGTTCACCCGCAGCACACCCGAGGGCACGGCCGTCTGGACCGCCAATGCCGACGGTTCGAACGCCCGGCGGATCACCTCCATCGCCGGCGGCAGGGTGTCCTGGTCTCCGGACGGCAGCCAGCTCGCCGTGCTCCGCAAGGAGGACGGTGTCCAGCAGCTGTTCGTGGTCGGCGTCGCCGACGGCACGGCCCGCCAGCTCACCTCGGGCGGGAGCCAGGTCGAGGATCCCGCGTGGTCGCCGGACGGCAAGAGCATCGCGGTCTGTCTGCAGACGGCGCCCGAGAACTGGCAGATCCACCTGGTCGACCCCGCCGCCCCGAGCCGCGCCCCACAGCAGGTGACCCGGCTGCCCCGTCCGGCACTCGACCCGGTGTGGTCACCCGACGGCTCCACCTTCGCCTATACGGCGGGGACCTACGGCACGGGCACGCAGGGCGACATCCGCCTCGTGGACGCCGACGGCAGTAACGATCGTGAACTGGTCGCCACCAGCGCCCACGAGATGGACCCCGCCTGGTCCGTCGACGGCACGTGGGTGGCCTTCGTCCGCGGCCCGTACGAGAAGCCCGTGATCTGGGCCGTGCGCGCGGACAAGACCGGCGAGCGTACCCTCACCACCGGCGGCGGCGCCGAGGGGCATCCCTCCTGGCGCTGAGAGCGGAAGAGGCCTCCGGGCGACCCTGCACAGGCTCGTGGGTTCCGATGATTCGTGACCTCGTAGGAAACAGGACCGGGCTTCGTGCACTACGGGCAGTCGTTGCGGTGTGTGAATGGACGCCCGGGGCAGACGTGGCACTCAAATAGGTACACACCACCAAGGTCGCCCAGCACCAGGCCAGGACCCGTGGAGAGAGTGTGCCCCTCCTCAACCGGGGTCCAGGCATGCTGGGACACAGCGTCCGCTTCCGTGCTCTCCACTGTCAGCAGGTGTTCCATTCGATTCCCGCATTCGGCGCATTCCGGCCATTCTGGATCCTGGCACCAGCCGGGGTATCCAACCAGTTTCGTCCCGGGCGCGGTGGAGAGGTGGCTCTGGTAGTCCCAGCCCGTCTCCTGGTCCAGGTCCAAGAATCGGACTGGTCGCGGCGGGGTATGGCGGGTCACATCGACAGGCTACGAGAGGAACGGCCGCGCACGGCCGCCGGTCTCACGCGTGCTGCGGAGGAGGCTACTCACCCCTCACGAATAGCTGTCATCACCAACAGACGGTCCGTCGCTTCGGCATCGAGTCGCTCGGACCACGCCGTGCGGAATCGACTCGCCTCTGATCAAGGATCCTGGCACTCTGCCCCTCATGCATGCAGACCCCATCGACCAGGCGCGACGTCTCGTCCGCAGCCGCTTTCCCGATGCGCTCTCCGTGGTCCTCGCCGGCTCCACGGCTACCGGACGAGTCACTGCCAGCAGTGACCTGGACATCGCGGTGCTCATCGAAGACGGCGGCGTGACCTGCCGGGAAACGATCCGGTTCGAGGAACGTGTCGTAGAACTCTTCGTCCACACTCGCACCGGTCTCCTCGAGCTCTTCGCCGCAGACATCGCCGCACGGCGGGCGGTCCTTCAGAACATGTACGCCTCCGGTCTCGTTCTGGTCGATTCCAATGGCCAGGCCGGCCGCGCTCGCGCCCTGGCCGAAGCGGACCTTCGCGAAGGTCCGTCTCCACTGGATCCGGAGACCGTCGATACGAAACGCTACGGGCTGACGGACGCACTGGACGACCTCGCTGACGCGAGTGACCCCATCGAGCGTCTGGCCGTGGCCGGGTACGTGGTCAATGCCGCCGCCGATCTGCTCTGCGACCACCATCACGCGTGGATCGGCGGCGGGAAATGGCTGCCCCGACGCCTGCTGGAAGCCGACCCACAGCGCGGAGCCGCCCTCCTCGAAGGACACCACCACTTGTGCGGGTCAGGCGACCCCACAGCACTGATCAGCGCAGCGTCGAAGGTGCTCGACCTCGTCGGCGGCCCTCTCCGCGAGGGATACCGCAGGACCTGGCACGGCACCATCGACTCGGTTGCCGCGGCGCGCTGACACAGAGTGCCAGCACCGCGGCCGACAACGGACAGCTGGCAACCCCGTCCACAACTTCTTCTCCAGGGCCAAGCCGTCCGCCAGAACGCCGGGACCGGGGACGGACGCGGCGGCCCGGGCGAGCATCGACTCGAAGGGAGGGTCAGGACCACTCGGGGTTGACCTCCTTCACCGCCGCTCCGGGCCAGCGCTCAACGGCGCGCCCTTCACGCCGTCGGAGAACGCGGTGGTCTTTCGGGCCGGCGGCTCGGGGCGGTTTTGCTTCCACCACCAGCACCATCGTCTTGTCGTACTCCCGCCAGGCCATGACGGACTCGGGCGGAAGCTCGTACGACTTCTCGACGGTCCCGGCGGGGCCGCTCCACCGGACCGTACTGGTCGCCCAGGTCCAGGCGACCACTACGTCGGGTTCTGCTGCTGCCACTGGACTCTTTCTCCGGCTCATCGCCAGTGGTTGGTGTCCACGATCTCGCCGGTCTCCAGGTCGATGCGGCCCTGGAAATCACCCGCGTTGCGCGTGACCATGATCATGAGCGGTCGGCCGTCCTGCGGCACAGCGAGGTAGAAGCCGTGCACTTCGCTCGGCGTGTACACCAGGCCACGCGGCGGGTGCAGCCGGAACCGTTCCGAGCCGTCGGCCCGGAAGACCACCGCGTTGTCCGCCGGGGTGAACGGTGCAGTGTTGATGGCTTCCACCACCACGACCAGCGTCTCGTCGTACTCCCGCCACGCCATGACATCCTGCGGCGGACGCTCGTACGACTTCTCGGCGCTCCCCGCCGGGCCACTCCACCGGACCGTGGTGTCACCCGGGGCCCAGGTGACCACGACGCCGGGATCTGCTTCTGTCACTTGGGGATCTCCATGGGTGGGCCGACTGGGATCAGTCCCAGCCGGAAGTCACTCCGGATCGTGACTGGTCTTCGACTGTGATTCCCTTCGGTCCGCCTGCGTGGAAGTGCGGTCCGGCGGGATCGTCGGTGTGCTCGACAACAACCGGGCCCAGGTCGTGGGCGGAGCGGGGACGGCTGAACGTCCGTCTGTGGACGGGTCTGCACCGCCACTTTGAGGGCCGCCAGGGCAAGGGCTATTCGCCTGCACGCAGTCACTCCCCGGCAGCCCCGTGGTCACCCCGTGACAGCAGCCGACCGGGCATGGATCCTCCCCCACCAGGCGTGCCGCACGCGCTACCGCTGACACCCACCCGCTGCCACCAGCACGCACATGCACAACTACACGGCATCGGGCCTAGAAGGGAAGACCGACCAGGCCCCATTGCCGGGCGCCGGCCTCCGTGGCCACGTCGCCCCATTCGCGCAACAGCGCTGCGGCGGCGTCGAAGTCGGTGGGCCGGCCCGCCCAGCCGGCGGCCTCGGCTTCGAAGGGCCCGCGCAGTTCCTCCAGCCGGGGCGCGGCCACCTGCCAGGAGCGGGCCAGCTCCGACACCTCGTCGGGGGCGCTGAGCAAGCGCACCCGGGGGCGCCACGGAGCGGGGTCGTCGGGGAAGCCGCGCGCGGCGGGCCGTTGCTCCTCCGCGGCGGCCGTGGGGTCCGTCCCCGTGAGGTCGTCCGGGTCCTCCCAGAACAGGCCGCGCAGGAAGTGGTCCAGGGCGTCGCGCAGTTCGGGCGCCACCGAGGTCCGGACCTCCTCCCAGGCATTGCCCAATCGGGGGTGCCAGGCGTAGGAACCGGTGGTTCCGTGGAAACGGTACTCGGCGCACCAGGACACCTGCCGCTGCCACACCCAGCCGCCCGTCACGGCATAGTCGGCGTCTTCGCACACCTCGCAGCAGAAGTCGGGGCAGGCGGCATCGCCCAGTACCTTCACCCTGTCGTCCGCCGGTATCCGCGCCAGGTGCTCCCAGTCGACCATGAGCACCGTGATGTCGAGTCCCATCGGGACAGGCTAGTACCAACGCCGTGTGGTCCTGGTTCAGGGCCAGGGGTCAGTGTGTCAAGCAGACTGAAGGAGAGATGGGGCTCCTGCTAGAACCGTGTCGACCAAGATCGCTGTTCAGCAGGGGCCCCATGGACGCCCAGTCTGTCGCCTCTCATGAAGGAGCGGTTGCCGCAGGTCCGTTCGCACCGGGCCATCTGGCAGAGTCCCACACGAAAGGGCAGCTCAACGAGCGAACGAAGGAGCTGGAAGCCGCTCGCGCAGCCAACCGAAAGCTGACTCGTGCCCTCAACTCACCAGCATCCGGATAGCCGGATTGCTCTGCAGGGGCGACCACCCCCAGCAAGAACTCACTGGCATGGTCCTTGGCCGCATCCCAGCCCAACCGGTCGGGCGTCATCATGCGTCGACCAGCGCCGTCTTCTTCGCTGCTGCGGTCGTCCCGGTCGTCGCTGGTGCCTCCGTGGTTTACTGAGGATTTCGCGTTGTCGTCGGGTAGTGACGGTTCATGATCCCTGCGGTATGCCGGTGAGGTGAGGTATCCAGAGGGTGGGGGCCTGACGGCTGAGCGTCGGGCGTTTCGTGAGGGGATCCGGCTTCAGGCCGGGATGCGGTTCGCGGCGGGTGAGAAGACCGCGGTGATCGCGAAGGATCTGCGGGTGAGTGTGCGGTCGGTGGAACGCTGGCGTCGTGCCTGGCGCGAGGGCGGCATGGAGGGCTTGCGCTCGGCGGGTCCGGCGAACGCCCCGACCGTCACCGACGCCCAGTTCGCCGTGCTCGAGGAGGAACTCGGCAAAGGCCCCTCGGCGCACGGCTTCGACGACGAACGCTGGACGCTGGCCCGGGTCCAGACGCTGATCCGCCGCCGGCTGCGGCTGACCCTGTCGGTGCCGACGGTGTGGCGGCTGCTGAAACGGCACGGCTGGTCCTGGCAGGCACCCGCCCGCAGAGCCCTCGAGCGTGACGAGCACGCGGTGGAACTGTGGAAGAAGGAGGTCTGGCCACGGGTAAAAGCCTCGCGGCGGCGTCCGGGGCATGGCTCGTCTTCGAGGACGAGGCCGGCTTCTCGATGACTCCGCCCCGGGCCCGCACCTGGGGCCGACGCGGACAGACCCCCGTCATCCGCGTCCGCGGCCGTTCCCGCCGCCGGACCTCGGTCGCCGCGCTGTGCTGCTACAAACTCGGCGAGAAGAGCCGCCTCATCCACCGACCCCGCAACCATCTCCTGCTCAAGGGCGCCCGCAAGAGCTTCTCCTGGAAGGACTACCGCGACCTCCTGGTCCGCGCGCACATCCAACTCGACGGCCCCATCGTGGTGGTTTGGGACAATCTCAACACCCACCTGGCCGCCGGGCTGAAGCGGTACGAGGCGGAGCACGACTGGCTCACCACCATCCGCCTCCCGGCATACTCACCAGACCTGAACCCGGTCGAGGCCGTCTGGTCACTCGTGCGCAGAGCGATGGCCAACACCGCCTTCGACACACCCGACGACCTCGACCGCACACTCCGCCGCGAGCTACGCAGAATCCAACTCCGGCCCCACCTTGTCGACGGCTGCCTCACCGCCACCGGTCTGGCCATCAACCCACCGACCCCACCCTGAAATCTTCAGTAAGCGGCGCCTGTCTTGTCGTTGATCTGGAAGGTGATTACGTCGACTTCGTCGGTTCCCGCCAGATCTGGGTAGTGGCCCTTGAGGACTTCCCAGAGTTCGGTAGCGGTCGTCAGCCCCTCGGCTTGGGCGTCCTGGTTGGTGAGGTCGCTGACCAGGCAGTGCCTGATGCCGGTCACCTCTGCCGGCAGGACGACTTCGGGGTCGCTTTCAAACACCAGCCGTGCCGGCCCGAGCTGGGCGGGGTCCCGGAAGCGGGTGGTCTTGGTCTTGGCGCCAGAGCGGACGTCTTGGAGGTAGCGGGGGTTGAACCGGATGATCGGGGGACCGGCGGTCTCGGGATCCTGGTAGAGCGATGGGTCGAGACCGTTCATGCCTTCCGGGGTCCATCGCTGAGTCAGCGGCATCAGGTCGGCGGCGAGAACGGACCTGGGCCCCGCGGGCGTGGGCACGATGACGCGCATGGTGGGGTAGTAGTCCACGAAGACCTGCCGATCGCGCCCGCACGGGCCGACGACCCCCCGCCCGTGGTTTCCCACGGCGACGATGCAGCGCATCTGGCGGGCGCCCTGGGCTCGTGCGGCTCCCAGAGCCACGAGTTCGGCGCAGGGTCCCCCGGTGAAGTGGTAGAGGTTCACGCCAGCGAACATCCGGTAGTCGGCGGCCATGACCGCAGCCCCCATCGTGTGGATCCCGTCTTCGTCGGGCCCGGCGTCCGTATGCGCGTCTATGGTGCGGCGTGCCAGCTCCACGAGCTCACGCTCGTCATCATTGAGAGCTCGTGCAGATGACGGTACGTACACGTTTTCAGCCTTCCCTTTCTCGTCAGCAGTCGCCAAGATCATTCCACGCCATGCAGGTGGGCTCCACGGGATTTCGGCTTGCCTTGACTGGGCCCCTATGGTGGTCCCGTGGGCAGGGATGGAGCGCCCTGGCTGAGGCTGGTCGTGGTCACGGACGACGATCCCGGGCCGCGGTTCTGCCGTGACTGTGGTGGCCATTGATGCCGACGGTGAGGGCGGCGGCGGTGTTCTGCACGTCGGTGTGCGGTTCGCGGCACTGGCGGCGGATGCGGCGGGCAGGCGCGAGGGCCCGGGCGGTGCAAGGTGCCAGGGCTGCCACCTGCCCGGAGTGTGGGGGTGTCCTGAATCGTTGGCGTCGAACGTGCTTCCTCGGTGTCGGCGTACGACCCGAGCTCCCCAGCCGCGTACGGTGAACGTCCCCAGCTATGCCGCGGGAAGCAGCACGGCTGAGATCAATGAGTCGCAGCGCATCGCCCGGATCGGTCGAACGAGGTTGGGACGGGCCGTGGTACCGGGTCCGCACGGACGCCTTCGAGGCATCGTTCCTGCCCAGTCCAGACGAGGAGTCGGACTCGGTGTGCAACCTCGATCTCTTCGTGGACTCAAGGACGGCTCCCGGTGGAGCGTGACTGTCTTCACGGTCGCAGAAGTCGAACGCTTGATGCAGACCTGGGCAGGAAGCGGTGAGGCTCTCGGCGGCCGCTACTCCTGGTGCTCGGACGGCCTGATCGTCCGGGATCCCGGCATCGACAGCATGACCCATGTGATCGCCGGCGGGCATCCGCCACCAGCGACGACAACTGCCCTGATCGTTGGCGTACGCCTCACGCCTCTTCGCGGTCCACGAACTGGCCCCAGCTGGCGGGGGCGTGGCGCGCCTTCGCCAGGTCCGTCTTCATCGGACGGAGCGTCCACGGAGCGGTCAGGTTGTGATCGGTGAACAACTTCTCCAGGTGAGTCCTGCAGTGCCTGTAAGGCGCGTGGAGCAACTCCTCGCCGTCGACCTGAAGGACATCGAACGCGACGAAGGAGGCGGCCGCCGAGCGGCCGTGCCGGCGGCACCGCGGGCGCGGGCGACCGCCCGGCGCTGCAACGCCTCGAACGACAACCGACCCGCTTCCGCGTCCCAGACGACATCGAGGACCAGGCCGTGCGGCAACTGCTGCTCGGCGGCCGCCAGCAGGTCCGGCCACCGGTCCTGGACCAGTGCCCCGCGCCGGGTCTGCACCAGCACGGCCCCGCCGGGCCGGTCCGCCACGATGCGCTCCGCGCGGCGGAGGCCTCGTCGGCTGGGGCCGGCGAGTGGTCAGTGTGCCCGTGGCCGGGCCAAGTAGCCGCGGTCGGCCTGCACCGGCAGGTTGTGGCGGGCGCCAGTCTCCTCGTCGAAGTCGTCGAGAAAGCCGTGCAGGACGTCCGCAAGGTGGTCCAGCGAGGCGACGGTGAACAAGACGGGCTGGTAACCGGCCACCTGGTAGGGCAGGCGGACCAGGTCCGCAAGGTTCCACGGACGCAGGTCGGCACGGGTGAAGCGGGCGAGCTCCCCGGAGGATGACAGCAGGGCCGCCCCATAGGCCCTCGGACAGCCCGTTGTCAGGACAACACCGTACTCGAGGGTGAACCAGTACACGCGGCTGATCAAGTCCAGGGCATCGGCGCTTTCGACGCGGGCTGCCGCACGGCCGACGGTGCGGTACAGGTCAGCGAAGCCCGGATCCGCAAGGTGAACGCCGTGCCCGAACACGTCGTGCAAAACGTCCGGCTCCGGGGTGTAGAGAGGGAGGGCGGAGTGACGGACGTATTGAACGGCGTGGAAGAAGCCGTCTGCCATTGCGCCAAGGAACCGTTTGTTGGGAACGATCCCGCCCGCGAGGGTGAACCGGAACCCCGTGAGGGCCTGAAGGACGTCGGAGACCTCAAAGTGCTGCGGGACGCCGTCGGCCGGGATCAGGGCAGCCTCCCGCGCCGCCAGGACCTCCGGGCAGGCCCACACGTCCTGCGCCGTGCGCACCGCGGCGTGGGCGATGCGCCAGGTCGCGTGCTCGGCAGGCGTGTAGGCAACCGGCTCATACGGCTCCCCGACCACGTGCCCGGCCGCGAGCCTGGTGATTTGGTTGCGGCGGCGCAGGTAGACGGGATCGGCGAAGCCAGGATGCCGGCCAGCGTCACCCAGTTCCGAGCCAGCCCGATCCAAGGGGGTCAGACTCATCCAGTCGATCACGAAAGGATCATGACCGCTGATGTGCCGGGCATCCGCTCTGTCGGCCTGGATCACCCGCACCAGCGACTACCGTGCCGTCGCGTGTACCCCCGCGTCAATTGCGCGAATCCCGGCACCGCCAGCCGCCACAAGGTCACCCGCAGGCGCCCTCCCCCGCAGTGACTGAACGAGTACGGGCGTATCAACTCTTCGCGGGGAGGACGCTCCGGCCGGCAGCTCTCTCGCCGAGGCTTGCCTCTGGGCTCGAGAAATCTGGTTCTGGCCGCTCTTGCGTGACGACTACGTCAGAAGGACTGCGAGTCCGGACTCGGCAGCCACCTCAGCAGCGCCGGGCTCTCAGCTCAAAGCACCCATGGCCAGCGACAGGGGCGGGCGGCTACCAGCTCTGCCACGCCGGGGCGCGGTAGCGGGATGCACGCCGCTTGCGGGCTTCGAGTCCGAGGAACGTGGCTCCCGAGGCGAGGGTCGCGAGGAACGACACCAGCATGGCCAGCGGCAGCAGGACGCCGGAGGGTTCCCCCAGCCCCAGCCACAGCGCCGCCGTACCCGTCGCCACGGCCACCAGCAACGAAACCCTCGCCGTGAGCGACAGCTTGCCGCTCACCGCGACGAAGGCATACCCGACGAGCAGGCCCGCCACGACAGCCACCATCAGGCCCAGGAACAACAGGAACAAGAAGACGAGCAAGGCGATGAGCAAGGCGATGAGCGAGACGATGAGCATGTCGTACCGACCTCTGGATCTCGCGCCCAACTCGTGCCGAAGGCAGACGGATCCACGTCCCCCTGGCCTGGCAGGCCTTTCCGCACGCCATGCTGTCAGAGCTTCTGAACACGTTCAACACAGCTCGTGGACGGTGTCCAAGAGGAGGACCAACAGCTTGTCCAGCCCATCCAAGGCGCGCCGCGGTCGCGTAGGCCGGCACCAGCACGCCGAAAAAAGGGAACAGCCATCCCGTCCCGGCTGACGCCCATCCAGTGCCACCGCCGCACCCATTCACACGAAACCGAGAGATCGCACCCACCACGTGGCTCGAAACCAACCCCACCCCATGGCCACGCCACATACCGAGGGCCAGCGAAACCGCGCAGTACCCAACCAACCTGCGCAACCACACCCGGTCCCGAGGAACACCGCAGGTCAGACGACCAACGGTCCCAGACGCTGCGCAGATTCAGTGAGCCACCCCATCGCGAAACCCGCTCACCCAAACTGCACAACCCCAGTTCAGAAGCATGACCGTTGGTGCAGTTTCACTGACCCCCGACATCGGCGATCAGTGAAACTGCTGTGACACCGCGTCTCCCTGTCCAGCTCATCTCATCCCGGTGACGCCGCACCCAGACGCTTCACCCTGCCGGCGTAGTCCGCCTGGGGCGGCCACAGGCGCCAGGCACGCTCATCGAAGACGTGCCGACGCCGCGGTGCGTCAATGCTGGCAGGACGGCCTGACGCGGAGCAGCTCGGTCCGCAGCACGGGTGTGCCGTCGACCGGTGCCGGGTCCTGCGCGGTCGGTTCGATGCCTCCGGCGGCGACTTTGTCGAGTGTCGTCAGGCCGTCGGCGCCGACCGTGCCGAACACCGTGTAGTTCGGTCGCAGCGCGGAGTCGCCGTAAACGACGAAGAACTGTGAACCGTTCGTGTCCGGACCGGCGTTGGCCATCGCCAGCAGGCCGCGCCCATAGAGGCGGCGCGCGCCGGTCGGATCGGTCGGTGCCGGCGGCAGGTCCACCGGCAGCTCGTCCTTGTACTTGTACCCGGGCCCGCCCTCACCGGTACCGGTCGGGTCGCCGCACTGCAGCACCTTCAGCGTCGGGTACGCCGTCAGACGGTGGCACACCGTACGGTCGTAGAACCCATGCCGTGCCAGGTGCAGGAAACTCTGCACCGTGCACGGCGCCTTGGCCCGGTCCAAGTGCAGCGGGAGCGGGCCCTGGCTGGTCGGAACAGCCATATCAACCGTGCCACGACCGGGGGTGCGCCGCGGGTCAGGCGGCAGTGGAACAGAGCGCGCCGGCGGCTCGTCCGGGGTCTGTGTGTACTGGCAAGGGCCGTGCGTCGTGCGCGGCGGAGCACCGTCGGAAGCGGTGGCGACGCTCCCCCCGGACACGACTAACGCCACGGCCGCAAATGCGCTGATCAGTGCTCGTTTCATCTCGCACGCCCTCCCGATGATCGCCAAGTCCTGGAGCGGTCGCAGTCTAGGGCGTGGGTTTGGTCCGCGGGAATAGTCAACGGCAGGAGGCCGGCCCGCCCGACCCCGAGGACCTCGCCCTCCAGCTCACGTCCCTGCTCGACGGGGCCACTGGCGCTGTAAACGTCGGCCGTACCACAGGCTCCAGACGGCCCTCTCTGTCAGGCCGAGATCTGCCGACCTCTGCCGGGCGGAGTACCCATGGGCGCCAAGCCGAGGACTTGATCAACGTAGGGAGAGGCGTCCTTGGAGCGTCCCCGCTCCGTCCTTGCGGGATCCGGGACGCCGGGACGGACCTCGACGCCGGGAGGCGGGCGGACCGGGAAACGGGGAGACTGAGGGAGAGCGTGACGCCTGACCGCTGCGGCCCGGACGGTCCGCGGCGGACGGTCCCGCGCAGGGGCCGGACCATCGGCCTACGCCCGCGCGCGCCCCCGGGGGGTGGGTGCCACGGCCCTGTCCAGGAGTCCCCATCGTGACTTTGACCCCACAGCGATCCGAACGCCCTCGGCGCACGGCCCGACGGGCCGCGCTCCTGCTCGCCGCCGCGGCGATGCCGGCGGTCCTGGTAGTGCCCGCGGCGCCCGCCGCAGCGGCGCCCGTGACCAAGACCTTCACCGCCGGCGCCAACCAGCGGTTCGTCGTCCCGGCCGGCGTCACCCGACTGACCGTCACCGCCACAGGCGAGCCGGGACGGTCCGCCATCGAGGGCGGAGCGGGCGGGACCGGCGCCACCGTCACCGGCACCCTCACCGTGGTGCCCGGCACCACCTACTACGTCAACGTCGACACGGGCGGCGGAGCCGTCACCGGTCAGCGCCCCGGCGGCAGCGGCGGCGGTGCCAGTGACGTCCGCACCTGCAGCTCGGCGCGCGCGAAGTGTGCCCTGACCGGCGTTCCCGGCACCGACCCCCGCCTCATCGTCGCCGCCGGCGGCGGGGGTGGCGGACGCGGCTCCAGCTTCACCGGTCCCGACCGCGAGGCCACCGGCGGAGACGCGGGCGATACCGGGAAGCCCGGCGGCGAGCGACCGGACAGCGGCGGCGGGGGTGGCGGCGGAACCCAGACCCTCGGCGGCAAGGGCGGAGCCGCCTGCCCCGAGGGCTCCAAGGCCGGCACCGACGGCACGCCCGGTACCGGCGGCACGGGCGGTGGCGGATTCGGCGGGGGCGGTGGCGGCAGCGGCTGGCACGGCGGCGGCGGAGGCGGAGGCTGCTTCCTGGTCACCGCCACTGCCGACGGGCCCGGCGGCGGCGGTGGCGGGTCGAACCTCGTCCCGGCGGGCGGCACTTCCGGCGCCGCCACCGGATCGGCGCAGGTGTCCATCACCTACGGTTCCTGAACCGTCGTCCGTGGGGTGCAAGTACGGCCTTGTTGTACTGACACGGTGGCGTTTGGCCTTGTCGGGGGCTGCTACGAAACCGGGAAGGAACCACCGAACGTCTGCAGCCGACGCGAAGCCGCCGAGCCTCCGGCCCGGCGGATCCTGGGGTTCACCGAGTCGGTCTGCTTCGTGGGGCGGGCGATCCGCCGGGGCACCGTGGGTCGGCGGCGGGCTTGGCAGGCCTCACCGCAGTGGTCGGCGCGGGCTTGAGCTCCGTGGCCGGGTTCGGGCGTACAGCCCAGGCGTCGTGTCACGTTCGCGTGAGCCGCCTACGGCAAGTCGGGTGCAAGTGCCTGGCAATCGGGCTGCGAAGACTGGGGGTCATGACTACGAGCAACGCTTCAGACTCCGCCCTTCACCCCTACACCCGCGAGATGGCGATGATCCACCAGGTGTTCCGCCGCGAGTCGCGCCTGCTGGCCGAACTCGTCCAGGACGTTCAGCCCGCCGACACCGCGCGGGCCCGGATCCTCGCCGAGCACTGGCGGCTCTACTCGATCGGCTTGCACGCCCACCACACCGGGGAGGACGAGATGCTCTGGCCGGTACTGATGCCCCACCTGGACCTGGATGCCGAGCAGGTCCTGGCGATGGAGGCGCAGCACCGGGAGCTCTCCGACGGGATCGGCGAGGTCCAGGTGCTCATGGACCGGTGGCAGGCGAAGGCTCTGTCCGAGGACCGTGACGAGCTGGCCGAGGCGCTGCGCCGGCATCACCGCCAGCTGTGCGCCCATCTTGACGAAGAGGAGCGCACGGTCATGCCTCTTGTCGCCCTCCACGTGAACGAGAAGGACTGGCACGCGGTCGGGGAGCGGGGTCTCGCCGAGACGCCCCGGAACCGGCTGATGATCGCGCTGGGCGCCATCCTGGAGGACACCTCTCCCGAGGAGCGCAGGGAGTTCCTCGCCCGGCTGCCCGTGCCGGCCCGGGTGCTGTGGAAGCTGCTGGGGCAGCGGCAGTACCGCCGCGAGACCGACCGGGTCCGGGGGCGGCGTACGCGCGTGTGAGCCCCTCCGTCCCGCGGCCGGACGCGTTCCAGGACGCCCGGCCCTCTTGCCCGCCACTCACCGATCGAGGAACCCTCACCGATGCGCGTCGGATTCTCCGTCCCCCAGTTCGGTCCGTTCGCCGACCCCCGCCTCTCCGCCGGCATGTGCACGGCGCTGGAAGCGTTGGGCTGCCACAGTCTCTGGGTGGCCGACCGTCTCTTGGCCCCGCTCACCCCGCCTGACGGGTACCCGGGCGGGCAGATGCCCGTCCGGTACGGCACTCACCTCGACCCGCTGCTCGCGCTGGGCGTGGCGGCCATGGCGACCGAACGGGTACGTCTGGGCAGCAGCACGCTCAATGCTCTGTGGCAGCCGCCCCTCGTGCTCGCCCGGGCGCTGACGACACTCGACCTGCTCAGCTGCGGGCGCCTGGACGTGGGCATCGGGCTGGGCTGGATGCGAGAGGAGTACGAGGCTGCCGGGGTGCCCTGGGAAGGCCGGGGCGCCCGGCTGGAGGAGACGCTTGACGTTCTCGAAGCCGTGTGGCGGCCGGGCTCGGTCGTCCACACCGGCCCGCTGTGGACGATCCGCGAGTCGACCGTTCTGCCCAAGCCCCTCCAGAGCCCGAGGCCACCGGTGCTACTGGGGGGATTCACTCCCCCTGCCCTGGAGCGGGTGGGCCGGCGTGCCGACGGCTGGCTCGCGGCCTCGATGCCGTTGGAGTACTTCCGCGGTCTGTGGGACGTGGCTTCTGCGGCGGCCGAACGGGCGGGGCGGGACCCGGCAGGACTGCGGCGGGTGCTGCGTGTGAACCCCGACGTCACCAAGTTCGCTGCCGATCTGGCGGAGGGTCACCGCCGTGGCACCGTGGGCCAGATCTGCGACCACCTGCGGACGATGTGCGCGGCGGAGACCGACGAGGTGCTGGTGGATCTCCAGTTGACGACGGACTCGCCCGAACGGTTCCTCGAGCTGGCGGCGGAGTTCATGGCCGAGCTGACCTGACGTTGCGCGGTCCGGGCGCTACCCGTGCGGCCGCTGTCGTGCCGCTTGCGGGAGCCGGGCCAGGGCCGCCTGGGCGGCATCCGACCAGTGCGGGGAGTCCCATGCGGCTGCCACCCGCGCGGCTTCCCGGTAGTGGCGCTGCGCATCCTGCGCATGGCCCAGGAATTGGGCGAGTTCGCCCAGGGTCTGCGCGACGGGCCGGAAGACGAGGCTGAGGCTGCTCGCTCCGCCTGCCAGCCCCTGAAAGGGAAGGAGATCGCGGTAGACCTCGGCGGCCGCTTGCCTGTCGCCGAAGGCGATGGCGGCGATGCCGCGCAGGGCGGTCAGGATGGAGTAGACGAAGTCGCGGCGGATCGGCACCCTGCGGGCGAAGACCTCGCGAGCCTCTTCGGTGCGGTCCGCGGCCAGCAGGGCGAGGGCGGTGAGGGCTTCATTGAGCGGCTGGTACTGCTCCCACACCGCGAGCACCACCGGCAGGACCTCGGCGAGCCGGTCCTGCTGCAGGCGGATGCATCCGGCGGCCAGGCCCGCCAGGCCGCTGAGGTCCACCGCCCCACGCGCTCGCAGTTCCGCCACCGCGGACGCCAGGTCCTGCTCCGCCTCGCCGAACCGGCCCTGGGCCATGGCGACCATGGGGCGGCGCAGCTGGGCGATGGCGAAGGCACCGCCCAGCTCGTAGGTGCGGGCGATTTCGTCGGCGCGGAGGAGGCACCGCTCCATCTGCGCCGGGTCGTTGCGGGCGGCGGCGATCCGGGCGGCGGTGTAGGCGCTCATCCAGGAGTATTCGGGGCTGTCCTGGGAGGCGGCGACCTCGGCGAGTTCTTCGTGGAGTTCGAGATAGGCGGCTGGTTCGAGTTCGCAGTCGATGCGGCGCAGCAGGGAGGTGAGCGTAAGGCCCCGCAGGCGGGGGTCGCCCACGGTTTTGGAGAGCTCCACGGCCTGGCGTGCCACGGTTACGGCGCGGGGGTCGGTGTCGTCGAGTGCGTCGGCGAGCTGGTCGAGGAGGAGGCACCGCTGCCGGTCGTCCGGGTGGTGGTTCTCCAGCAGGTTCGTGAGCTCCTCTACGGCTTCGGGGTCGCAGGCCGCGTACGGGCGGACGCGCCAGGGAGTCGGTTCGGTCCATGTCGTGTAGGCGGCGGTCAGCAGGTCTGCCCGGCCTTCGGCACGGGCCACCCGGACGGCCTGCTGCTGTGCGTCGCGGGCCGGTACGACGGCTCCCATACGGATCCGGCAGTCGACGAGCTGGCCCAGCAGCATGACCCGCAGCAGGGCCGGGTCCTGGTCGGCGAAGGCTGCCGGTTGGTCGGTCAGGAGGCCGAGGGCCGTGTTCAGGAGGGCTTCGGCGTTCTGCGGGGCGTAGCGGCGCACGGCTTGCTCGCATGCGAGCCGGGCATGGTGGACGGCGGGGCCGGCGTCGGCGGTGACGACAGCGGCTGCCCGCAGGAGGTGGTGGGCGGTGGCTGCGACGTCGTCCGAGCCGAGGGCGATCAGGCTCCTGCCGAGTCGGGAGTGCATCCGGGCCAGCCGCAGACGCGTGAGGTCTGCCTCCAGGGCGTCGCGTACGAGGGCGTGGCTGAAGCGCACCGTACCCGGGCGCGGTTCGGTGAGCAGTCCGGCGGTGATTCCGGTGTCCAGGGCGTCGAGGAGTTGGTCGGGGTCGCTGTCCGCAGCGTGCACGAGGAGGGCGACCGGTGCCTCGCGTCCGGCGACGGCGGCGAGCCGCAGTCCTGCCGTGACGGTCGGTGCGAGCAGGGCGAGCCTGCGCCGCAGTACGTCCTGGACCCCCTGCGGGATGCGGGCCAGTGCCTGCTGTTCGCCCTCGCCGGCCACCAGGAGGGAGCTTTCCCGGAGGTAGAAGGGGTTGCCTCCGGCCCGTTCGGCCAGGGCCGCCGCCGCCTGGTCGCTGATGTCGGTCGTTGAGCGCCGCAGCAGTTCCTTCGCCTGGGCGTCCGACAGGCCGGCGAGATTGATTCGTACGGGCGAGCAGGCGGCCAGGCGTGCCAGTGCGCCGGTCAGGTCGCCCTCCCCGGTGCGGTACGAGCCGACCAGGACCAGTGGTACGTCGCGCAGCTGCTCGGCGCACAGCAGGAACAGCTCGATGCTCTCCTGGTCGCCCCGGTGCAAGTCGTCCAGCACGATCGTCAGCGGCTGCCGCGCGGCTGTATCGCGGAGCCAGCCGAGCAGCGCCCGGTGCAGGCGATAGCGTCGGGCCGGGCTGCCGTCCGGCTGGGCGGAGCCGCTTGCCGTGCCCAGGCTGAGCAGGGGCGCCAGCTCGTCGGCGTACGGACCTGGTGGGGCGTTCTCGGCGAGGTCGGGGAGGAGGTCGAACCAGGCCCGGCCGGGCGGGGCGCCCTCGGTCTCCGGGCACTGTCCTGATCCGACCAGCCAGCCCTGTGCGGGCAGTTGGCGCAGGGTGGCCTGCAGGAGGGTGGACTTGCCGATTCCGGCTTCGCCGGAGACCAGGACCACCTGTGCTCGGCCGTCGCGTGCCCGGTCCGCAGCGGCGGCGATCGCTGCCAGCTCCTCGTCACGGCCCACGATGGGGCCGGCCGTCAGCACCGTCGACGCGGCCGGTCCGGTCTGCGCGGCCGGTGTCGTATGTCCGGCAGCAGCGATGGAACTGCGTACCGTCGTGGGGGTGGTGGCTGCTTCGGCTCGGGCGGTGGCCGTGACGGGTGTCCCGGTTGCCTGGTGGAGAACGTCGAGACGCTGGTGCAGCAGGGCCTGTTCCAGCTCCAGCAGGGCCGGCCCGGGTTCGACGCCGAGTTCCTCCGCGAGGACGTGCCGGGCCTGCCGCAGTGCGGCCAGGGCGTCCCCTTGGCGGTCACGGGCCCACAGTGCCAGCGCCAGCAGCCGCCATCCCTCCTCGTGCAACGGCTGCTCCCGGGTGAGCGCGCCCGCGTCGGCGAGAGCCTGCGCCGCCTGCCCGTGGCTCAGCCGCGCGGCGGCGAGCCGTTCACGGGCAGCACGGTGCAGTTCCTCCAGGCGGGTACGTTCACCGGCCGTCCACGGCTCGTCGCCGAATTCGGCGTACGGCTGTCCGCCCCACGAGGCGAGCGCTTCGGCCAAGCCCTCGGCCGCTGCGTGGGAGGGCAGACCCGCAGCCGAGCAGGCCGTGACCCGGTCCTCGAACATCCAGGCGTCCACCGCGTCCCGCTCCAGGGCGAGGGCGTAGCCGTACGGCGCGCTGAGCAGGAGTCGGGCGGGACTGCGCGGTGCTCGTTCCGGTTCGAGGACGCGCCGCAGGCGTGCGATGTAGGCGTGCAGCGACGCCGGCGCGCTCGAGGGGACACGTGTGGGCCACAGCCTCTCGATGATCCGCTCCGTGGGGACGAACTCTCCACGGGCGAGGACCAGTTGAGCCAGCACCATCCGAGCGAGCCGGCCCGGTGTGTCAACCGAGCGGCCGCCGACCTCTACCCGGAACGGGCCGAGCACCTTCAAAGTGACCATGACAACCACATCGTAAACGGCGCAGCGCCGTGGATGATCTCCGGCGGCGGTGTGGGGAATGGTGAGAACCTCGTCCGTCCCTTTTCCCCGGCTGCGCCATCGGTCCGCGCGACCCGACGATCCGGATCGGTGGTCAATGGTGGGGAGACTTCATGACGGCGAACAAGCGAGCCCGGTTCGAAGGTGCGGGAAGCGCCGGGTGAGCAGAGCGACGCCCGAGGCGGGCCAAAGCGATGGTGAGGTGGCCGATCAGGGCTCGCACGGCGATTCCTTCCGAGCGGAGTGGTGGTTTTGCATGGTCAGCTCCGCCCTGTGTGCGTGGGCGCGGCGAGGGCACGGAACTCATCCCATTGCACCTTCGGGCGGTGCAGGCCGCGCCGCTCGAGGTAGCGGTCGGTGGACCGCTTCGTCTGGCGCAGGACCCGCAGGGCATCACTGACCCGGCCCGACCCCATGGGTTCGATCACGGTGGACGGCGTGAGGAGCCAGCCCGAGTCGGACCGTCGCAGTTCTCCCCGTACGAGCGCGTTGTACATGTGGTTGAGTTGTTCGTCGTGCCGGTGCACCAGCAGACTGGCCGGTCCCGGCTCGACAGGACAGTCCGAAGGCACCTCGACCAGGTAGCCCGGCGGTGTCGGCTGCGGGCGTGTACGGGCGAGCAGCGGAGCACCCGAGGCGTCCCGGCCGGCGAGCACCGCCGTGGGCTGGCCGCCGAGTTGCGCGGCTCCGGGCAGCGCCTGTGTGGTGGTTGCGGGAGCCGGTGCCTCTTCCTGGAGCAGTTCCTCCAGACTCGGCCGTACGCTCACCCGCTCGGGCTCGACGGTGATGAGGAGGCGCAGGTAGTACCAGGACATCATGGGCCTCATGGGGCGCTTGAGGTAGGAGCGGCTGTGCGGCTGGCGTTCGAACAGCCTGCGCCAGTATTCCTCGGCCCCTTCCGGGCTCGCCATGATCGTGTCAGGGCAGTGGGCGCGGCCGCTGACGAACACTTGTGGGGCCCGGTCCATCCCGCTGCCCGTCGGGTCGGAGAAGAGCAGTGCGACCCGGCCGTCGCGGCGTACGTTCAGCGCTTTCTGCGCGAAGGCGAGGGACGTGGTCAGCAGGAGCGTCCCGTCCTCGCGCCGGGCTACGGCCGTCGGCCAGGCCAACGGGGTTCCGTTCTTGCCGAGGGTGACGAACTCGCAGGTGCGGTAGGCGTCCAGGACGTCATGGGGAGCGGAGCCGAGTACCGTCATCGCGTCGCTCCGCGAACGAGCGGGGTGCGGAGGGAGCGGCGGGTGGCGGCGTTCCGACACCGTTCGGTCGTCGGCCCGAGCGGGTGTCCGATCCGTAGCGCCTCCCTCGGGTAGGAGCCCTCCTGCCGCGGCGCCGATGCGGTGGCGGTGCGACAACCTGTGTGTGCGGTCGAACGGTCCGCGACCGCGGCCGCCCGGCCCGTCGCGCCGTGTGGGACGGCTTGAATCAGGGGTGACAGTGGCGTCCGCTCGCGGGAGAAGACGCGGTGAGCCACGATCATCTCGTGGGGGCGGGGCCGCTCGGAGGGACTGCTGGGTGACACGCTCGCTTACTCCAGGATCGAATGCCGACAGCGGATACGACACGGTCTCCCCCGGGCCTTGCCGTTGACTTGGTACTGACTTGCGCCACGGCTCGGCTCGGCTCGGCTCGGCTCGGCTACGACGGGGGTGAGCCCTACTGCCGCTGAAGGATCACGAACCGCCTCGGCTCTGGCTGACGTCGAGTGCGGCCGTGCGCGCTCTCACGGGCCCCGATGAACTCCTCAGCAGGGATCTCCAAACAGTCCCCTTCACTGCCGAGCCTCCAGGATCGAAACCACCGCCTCAGCCGGCGCAGTTGTCCTCTGACACCGAACCTGAAGTGTTTGCCGGGGAAGTTGGACAACCACTGCGTTCCTGCCATTGATGTTGGACCGAGACGGCTGACCTGAAGTGCGCCGCTTGAGACTGTTGGGCCGGTCCGCCCATGTCAGTGAAGTGCGCTTTCCTGTCTGTCATGGAGCTAACGCAATCGATGCTTAATGACTTGCTGGACCGGATCGACACCCCGAGTGGATCTCTGCACCTGTCGCTGGACACCGACCCGCACGTGCTCGTGGACAGGCTGGCCGACCGCTACGGGGCACCACGGACCCTGGTCTTGGACGGATTCACGGACCCGACCGTGGACGAGTCCCGTGGGGCGGCTCTTCTCGCTGTCCTCGAAGGCCGGGGCGAGACGATTCGGGCATGGGCGTACGGAGGTCAGTGGATCGGCGCCGGGACCGCTCGGGACGCGCAGGGGGTCGTCCGGCCAGTGCTGGCAGCCGCGCCGCGGCGCGTGCAGGTGCCTGCTACAGGGGGGACCGGCCGGGACGAGGACTGGGTTGAGCGGCTTATCGCCATCACCGCCTGGACCTCGCCCCCGCAGCGACCGGACATCGACTGGGCACAGATCGAGGCAAGGGCGGGCACGCGCCTTCCCGGCGACTACAAACGCATGGTGGAGACATTCGGGGAAGGCGCCTTCGATGGATTCCTCACCCTGAACCAGGAGCCGTGGACCCACCTCCGCGAGGTCGGCCTGCTCATCTGGGCAAGCACCGAGCACGAGGACCTGTACTGCTGGCAGACCGACGACAGCACCGACCCAGACCGCTGGTCCGTCGCCATCCGGACCTTCGATGACGAGGTCGTCCCCTTCGACTGCTCGGCTGCGGAGTTCATCTGCCGCATCCTCCTCGACCCGCACCACCCGTTCACGATGGCCCGCTACTTCGACACCCACTGGTTCATGAACTACCGCGAGAGCGAGTGATGCACCGCCCGAAACCGAGAGCCGGAGTCCGCCCATGGATATCGCGTGAGCTCCCTACCGTCACCACCGCGCCGGCGGACCTGTCTTCCCTGCGTGGGCAGGTCGACGCGGTCCTCACCGCGTTCGTGGACGCCAGGGCCCGCAGCGCCGCCGCACACGGCTTTCCCGTGGAAATCGCCGAGACGTCGCGCGATTTCCTCTTCTCCGGAGGAAGCGGCTGCGGCCACAGCTGTGCGTCCTGGCAGAGCGCGGGCGCGGGACCGGTGCCGGGGCCGGGGCCGGTGGTGCAGGGCCGCCGGGAGCTCCGCCGCCGCTGCGTCCTGTGCCGTGACGGCCGTGGGCTCGTCGTTGCTTGCGGACGACCCAGAACCGGCGTTGGCACCGCACAGTTCGGCCTGGGCCGCCAGGGGTACATGTTCGCGTCTCATCGATCATGGCGCGACCGGTGGTTCCTGAGCAGATTCGGCCCGAGCTGGGTCTGAGAAACGCCAAAACGGCATGCTGCCTCTGCAGGCAGTTGGGGGTGGTCGCGCCAGTGCGGGGAGGTGAACAGTCCGGTGAGTACTACGACTTCGGGGTAGGTGGCCACTTCGATTCGGGGCTCGGAGGGACGGTGGGGATCACCGAACGTGTCCTCGACCAGCACTTGGAGTCGGCGGTTCCACCTCTACCGAAGAGGCTCCCCGCGGCTATCTCGGGAATCTTGAGATCCGGGGTCACTCTCCTTGGCGCCGCCACAGCGCAGTCGACCATTTCCATAAATTATGAATATAAAAACGCTATGCTTCGAGCATGAGTCGCCAAGACACCGCTCCTGGTGCGTCCGCCGCCATCGGGGCAGCCCTCTACGGCCTGGCCACCAGGGCCGCGAGACGCCTGCCCCGGGACATGAGCCTGACGTCCGCCGCCACCCTGGCCACCCTGGACCGGACCGGCCCGCGGCGCATCACCGATCTGGCCGCGGTCGAGGGCGTCACCCAGCCTGCGATGACCGCCCTGGTCCGGGTGATGGAGGAGTCCGGCCTGGTCGAGCGGCGGGGCGACGCGTCCGACAAGCGGGTCACGCTGGTGTGCCTGACCGAGGCCGGCGCCTCCTATGTCCGGACACGGCGCCAGGCGGGCGTCCACGCGTTCGAGCGGTTGATCGGCGAGCTCACCGGCGACGAGGTCGAGGCGCTGGTGGCGGCCCTTCCGGCGCTGAAGCATCTGGCAGAGCTCGAAAGCCAGGACCGCGAAGGGCCGAAGCAGTGACCGGGCAGCCGGTCGGCGGGGTCGCGGTGAAGGCGTTACCGGTGGCGCGTTCCGAGGCGCGGCTGCTGGTCCCCGCCCTGATGTTCATCGCTCTGGTCGTGGCGGCGGTCGCCAGCCTCGGGACGCCGCTCATCACCAGCGTCGCGACCTCGTTCCACGTCTCGCTCGCCAGCGCGCAGTGGACGCTGACCGTCGCGCTGCTCAGCGGCGCCGTCGCCACGCCGGTCCTGGGCCGACTCGGAGCCGGCCGGCATCGGCGGGCCACGATCCTCGCCACGCTGGCGGTCGTCGTCGCCGGCAGCGCGCTCACCGTGCTGCCGCTGCCGTTCGCGTGGCTGCTGGTCGGCAGGGCGGCCCAGGGCGTCGGGCTCGGGCTGACGGCGCTGATGATGGGCGTGGCCCGGGACCACCTCCCCGAGGAGCGCAGCGCGGGCGTGATCGCCCTGATCTCGGTGGTCTCGATCATCGGGGCCGGCGTCGGCTACCCGCTGGCCGCACTGCTCGCCGAGCTCGGCGGTGTACGGGCCGCCTACGGCTTCGGCCTGGTCGTCACCGCCGCCGCCCTCCTGACCGCGTGGCGCTCCATGCCCGAAGCCCCCGAAGGCCGCTCCGACCACGTGGACGTGGCAGGCGCGGTCGTCCTGGCCGCTGCGCTGCTCCTGGTGCTGTTCCTCGCCGGCGAACGGAATCTGTGGAGCCGGCACCTCGCCGTGGCGGCGGGCCTCGCCGTCGTCGCGGTGGTGCTGCTCTGCGTCTGGGCCGTCATCGAGCTGCGCAGCACGACGCCCCTGGTCGATGTGCGGGCGGTGCGGCACCCGGCGGTCGCCGGGGCGAACCTCGCCATGTTCGTCGGCGGGATCGGCATGTACCTCCTGCTCACGCTCATCACCCGGTACGCGCAGACGCCGCACGGCGCCGGCTACGGCTTCGGGCTGACGACCTTCGTCGCCGGGCTGGTCCTCATCCCGTTCTCGGTGCTGGGGTTCGTCGCCGGCAAGCTCACGCCGCGGGTCCGGAGGCGGATCGCCGATCCCCTGCTCCTGGCCGGCAGCGCCGTCGTGGTCGGCGGCGGGTTCGCCCTGTTCGCGGCGGCCCGGTCGGACCTGGCCGAACTGTTCGCGGCGATGGGCGTGCTCGGCTTCGGCGTCGGCGGCTTCTCGGCCGCGATGCCCGGCGTCATCCTGGCCGTCACCCCCAAGAGCGAGACGTCGAGCGCCATGAGCTTCAACTACGTCGTCCGCAGCGTCGGGTACTCCCTGGGCAGCGCCATCGGCGGCCTGATCCTCGCCGCGGGCACCGGCCCCGGCCACCTCTTCCCCGACGACAGCGCCTACACCACCGCGGCGCTGGTCGGCATCGGCGCCATGGCGATCACGACGCTGACAAGCCTCGCTCTCGCCCGCCGACGCTCGTCCGAGACCAACCCGTAAGTCAGATGCACTCATCCCAACACTGGAGGTTCCATGCCCAAGGGCTACTGGGTCAGCGTCTACCGCACCATTTCAGACCCCGAGAAGCTGGCTGCTTACAACAAGCTGGCCCCTCCGGCCGTCAAGGCCGGGGGCGGCCGGGTCCTCTCCCGTGGCGGTCGGGTCGTGGCGCATGACGCCGGAATCGCCGAGCGCACCGTCCTGATCGAGTTCGACAGCTTCGAGCAGGCCGTCGCGGCGCACGAGAGTGCGGCCTACCAGGAGGCGCTGGTCGCCCTCTCCGACGGCGTCGAGCGCGACTTCCGCATCGTCGAAGGCATCGACTGACCGAGGTCCAGTCGGAACTTCACTGAAGTCAGGGTGCTGAGACGCCCTGCTCCAGGATTCGCAGTGAAGGTGGCAGTTTCCGGACCAGTCCCGGCCCGAGCTGGGTCTGGGCAACGCCTAGGATGTCCGGCCGATCATGTGCGGAGCCAGATCACGAGGGCGGCGGCCGTGGCCGTGCCGAGGTAGACGTAGCCGCGCTTGTCGTAGCGGGTGGCCACCGCCCGGTGCTGTTTGAGCCGGTTGATAGCCCTCTCAACGGTGTTGCGCTTCTTGTAGCGGTCTCCGTCGAATCCGGGTGGCCGCCCGCCGCGTGATCCTTTGCGCAGGCGGGCGGCCTGGCTGTCGGTCTTCTCCGGGATCGTGTGCCGGATGCCCCGTCTCCGCAGGTACTGGCGGCACGGCCCGTTGCTGTAGGCCTTGTCCGCCGCGACGCTGTCGGGCTTCTTGCGGGGCCGGCCCGGCCCGAGTTTGGGGACGCGGATCTTCTCCAGTACGGGTTGGAACTGGGTGCAGTCGGCCCGCTGTCCTGGTGTGACGATCAAGGACAGTGGGCGGCAGCGGCCGTCCGCGCTCAGGTGGAGCTTGGTCGTGAACCCGCCGCGCGAGCGGCCCAGGCCCTCACCTCCAGCACCACCTCCACCAGGCGGGCGACGAGGCTCTGCCACGGTGTCTCGTGCTGGTGTTCTTCTGGCCCGTCCCCCTTTGACGCGGGGGCCGGCGGTGGGTCGGTGCGGGCACCCGCCGCGTGCTGATGCGCCCGCACGATGGAGGAGTCGACTGATACGTCCCAGTCGATCTCACCCGCCGCATCGGCCGCGGCCTGGACCTGCTGGAGCAGGCGCTCCCACGTTCCGTCGGCCGACCACAGCCGGTGCCGTTCGTAGACGGTCTTCCACGGCCCGAACCGTTCGGGCAGGTCACGCCAGTGAACACCGGTCCGAACCCGGTGCAGAATCCCGTCGATCACCTGTCGGCGATCCCGCCACCTGCCACAACGCCTGTTGCTGACCGGAAGGAACGGCCGCAACCGTTCCCACTCGGCATCACTCAGATCACCCCGCCCCATGCCCACATCAACGACCCGAGCATGGAGTAGTCACATGATCGGCCGGACAACTCCTAAACGGCGTGCTGCCTCTGCAGGCAGTTGGGGTGGTCGCGCCAGTGCGGGGAGGTGAACAGGCCGGTGAGCACGATGACTTCGGGGTAGGTGGCCATCGCGCGCTGTGCGCCGCAGCCGGGACCCCAAACCTGGTAACCGGGCGGGTGCATGCTACTCAGGCCCTTGCCCGTGATCCGCTCCACCCCCTGACACGTCGGTCAGGTTGAGCCACGCGGAGCCCTGTCCAGTCCCGTCGTCTCGGGCACAGCGTCCACGGCTCCGTCAGGCCAAGCCAGCGGACAACAGCACGTCGATGGCGACGTGGTAGGCCGGCTACCGGACAGCCAATGCCGCGGCGGATGCGACCGAGTCGCTTGACCCGTCCGGCCTAGTGCGAAGATCGAAACCAACAAGGCAGGCACCGGATTCGGCCAGCCCGTCACCGTGGGCGAAGGCGGCTGGCGCTGGATCCGGTCCATGCGCTGACCCGCCCGCCACCACACCCCAAAAGCGCCCCCGATATGCCCGCACCGGGGGCGCCCCTTTCAGGTACTGCGGTGGTCAATGCCGCGCACGGCCACCGAAGTCCCGCTCTCCGACATCCTCACCGGCCCCGGCGCGGTGGTCTCGGCGACACCCAGCCACGGCACCTGCACCATCACGGCCAGACACCACCGGCACGCTCGGCGCCCTCCAGCCCGGCGCCGGCGCCACCCGACCGTGGTCGTCGGGCCCACAGCCGCGGGGCGGGCCATCTCCGGCGTGGCCGTGGCCACGGCCACGGCCACGGCCACCTCGAACGAACCGGATCTCGCGGCCGGGAACAACAACGCGGCGGCCGACACCACCGTGGATGACGCCCATGGCTCCGCCATCGTCGACAGCCGCACGTTCAACACCCTCACCAGCATGGCGCAGCGAGGAGGTCATCAACGGCGGCAACGGCAGCGACGCCTTGAGTGGCGGGGCCGGCAACGGCGGCTGTCGCGGGACATCGGCTCCGGCCGAGTCCGAACGGCGGAGGCAGCTGGTCTACCGCCCATGGACCCGTTCAGATGGGGACGGTCTCTCCAGTGACGAAGTCAGGGCCGTGCGGGCAGCGCTCATGGCGTGGGTGGAGGGCCAGGGGACTTGTGCTCTGCGTGGCGTGAGGCGGCCAGGGAGAGTTCACGGTGCTCGGTAGGCGTGACGCCGTAGGCTACGCGGAACGCCCGGCTGAACGCGGTGGCGTTGGAGAAGCCCCAGCGGGCCGCGATCGTCTGGACGGGCTGACGGCTCAGCTCCGCGCTCGCAAGGTCGGTGTGGGCGCGCTTCAGACGGTTTTGGCGGATGTGCGCCGCGATGGTCAGGGGCTCGCCCTGGAAGAGCGTATGGAGAGACCGCAGGGATATGTTGTGTCGATCGGCGATCATCTGAAGGGTCAGGCCCGGATCACAGAGATTGTTCTCGATGAAGCGGTACACCCGCTGCAGCATCTCCTGAGCACGAGTCTCGGCAGGCGCCTCACCGGGGTCCCCGAGCCGCTGCGCAAGGAACGCCGTGGCCAAGTCGAGGGTGACGGACCCCATCCTGCGCAACTCTTCCGGGTGAGTACCCGGGCCGCGGGTGAGCAGCGACTTCATGAAGTCGGCGAGGATCGCCCCTGAGCCCGCGTCTGCGGCCAGGCTCTGCCCAAGGAGTCTGTCCACCCGGTTCGAACTCAGCGCCAGGGCCTGGCGTGGAATCCGCATGATGACCGTCTCAACCTGCCCACCTATACAAGCCCCCTCACTCGGTCGCGACGTGTCCGTGAGTACGAGTCCCCCCGCGAGCACCGAGTCGTTGCCGCGCTGAGAGATCCTGAACGTACCTTTGGTGATGAGCGCCAGCTGCAAGTGCTCGGGATCGCCGCGCCGAACATGAGACAAGGTTCGGCGCGAGAGCACTGGTGAGCAAGCCACAGCGCCCAGCCCTGCCACGCCGAGATCAAGGTGGGTCACACTCGCCTGGAAGTCGGCCGCATGGCTGGTGCTGAGCGTCACAGGCATCACATCGTTGGACACTGTCTCGCAAAACCAATCGAACCTGTCCTCACGTGCCTCGACAGCATCCGACGTAACCTGCAGTCCCATAGGATCCCCCCACCTCGACGTCTCGGCGGCCGCACCTACCGGATGCGCCCCCAGCCCCAAGTACGTCCCGAACGATTATCAGCCACACCTGACCGAGATCTCGCCATCAGTGCAGGTCAAACAGCCCGAACCGCCCGCTCGTCGCCTGTTCGGCAGCCGCGGTGCGATCGGCGCGGCCATCAGCCGGCGGCGGACGCCGACTGAGGGCCGTCTTGGTCAAGGCTGCGGCGCGCTCTTGGCCCGCCCTCGCGGTCACCACGGTGCTGGACCGGCCTTGTGACCACGCTGCCCCGATTACGGCAAGATCGTCGAGGCATGCATGAACCGCCACACGACACGGGCGATGCTCGCCCTCATCGCAACCGCCGCAGCCCTCACCATCGCGGCCCCCGGCCACGCCGCAAGCCACACCACCCGACCCGCAGCCCCCACCACAGCCGCCGCCCAGCCACACAACGAGCGGCGGCCAGTACCTAGTCGTGCGGGGTGAGCACGCATCATCCGTCAGAAGTACCGCAGTGGAACTCGTAGATGTACACGCCCCGCGTACCGCCGACGACTACGGCGAGACCGTCGGCAGTCCAGGCACAGGTGTACAAGATCCCGTCGGCACCGGCGAGGAGATCAACCGTCTCGTCGGCCACACCGAACAGGTGGCGGGGGTGGCGATTGCGCCGGACGGCACCTGGCTCGCCACCACTGGGATGGACGGGACGGTTCGGATCTGGGACCGGATCAACAACACGGTACGGATCTGGGACCCGGCCACCAGTCAGCCACGGACACCCGGAACTGGCTACTTCCACCGTTCATGGGCTGAGCCTGCCTCGGGCCACAAGCAGCCACCGCCTCAGACTCCGCTACTCAGTTTCGATCACCACCGAAACGGGGTCCACCAGGAGCGGGCCCCTTTCGTATGCAGCCACGCCCGCCAGGAGCGGGCCGACCGGCTCCACGGCAGGCTTCGGGCCGGAACGGCGAGGCATGGTCTCACCAGAGAATCGGCCCGTCCTCGGCCAACAGGGAGCCCGTCGGGCCGTCCTCGCCCGCCGTCGCCAGGTCAACCGCCACGGCCGCGCCCTCCTGCGCCGTGCGTATCCCGGTGTGGCGGTTGAGGTCGGTCGCGCAGTAGCCGGGACTCACCGCGTTGACCAGGATCCCTTCGGCGCGCAGTTCATTGGCGTAGAGCACGGTGATCGCGTTCAGCGCGCTCTTCGAGGTGCAGTAAGGGAGGAGGATCGAGGAGTAGGCGGACCACGGGCTGCCCGGGTCGGCCAGGTGGGTGAGGGAGCCGAGTTCGCTGGACATGTTGACGATGCGTGCGGCGGCGGAGCGGCGTAGCAGGGGGAGCATGGCGTGGGTCACCGCGATGGCGCCGAACACGTTGGTCTCGTAGACCTGCCGGACGGTAGCTGCTGGGGTTTCACTCGGCTTTTGCGGTCCGGCGGCGATCGCGGCGTTGTTGACGAGGATGTCGAGGCGGCCGAACGTGGCGTCGATGTGCTGGGCGGCGGCCTGGACCGAGGTCTCGTCGGTGACGTCCAGCGGAACGAACCGTACGTCGCCGCCGCCCGCGCGAAGCTCCTCGGCCGCCGCCTCGCCACGCTCGGCGTTGCGGGCGCCGATCAGCACGGTGATGCCGAGGGCTGCGAGCCTGCGCGCCGTTTCCTTGCCGATGCCCTTGTTCGCGCCGGTGATCAGAGCAGTCTTCTGCGAAGTCGTCATGGCACCCAGCCTCCCCTCTCCCATGGGCGGCAGGGAAAGACCAGAAGGCTCTCGATCTATAGTCCACGGATATGAGTGAGCTAGAGGTGCGGGAACTGAGGTACTTCATCGCGGTCGTCGAGGAACTGAACTTCAGCCGGGCCGCGCAACGTCTGGGGATGGCGCAGCCCCCGCTGTCGAAGGCGATCGCTCAGATGGAGTCCCGGCTCGGGGTACGCCTGTTGGAGCGCACCACCCGGCAGGTGAGGCTGACCAACGCCGGTCAGGTGCTGCTCGACCAGGCCCGGATCGCGGTCGACGCGGTGCACGCGGCGGCCCGGCGAGCACGCCGGGCCGGTCAGCCGACACCCCAGCTCGTCGTGGCGGTCAAACCGGGAGGCGATGCCGGGCTGCTGCGGGAGATCCTCGCCGCCTACCGGGGAGCGGGTTCGCATCTGCCGCCGCCTGAAGTCGTCGTCGGCGGCAGCGGAGAGCCGATCGCCATGCTGCGGGACGGCCGTGCCGACGTAGCGCTCCTGCGCAGCCCGTTCGACGGTCAAGGGCTGGATTCCCAGACACTCGTGGTCGAGCCGCGACTGGCCGTCCTGCCCGCCGCGCACCGTCTGGCCGGGCGCCGGCGACTGCGGCTGGCCGACCTCGAGGGCGAACCGATCCCGCGCTGGAAGGGGGCCGCCCCCTCCAACACCGCCTACTACACCGGATATGACGGCGCAGAAGCAGGCGATGGCCGCGCAGGCTTGGCACCGGCTGACACCCCTGAAGGGCCGCTCGTGGCCAGCGTCGAGCAACTCCTGGAGGTGGTCGCGCTGGGCCAGGCCGTGGCGTTCCTCTCACGCTCCACCACCAAGCGGCACCAGCGCCCGGACATCGCATACCGGCCGGTCGCCGGCCTCAGCCCCAGCGCGGTCATGGTCGCCTGGCCGGAGACCTCGCGATCCGCAGCCGTCGCCGCCTTCGTCCAAGCCGCCCACGACGTCGCCACCCACCACCCCGACTACATGACCACACTGGCCTGACCGGCGTACTCAACCCCTGGTCGCGCCGACCACGCGTTTCATTCCTCGCCCCGATCCCCGACAGCAACCGGCGCGAAGAACGGCCAGCCCCACCCCTCACCGCCATGCGCATGCCGCGGGAACACCGCCTACTCCACGTTCGGCGGCTCGGCGGGTACTACGAGCCCCCTACGTTCCTCTGAGAGCCGAGAACTCGTTCGGCCCCTGCACGAGTCGGCATGAGCCGGTGTCCTGATCGACAAGGATGGGCCAGTTTCCGCCCACTCGGATCGGACGTCCTTCCTCGTCTTTCGCGGTGGGGTGCCAAGTGAAGCCGAACATGCCCCTGACGACCGGAGTCGCCCACAGGCCGAGCTCAAAAGCCACGACGGGGCGGTGGGCGCTGCCTCTGCGGTTGGCCAGCCGGATCACCGCCGAACAGACCGCCACCGGCGCCGATCCCACACCACCGCGGCAGACGTCCTGGACCAGCTGCGTGCCCACGGCCCCGCCGCCGTGGACCCTCTGTCCGTGACGTTGGACCTGGACGATCCCAAGCGCCGCGCTCAAGCCGTCCTCGCCACCGTGCAGGCGGCCACGACATTCCTGCCGACGGGCGGCGCCGAACGCTTCGCGGAGCTGGCGGTGTTCGTCGAGGACGAAGCCATGCCCCTCTCTTTGATCATGCAACTGTGGCACGTTGCGGGTGGCCTGACAGAGCCGCAGTCACGTGCCCTGTGCTCGGACCTGGAACGCTTGTCCCTGATCTCGCTCATCGCAGAAGGCGGGGGCTACGTCACCCTCTCCCTTCCGTCCCGGGGTGGCCCCCGGCCGGCTCACGCGCCGGCCCGAGTCGGGCGCGGGCCCGGTCGCCGGCAGGGCCGGCGGGCGGGCCCGCGCCGTCGCTCTCAGCGGCCCGGGGCCACGGAGGTCAGAGCATGTTCTTGTAGATGTTCCACCCGGTGCCGAACTTCACCCGGGGGGCGAAGGTCGCGGTGCCGGTCTTGCCCGTCGAGGTGTACGTGTACACGTCGCCTCCCGGAAGCCGGGCCATCAGGTCGCCCTTGCTGTCGCCGTTGATGTCACCCGGGACGAACAGCGTGTCGTACTGGTTGAAGCCGCTGCCGACCTGCTCCCGGGCGGCGAACGGCGCGCTGGCCGTGCCGGTGCCCTTGTAGAGGAAGAGACCGCCGGCGGTGTCGCGGGCGAGCAGGTCGGGCCGCCCGTCCCCGGAGTAGTCGCCCGCGCCGACGAGGGTGTTGTAGGCGTTCCAGCCGGTGCCGACCTTGATGCGCGTGCCGAACTTCGTGTACGGCAGGCCGTCACCGGGGTGCAGCCACAGGACGCCAGCGGAGTCACGGCTGACCAGGTCGCCCTTCCCGTCGCCGGTGAGGTCGCCGGGGCCGGCCATCATGGTGTAGTTCCACGACGTGCTGACCTTCACGCCGCGGACGTAGAGGTCGGTGCCGATGTTCTGCACGTAGCTGGCGTGGTTGTGGCTGTTGAGGCCCGTGGCGTACGTGTTGCGGGAGCCGGGCGTCTCCTTGCCGACCTCGTACGGCGGGGAGTAGTAGGTGCTGTTGGCCAGGGCGTGGTACTTGACCAAGACGTTGTCGGCCTGGGTCATCACGTTCTGGCCCTTGCCGAAGAGCGATGTGGTGCCCGCGCCGACGATGAACTTGTTGAGTTCGTAGCCGCTGCCGAAGTAGGCGGGTGCGGCGAACTTGCCGCCGCCGATCGACTTGAACCAGTACTCCACGCCGTCGTGGTTGCGGGCGAGCAGGTCGCTGCGGCCGTCGCCGTCGCCGTCGTCCGAGCCGGTGATCACGTTGTACGTGTTCCAGCCGGTGCCGACCTTGACGGCGGGCTTGAGCGGGGCGGTGGCGCTGCCGGCTCCCTTGTGGAACCACAGCTCGCCGGCCAGGGTACGGGTGAGGACGTCGCCGATGCCGTCGCCGTCGACGTCGTTGGCGCCCACGACCTGGTCGTAGATCCCCCAGCCGGAGCCGACCTTGACCCGGGAGTTGAAGGGCTTGCTGACCGTCCCGGTTCCGGTGTACAGCCACAGGTCACCGGCGGGGTCCCGGGCCAGCAGATCGGGGCGGCGGTCGCCGGTCAGATCGCCGGTGGCGATGATGCGGTTGTAGATCTGCCAGCCGCGGCCCGACCACAGAGGCGCCGAGGTGCTCTTCACACCCGCCTCGTAGAGCGTGAGCACGCCGTCGAAGGTGAGTGAGAGGAGTTCGGGCTGGGTGGTGCCGCCGACGTCGCCCACCGGCAGCAGGTCCTTGAACGAGGCCTCGGGATCCGGATCGGTCTTGATGATCGTGTAGTCGCTCCAGGCCTTGATCGACGACAAGTAGACCGCCGTGACCTGGTCGTACTCCATGACGATCATGTCGCTGACGCCGTCGCCGTCGACGTCGTGCCGCGGCTTGGCGGCAGCGGCCGCCTGGGCCGGGACCCGGGCCGGCATGACGACGGTCGGGAGCCCTTGGCCTCCGGTCGTTCCGGTCACGGCCGACGGTCCCGGCGCCGGCACGGCCGGGCTCGGCACGGCATTACTCGGCGCGGCATTACTCGGCGCGGCGACGCTCGGTGCGGCGATACTTGGTGCGGCGATACTCGGTGCGGCGGCCAGGGCGCCGGCGGCCAGGGCGAGAACGCTCCCGGCGGCCAGGACGCGCAGCCGTCTGCGCTGCTGTGACGTGCGGTGCGATGTAGTCAAGATCCCCCCTGAGGATCGAGCCGTGGGGCTCTGCCCTGACACACGTCATATGTGTGTCAAGGATCACGCGTCCGTACGTGAACGGCCCCCCGCTTCCGTCCGTACACGCCAAGCCCCGTCACCGACGTTCACGCCGGCACGATCACTCTGGTTCCCGTTCCCGGCACATCAGTTGGGCTTCCAGCACCGGGCCTGTGAGGACGACGTGCCGACGCGACCCCTTCCCAGGGGCGGGCGGTCAGGTGCGCGTGGACGGTCTTGCCGCCCTCGGAGACCGGGCGGACCTCCACCGCGTCGGCGTCGGTCGGCCAGCGCGTTGCGGCGGCGCGGGCCCCGGGCCCGGCCCGGCGGCCTGGCCGTACATCGCAGCCTCCGCCGCACTGCAGGTCGCGCATCAACTCCTGCTCCTGCGCGCCTACCAACTCGGCGACTTGGGCCGATGTACCCCACCCCCGAGGCACCTCGCCCGTCGTGGTCGCCCCGGTGTCCACCACGCTCCTCGGCCACTCCCTACCCGCCGGGCAGTCCGTCGGCGTCGCGGTGAACTCCTGCGGCCTGGCCGCGGTCGCCCTCGCGGACGGAATCTCCGGCCGGACCCAACTGCCCGCGCTGGCCGCCGCGCTCGGCACCGGCGTGCTGATCGCCTCGTACACCCTCGTCGACGGCAGCGCCGTCTGCGTCTGCGTCTGCGGCTACATCGCCTGGCTCTACTTCCGTCACCGTCAGGTGCGTGCGGTTGCCGCAGGCCTGGAAAGGCGCTCGTCCCATACGAGAACCCGCATCTGAAGGCCGCCGAGGAGGACGCCCCATGTTGCCCTGTCGGCTCAGTCCTGCCAGTAGAACAGCAGGGTGTCGACGTCGAGGGGCTCACGCTTTCCGAAGTAGTACACGCACAGGCCGGCGACGCGGATGCTGCCGGTCGGCCCGTCGATCCAGCGGAAACCAGCCTCCTCCAAGGCCCGCCGGGCGGGATGGCGATCGTCGTGGCCCGTGACGAAGCGCCCGAGGACGCTGACGTGGATGTCCTCGTCGCCGCACGAGATCACGTGGTAAGTGCCGTCGCCCTGCTGGTGGTGGTCCCCGGCGGAGACCGGCGGGTCCGGGGCCAGACCGGCCGCGGTCAACGCGGCGGTTACCCGCGCGAGCTGGACGGCCAGGTCCGGGCGGCCGGGCGGGTCGGTACACAGGGCTTCGAGGCGCCATCGGGGGTCGCTCTGCCGCTCGCACCAGGGGACGTACTCGTGGACGATCGCCCCGCGTAGTTCCTCGTCCAAACCTTCGACCTGAGCCCGCGGGCTGCCGAGCCGCTCGTCGATCCGGCGGGTCTCTGCGGTGTCCTCGGTGAGCTGATGGAGGGCACAGGCAGCCCGCACGGCAGCCTCGGGGGCGGGTGCCTCGTCCAGGAAGGCACGCAGCCGGTCCGGGTCCGCGACGAGCGACTGGGCGAGGTGCGCGATACCCCGGTCGGGGTCGGCCAGGTACGGCGTCACGTCCCGCCCCGCACGGTGCCACGTCCGGAGCGCGAAGCGGCGGGCCTCGGGCCGGTCCTCGCCGAGCTCGGCGAGGACCGCGTCAGCCCCGTGGTGTTCCACCAGACCGTCGAGGCCGGCCTCCCCGATCTCCCGCCACCGCTGCCAGGGCGAGCCCGCAAGCGTGGCCAGGCCGGGGGCGGCGGTTCGGTCGCCGAGCAGGCCACGGGCCTTCAGGGCCGCCTCGGCAACACCGTACGAACCGTCCCCCCGCCCCTCCTCGTCGCGCAGCCAGGTCCACAGCTCCGTCCGACCGGCGAGGAGGTCAAGGAGTGCGATGCGCACCTCGGCCGTCTCGTCCTCGTCCCGGATCCGGTCGAGGAGGCCGGGGACCCGGGACTCCGGGACCCGCCCGGCAAGCGCGTCCACGCAGATCCGGCGGCGCCACCAGGCGTTGCCGGTGTCCAGGACGTAGCCGGCGACGGATTCGGGGTCGTGGGTGTGCAGGGCGGCAGTGTCGGGCTGCCCCCACTCCGGTATCAACGCATCGATCTTCCGCATCGAGCGATGCTACGTCCCGAGGACACCGAAACGCCCCTGGATTCCCGACCGGGTCCACACAGTTGCCACAACACACACGGTCTTCGCCGTGACACCTCCGGGAGTCACATTTCCGAGAAGACCGGGCCGATCCCTGATCTATTTGTGCCCGTCGCGCGGCTGCTGTCCGCTTGAGCCCGGACAGGCCCAACAAGTCGCCCAAGCATCAGGCAAGTTCCTCACGCGCATTGCTCGCCGCATCGCCCTCGGCCATGCCCGTTCCCCCGGTACGTCCCGTCCGGCGCCCGGACCGGAGCCCGACCGGCAAACTTCGCCGGCCCGCTGACCAGGACGGCAGCATGGCGCAGCAGATCCGGACGAGCCGGGCCAGCGGCGAATCTGCCACGACTGGAGCGTCGGTTCTCCTCACTTCCATGGATCGGGCCGCCCGGGCACATCACCAGCTTTCTGGCCGTGATCGGCACTGTGGTCTCGCCATCGGTGCTGCCGCACGGGGCCACGGGCACGGAGCGCGCCCGACGGTCGGGAACCACGCGCGAGTCACGATCGGCACATGCTCCAGAACCCCGGCCGAGCCCTGAACCCGGCCGTGGCCGGCCCGTACAGGAAGAGCTCGAGGAGTCCGCCGGTTCCGAGCGCCATGAGCCACGCCGGAGCGCTCCCCCACCACCACATGCTCGCACCTGTTGACCACGGTCTCCTGGCCGAGCCTGGCCGACTGCCCTCGCAGCCCGCCCGGTTCGTTGGGGGACCTTCGCTAGCGTCGGCCGCCGAACTCCCAGTCGTGCACCTCGACTCCGGCGTACTGGTCCGCGGTGAGGACGGCGCGGGCCCTCTCCGGGTCCGGCGCCTCAAGCAGCGCCGCGGTGCCCAGCCACGCGGTGCCGTCGTCGGACAGCAGCGGCCCGTACGCGATCAGCGCCTCCCGGTCAGCGGGCACCTCAAGGTCGACCGGTTCCCCCGCGCCAAGCCCGAGCACCAGATACCGGTTGCCGCCGCTGCGGCCGCCGGGGAAGTCCCACATCGTGCGCCCCAAGGCATTGCGCCACCGGCGCAGCAGCACGTCCCGATAGGCGCCGGCCTGGTACCCCGGCTCGTCGAAGGCGAAAGCCCGCGCCGCGGCCGGATCGGGCAGATCGACGATGTGCACGCTGCCGGAGGGGGTCTCGCCGTCGCCGGCGAAGGTCGGCCCCCGGGCGATCATCTCCTTGGCGTACTGGTCCATGTACGACCAGTGCTCTTCCAGCAGCTCTTCACGCAGGGGCAGGGAACCGGGCCGGTCGCGGTGGTAGACGAGGAATTCCATGCGCCGAGGATGCGTTCTCGACAGCGATCATGTCCAGCAGCAGGTGACCGGCCGCGCCAGCGCAGCCAACAGGCACCCCACTCATTGACCGCCAGCGGCCACGCTGGTACGGGGTGACCCGTCCATCGGTGGGGTAGGTCAACGGCGACTCCTCGCCGTCGTCGCCCTCGTCGCCGTCGTCGCAATACGGACACCAGGGTCCCAGAATCGGTCACCGCACGCCGACCGGCGCCCGGGTGGGTACGGGACACGGTCGTAGCGGGCACGGCTGCCCTCAGCAGAAGACCGTGGTCGGGCAGATAAAGCGGTGGTCGTCTGATCGGTTTCCCTGCCACGATCTGAGTGTGACCACGTTGTACCTGATGGTCGGCCTGCCAGGGGCCGGAAAGACCACGAGGGCTCGGCAGCTCGCTGCGGAGCACGGCGCGCTGCGCCTGACGCCCGACGACTGGATGATTCCCCTGTTCGGCGAGGCGGAGGCGGACGGGAAGCGCGACGTGCTGGAAGGGCGCATGCTCTGGCTCGCCTTGGAAGCGGTCAAGCTCGGCACCAACGTCGTCGTGGACTACGGCTGCTGGTCACGGGACGAACGGTCGGCGATCCGTTGGCTGGTGGAGGCCGAGGACGCGTGCTTCCGCATGGTCTACCTGCCGGTAGACCATGAGACCCAACGCGTCCGTATCGCCCATCGCTGGGCGGCCACCCCCGAGGAAACGTTGCCTATGTCCGAGGCCGACATCCTGCACGGGCGGGCGCACTTCGAGGAGCCCGATGCGGCGGAGCTGGAAGGCCTCCGGGCCGCCGGCCCGCCGCCCGGCTGGGCGAGCTGGCGGGAGTGGGCCGCCGACCGGTGGCCGTCGTTCGCGTGACTGCTGCGGCCCCGACAACGCGGCCGTAGTGCCCGGGGCCGCCGGCCCGGAATGATCCGCCGGACAGCCCCTATGGCTTCCGCCCGGGTGATCCTGATGGCACCTCAACTCCTCGTTCTTCCCTGGGTGATCAACTGCTCACCGAACGGGGGCTGCGTACTGCTGGTGATACTCGTAGTGCTGGTGATGCTCGCTGCGATACTGCGAACCGCTTGTCCTACTGGTGGTGCGTACCGCTCGTAGCCTCACCACCAGCTCCGCGGTGCCTCTCCAGCCCTGGCGGCCGGGCGACGGTCAACGCCCGGGCGCGCTCCGGCGGGTCAGGGGCGCTCCGGCACCTCCGCGGCCAGCGCCGCGTCCAGCATCCGCCGGACCGTCCCGGTCAGTTCCGGGACGGTCGGCACGGGGCGCGTGGCGGCGAGGGCCCCGGCCAGGTGGTCATAGAGGACGCCCTCGGTCCAGGCGACCAGGAGCTCGGCGGAGCGCTCGGGGCGGGCGGCGCCCAGGGCGGCGAGGATCCCGGCCGCGCGGGCGCGGGCGCCGAGGCCCGCCCGGTGCAGTTCTGTACGCAGCTCCGGGTTGCGGGCGGCCTCCAGCGAGAGTTCGAAGCGGGCCAGCTGGCGTTCGCGGCCCGTCGTCATCCAGCGGTGGAGCACGCTCGCGAGCGCGGCGGCCGCCTCATCCCTGCCCGCCCGCTGCCCGTCGCCGCCGCCTTCCCCATCCTCCTCCGGTGCTCCCCCTCCCGCCTGCGGGAGGGGGAGCACCGGCGCGTCCTGGTCCACGTCGGCCAGATCGCTCTCGGCCAGGCGCCGGTAGCAGGCCTCGATCAGCGCCGTCCGGGTGCGGAAGTAGTACGAGGTGCTGCCCGCCGGCAGGCCGGCGGCGTTGTCGACCGCCCGGTGGGTCAGGCCGCGCAAGCCTGCGGCGGCCACGGTGGCGATGGCGGTGTCGGCGATCAGCGTCCTGCGGTCAGGGGTCGACATGCGCCCACTCTACAGCTGTAGAGTGGGCGCATGAGGTCCTCTACAGATGTAGAGGTGCAGTGTGCGGGACCGAGGAGAGGAACGCCCATGTCCGGACGTCGAGTGGTCGTGGTCGGAGCCGGGATCGGCGGGCTCACGGCGGCCGTGGCCCTGCACCGCCTCGGCTGGGAGGTCACCGTCCACGAGCAGGCGGCCCGGGCGGCCACCGGCACCGGCGCCGGGATCGTGCTCGCACCCAACGCCCTGCGCGCCTTCGAGGCCATCGGCTTCGACGTCGAACGGGCCACCGGCAGCGCCGTGCCCGCCGCCATGGGCGTGCGCCGGCCCGACGGCGTCTGGCTCAACCGGGCCGACACCGCTGCACTGGTCCGGCGCTACGGGCGTCCCCCGCTCGCCGTGCACCGGGCCGCCCTCACCGGCGGCCTGGCGGCGGAACTGCCCGACGGGGCGCTGCGGTACGCCACCACCGTGGAGGGGGTCAAGGGCGCCGAGGAGGAGACCGCCCGGGTGCGGACCGGGGTCGGGGAGGTACAGGCCGACGTCGTGATAGCCGCCGACGGCATCAACAGCCGCCTGCGCCGCCAGTACTTCCCAGGCCACCCCGGCCTGCATCACAGCGGCGAGAGGGCCTGGCGGACGGTCGTCACCGCCGAGGGCCTGCCCGGCCTCACGACCTCCGAGACCTGGGGGCGCGGCGAGCGCTTCGGCATCGTGCCGCTGGCCGACGGGCGCGTGTACGTCTACGCCACCGCCTTCGCGCCGCCGGGCAGCCGGGCGGCCGACGTACGGGCCGAGCTGGCGCGGCGGTTCGGCGGGTGGCACGCACCGGTACCGGCCCTGCTGGAACGCATGGACCCCGCCGCCCTGCTCCAGCACGACCTCTACGACCTCGCCGCCCCGCTGCCCCGCCTGCACCACGGCCGCATCGCCTGGATCGGCGACGCCGCGCACGCCATGACGCCCAACCTGGGCCAGGGCGGCTGCCAGGCTGTCGAGGACGCCGTGGTCTTGGCCCACCTGCTGCACCGGGCCGGTCCCGGCGCGGTACCCGCGGCCCTCGCCGCGTACAGCGCCGCCCGGCGGGAGCGGACCGATGCAATCCGGGTGAGGTCCCGCCGGGCGGGCCGGGTGGCCGGCCTGCGCAACCCGCTCGCCGTCGGCGCCCGGAACCTCGCCGTCCGCGCCGCTCCCGGCCGCCTCGCCCTCCGGGCACTGGACGACCTCTACGACGGGTTCGCGCTCCCCGCGTAGCCTGCCGCCCCCTCCTCCAGCAGGGGGCCGCTCCAGGCACCGTCCCCGGACAGCGGCGCGGGCACTGGCTCGCCCGGACCGGTTCGCAACTCGACCGGAATCCGGACCTCCAGACAGGTCGCCCGGGAGCCGTTCCCCCCATGGGGAGGGTGGCGCAGCGGGGCGAGGGCTGCGCTGCCGCCCTCTGCGATGAACTCCCGCAGCAACGACGGCACGAAGTGCATCACGGTGACCCGGTGCTGGTCGAGGAGATCTGCGAGTCCACGCAGTTCGGCCTCGGCGCCGTCCGGAGCGACGAGCAGGGTCGCGCCCAAGCAGAGGGGCGCGGGTACCGCTCGGCGATGATCCCCGCGACCGCCGTCCGGAAGGGCATCGAAGAGTCCTTGCGCGCCCAAGTGGCAGACGCCGTGGTCGAGTGGATCAAGATCCTTGAAACGCCCCGGTTTCTCACGGGTGGGCGTCAACATGCGGAGGACGAACGGGCTGTGTTGCTCACCCGCGCAGCACTCGACGCGCCGTTTGCGTTGTCCGTGCGCACCACGCAGCCCGGGCGTTCCATCCTCCTGGGAGTGTTCTCCTGGGCAGCGGTGAACCTCGCACCGCCCAAAGTCCGCAAGGATCGGCACTGGTTTGACCTGGGCGTCGGGCTGGACTGGGCCGGAGAACGACTTCACGGACGGATCTACGAGATGGACGGTGAGGACAGTCGCGGTGGCGGCCCGCGCTCCGGTGCCGGACGGTGTCAGCCTTCGTCACCGTCCAGTTGGTGGGCACTCAACTGGATCATGCTGCTGCCCTCGGGGACCCTCGGCATATCCCCGCCGCCGGGCAAGCTGGAGGCCAGCAGGCTCCAGCCGGACTTCCGGTAGGTGAGGACGTTGCCTTCCACCTGTGCGGGCTTCCAGCCCGCACGCTCCAGTTCGGCCCCCATCTTGGGAAGAGCCTGCTCGGCCTCCGCGGTTTTCACGACGGCGATCCAGTCGACCCTGCCCGGGCTCTTCACGCCGTTGCGCTCGGAGGTGGTCATCCCCTTCGCAGGGTCCAGGCCCGCCTTGCTGAGAGCCCTGCGGAGATCCCCGTCCACGGCGTCCCGGCCGAGGACCGAGCCGCCCTTCCCCGCGTCTGCTTTCCCGGAACCCGCGGATCCCGAGGGCGAGCCCGGTCCCGCTCGCTTCGGGCCGGCCTCCCCACCTCCGGCGCTGCATCCCGCCAGCGCCAAGACCGCCGCAACGGCCAGCGCCGTAGCCGCTGCAGCCGAAGGCCTCGTGCGTACATGCATGTGGAACCCCCACCCCAATTGATCAGGGTGCGATTCTCGCAGGCATGCACCAACACGCTGGCTGAATATCGAGGGGCCACTGTCATGGGAAGAACCACCAGCCCCGGCGGCCGGCTGCGCGCAGACCCGGATCGCCCCGGGAGGCGAGGTCACCCGCCTGACCCGCCCCGGCAACCATGAACACGACGCCGCGCCCCTGCTGCGCGGCTTCTACAACGCCAACCACATCATCGACGGCCCCGAAGACGGCTTCATCGTGGAGATCAACTGACGCAGACGTTCAACAGCGGGGCCCGGCACAGGGGTGCGCCGGGCCCCGCTCTTCATCCGGCCTTCGGCCAGAAATCGATCACGTAACGCTCCACGCCGTACGCCGTTCCCTCATCCCGCGTCACACGCTCTACCTGCGCCCTGCCCGTGCAGCGGACCCTCACCCGCCACATCCCGCCGCGGCCAAGCCGGATCAGCTCCTCGGAGCGGCCGCTGCCCCACACAGCCACATCGCCCGTGACCGACTCGTAGTCGATCTCACCCTGCTCTTCCCACTCGCCATCCTCGCCTTCGGGCGGGCTGTCCCAGACACGGGCTGTCACCGCGGCGGTGTGGGTGTGCGCAGCGCTGAAAACATCAAACCGGCGGACACACTCGTGCAGGAACACCCCCCAGTCGAAGTCATCCGGGAACGGCACCGGCACCACGCTGTCGTCCGACTCCTGAAAACCGAACGCCCGGAATTCCACCCACGCATCCAGCTCCTGCTGCCCCAGCATCACGGCCACGCCTCCCCCTTCCTCCCAGATCCGGAAAACCTCCACCAAGACCGTAGAACACGGCACCTCCTCGATGACCAGCCACCGGCAGGGAACGCGGACTGCGTGCCCTCCACACCCGCAGCCAACTCCTGTGCGAGGTTCCGCATGCGGCTTTGTGTCAGCGAGAACCCGGCAACGGCCCGCCCCCGCGCGCTCCCAGTCAGACACCCGCACACGCCCAGTGGCGCAAGGGAGGCCACCCCGGGCGCAGCCAGGCACCAGATCGTCATCCCCACTGGCACATCCCCCAAAGCCGTCAGCGCCTCCGGTTCGTCCACTGCCACCCACCCGGAATGCTGATCCATACCGACCGAATCCGCCGCGATGAGCAGCAGCGGGTCATGGCTAGGAGCGTGTCTCAGTAACGGGCAACTGTCCGGGGGACCGTGCTGGCGAGAGCGCCAGGTTGCCCGGTCAGGGGCGCGCGGGGGCGGCGCGGGGGTCTTCCAGGCCGGGATTGTCGTGTCGAGGCCCGCCGGGGCCGGGGCGAGGGCTCGGTCAGCCGACCGCTGCGGCGAGTCCGGCGGTTCCGGCGTGTCGGAAGGCCTTGCGGAAGTTGTGGCAGGCGGCGAGCAGGCGCCATTCGCCTCGTGCGCCGTCCTCGCCGCGCAGGAGGAGCTGGCGGCCGTTCTGGCAGGTCATGATCTGTCCGAAGACGGGGTCGACGATGGCCTTGCGGCCGGGTTTGGTCCGCAGCTTGCGGGCCATGCGCTCCTTCAAGGTGGCGTCCGTGGGGATGCGGCCTCGGGGTGCGGGCGGGACCTGCTCGTCGTGGCCGAGACGGCCGGTGGCCACGAACGTGTCGGTGCCGCAGGACAGATGGCGGTCCCTGGCGGCTTCGAGGTTCGTGTTCGAGCAGTAGCCGGCGTCCACGAGGGCCTGCTTGGGGTGGGTGCCGGTGTTGCGGGCGGACTGGTCGAGCATGTCGGTGTAGTTCAGGGCGTCCGAGGCGTTGGTCGTCACGTCGGCGGCGGTGATGGCCTGATGCTGCTCGTCGACGACGGCCTGGGCGTTGTAGGACTGGATGTAGGCGCCGTCGCCGTTCTTCATGATCCGCGAGTCGGGATCGGTGAAGTTGGCCTGGGCCTTCGGCTTCGGTCGCGCCTTCGCGGCGGCGGCCTCGCCGGCGTCGGTGACGGCCTGTTCGTCGCTGGTGCCGGTGCGGTCCTGGCGGCGGCGTTCCTTGTCCTGGGCGTGCTTGCGGGCCTTGGCGGCGGCCTCGGCCTCGATCTGCGCGCGGGCGGCCTGCAGGCGCGCGAGGCGCAGGGACTGGAGGAACAGGTCGGCGAGGGCGTCGAGGTGGCGTCGGCGGAACCGGGCGATGGAGCGGAAGTCGGGGGCCTGGTCGGCGGCGAGGAACCGGAATGCGACGTCGTCGACGCATTTGCGTTCGATCGCCCGCGAGGAACGCACCCCGGTGGTGTAGCCGTAGATCAGCAGCCGGAGCATCAGGCGCGGGTCGTAGGGCGGGTAGCCGCGCTTCTCGGTGTAGTCGGCCGGGACCGGTCCCAGGTCGAGCACATCGTCGACCAGGTCGGCGACGAACCGGGCCAGGTGTCCCTCGGGCAGCCAGTCGTCCAGCGACGGTGGCGGCAGCAGGACCTGATGCGGGTCGAACGCCCGGAAGGTCTTGTCCACCGCCGCCGGACGGCGCTGCGGCCGCTTCGCCTCGACCGGCTCGGCCTCGAACAGCCCATCCTCACCACGCATACCGGGATCATCCCGTACGAAAGATCACGAGACACAGGTAGGTTGCCGGTCACAGAGACACGCTCCTAGCGGCGCAGGAAGGTCCCGCCGTCGATGACCCAGAGGCTGGCCGGAACCGCGCCGCACTTGACGACTTCGGAGTGCATCTGGGGGTTGGTCCGGTTCCAGCCGACCCGGCGCTGGTGCTGCTCGTCGGTCGGGTAGAAGGTGAGGCCAGCCTCGGGGTGCTGGCCCTCCTCGAAGAGGTACGGCTCGCCCCCGAGCGGGGTGACCACGGTCTGCGAGATGGGCCCGGTCACGGTGATGGCGCCGTTCCCGTCGACGGTCAGGCAGTCGACGTCGAACTCGGCCCGGATGGTGCCGGTCTTCTCGAACACGTGCTGCACCACGACGTGCCCCCGGGTGTGGCCGTCGACCGTACGGGCGCTGACCCGCGCGGTGAGCCGCTCGCCTGGGTTGGGGCCCGGGCCGTGCTCGTTGAGCAGGGTCCAGCTGTGCAGCGCGAGGTGCTGGGCCGGTAGGGGGGTGGCCGGTGTGGGCGCGGCCGCGGCGGTGCCGGCCGTCCCGGCCGCGAGGGCCACGGCCGCAGTGGTGAGCGCGATGGCGGTGGTGAGCTTTCGCATGGTCAATCCTCAGTGGAGAGAGAGGAGTCGGGCTGTTTTCCGACTGCCTCCAACCTCCCAGCTCACCCCCGGTCGCGGCCTCCGCCGCGGGGAGGGACCAGCTCCCCCCGGCGGGGGAACCGCTCCTCCTCCGCCCGACTTACCGAGTGGCATGTCACCGCGCGGCGTGGCGTATCGCGTCCAGGGCGAGGGCGGCCGCGGCCAGGGCGGCGGCGAGGCCCGCGACCGCTGCCGCTGGCGGGGCCGGGGCCGGGGCCGCGGCACGCTCCCCGGTGGTGCCGAGGAAGTCCAGCCCGGAGATGTGGTTGACCATCCCATACCAGAGCATCGGGTCCCCGGCCACGTCACGAGCCCTGCCGACCGGACACCCGGCGGGCAGGCCCCGCCAGCCCCACATGCCCCGACGAGCCCGCCGCGACCGATTCGCCGATCACGGGAGCGGAGCCGCTTGCTCGTTACTGCCCCACTCTCCTAGGTCTTCGGTCAGCGGGATCATGCATTTCAGTTGCCGATGCCGCTTGTTCTGGCCGATCCTGTCCACTTCGCAAGCGAGGAGGATCACGTGGGCCTGACCCTGTTCCCAGGAGACGGTGACAACAGCAGCCCGGACGTTTCATGGTCCTGCGTCCGCTTCAACAGCTTCCGGGAACGGCTCGCACAAGCCGAGGGGTTCGTCCTCCCTGAGATGTGGGGCTTCGGGGGCGACCGGCTGTGGAGCGACGTCTCCACCACTCTGGAGCCGCTCCTCGATCACCCGGATGTCGGTGGTGACGAGCTCTCGACTGCCGACTGCGCTGCGATGCTGCCCCGCCTGAAGTCGATCATCGGCCAGTGGCAGGAGGAGCCCGACGAACCGATCCTCCAGCAGCACATCCAGGACGCCCAACAGCTGACCGTCGTCCTACGCTTCTGCGTAGACGAGGGCGTCGAACTCATCTTCGGCTGACGTTGAGGAGTGCCCAGACAGCCGAACCCACCGATACGACGGCCGCAGTTACGGGACAGCCCTTAGCGACACGAAACTTGCCGCCAGCACCGTCGGCCAGGAAACACAACAGTGAGGCATCTGAGGGCATGAACCCTTTGGACTCCCTGATTCGGGAGTACGTAGCTCCCGCGGCCAAGTCGGCTGGGTTCAGGAAAAAGGGCCGAGGTTTCTGGACGGTCGGCGGCCGCCGCCTGGATTACGCCTTGCTCACCTTCCAGGTCTACGCCGTGGATCCTGAAGCCACTGTCTTTGACGTGGAGTTCCACGCCGCCCCTGAGCCCTATTGGGATTGGGTCTACCGGGGGCACCAGCCCGTTGGGAAGGTGCCAGACTCCTCCGGTGCGTTGGTGACAGGGCGCGTCGTCCCGCCGCCCTCGGTCGCGCACCGCCCCGATGAGGGGATGCCGTTTCGAACACGCTGGGCCATGCGCCCGGAGGGAGAGGATGCATGCGGGCGCGCACTGGCCGAGACGCTGAGCGCAAAGGTGTTGCCTCGAATCCAGCTCATGACCGATAGGGCCCACTTGCTGGACGTCGTGCGCTCAGGAGATATGTCCCTCATGAAACGCATGACACCTTTGCTTCGCGAAATCGTACTTCGGATCGATGACATCACGGCGATCGACCTCGACGCCCTTGTGGCAGAGGCCGAGGCTTCACGAGTCCCAGTCGGATTTATCGATTGGGTGCATGAAAGGCGCCGGGCTGCCGAGAATGGCTGGCATAAGCCTCGAGAGTGATCTTTGGGTCACGACCACCAGCGGCGCAGCCGTTCGGTACAGGGTGGGCCCAGCAACACCGCGCAAGCAGAGCCCTTGCCCTTCCGGGCGAAAAGCACCATGTGATCGTCGAGGCACGGCATTTCGCTGGCCGCCACGCTGACCGGCGGCAACCACAACGACGGGACCCAGGTGTGCCCACTGATCCGAGCCGTCCCGCCGATAAGAGGCAAACGCGGCCAACCGCTGTGCCGCCCGAGGCGCCTCTACGCTGACCGCGGCTACGACCACGAGAGCTACCGCGACCAGGTCCGACGGTTCGAGATTGCCCCGCACATCGCCCGACGCGGCACCGAACACGGCTCCGGACTCGGCGTACACCGCTGGTCGTGGACGGCGCCATCGCGCTATTGCACTGGTTCCGCCGTCTACGCATCCGCTGGCGACGACTGAGGACTTCGCTCTGATTCCAGTCCAAAGTAGGGTGACATCCGATGTGCGAACTCACGCCAAATGCAAGGAGGCGGAATGCTCGCTAACTCGTCGGCGCTGGCGGCCGGAAGACATCATTCGGTGGGACGGCGCTGGGATGGAACCGTTCTCGCCGTGGGCAATACCGCAGCCGCTGAGTGTCGCGTCGAGCGATGGGACGACGTCGTCGCTGTGGCGGCCGGCAACGTCCATACCGCGGCGAACACCGGCAGGTCTCATACGGTGGGACTCCGATCGGACGGCACGTTGCTGGCAACGGGGTGGAATGGCGATGGCCAATGTGATGTCGCAGGATGGCGAGGCGTCACGGCCGTGGCCGCAGGCTGGCGCCTCACACTTGGGCTGCTCGCGAATGGCCGCGTGCTAGCAGCTGGTCGGAGTTCAGAAGGACAGTGTGACGTGCAGTCCTGGCGCGAGATGGTCGTCCTCTCGTGTGGTGACTGGCACTCGGTTGGCGTCCGGTCGGACGGTTCTGCACTGGCCGCGGGGAACAACCGACGACGGCAGTGTGCCGTTGACGGGTGGCGTGACCTAGTACTGCAACGGTGCTTGTCGTGATGGTTGGGCAGTTTCTGGTGGTGTGTGGCCGCGTCGTTTGTAGTGACTGACGCGGGCTTGGTGTTGACGTCTGCGGCGCCAGTGTGACCAGTGCAGGATGTGGTCGATGGTCGGGCGGGGCCGGGTGAGCCGGCTGATCAGGCGTCGGATTTCGGGCAGGGTGAGGGGTATGAGCGGGGAGGATCCGTTTCTGCTTTCCCGGTGTCGAGTTCGCGGGCCCGCAGGACGGTGAGGCAGGCGTGGGCGGCCATGGCCAGGGTCATGTGGCGGTGCCAGCCGTCGTAGCGGCGGACCTGGTAGTCGTCCAGGCCGCACTCCTGCTTCGCAGTCTGGAAGCATTCCTCGACCGCCCACCGGCTTCCCGCGACGTGGATCAGCTCATCCAGTGTGGTCTCGGCGGGGCAGTAGGCGATGTAGTAGGAGATCTCCTCGGGCCGGCGGACACTGCGGCGGGCGATCACCCAGTGCCGGCGGTCCTCGCGGTGCCAGGGCCTCACCTCGACCCTCGCCCAGTCGTAGACCCGCGGGCCATGGGCCCCCATCCCGCAGGAACGACGCTTCCACTTCTGCCGGGGCAGCCCGGGAAAGAGGTCGTGGACGGGGTGGTCGATCCCCCAGCGGGTGACGACGGTGTCGTGCCGGGTGGTGGCCATGACATGGAAGACATCCGCCCGCTCGAGCTCCGTGCGCCAGCCCTTGGAGAAGCCGTAAGAACTGCTATCGGAATGACTTCAGGCGTCGCCAGCAGATGAGTGAGCAAGCGAGGCTGAGGAAGGCTTCGTGGATGTCGTCGCGGACTTCCCAGCGGATCCGCAATCGGCGGAACCAGTGGAGGTGGGCGAAGGCCCGCTCGACAACCCAGCGTTCGGTGCCGAGGCCGGAGCCGTGTGGGACGCCGCGTCGGGCGATGACCGGTTTCACGCCCAGGGCCCAGGCCAGGCGTCGGTACTTGTCATGGTCGTAGCCGCGGTCCCCGAGCACCGTGTCGGGCCGCCGACGGGGCCGGCCGCGCTTGCCGCGAACCGGTGGGACGGCCTGGAGGAGGGGCATGAACTGGGTGACGTCGTTGCGGTTGCCGCCAGTCAGGATGGCGGCAAGCGGAATGCCGGTGGCATCGGTGATCAGGTGGTGCTTGCTGCCATTCCTGCCCCGGTCAACGGGGCTTCGCCCTGTTTTGGAGCCCCCTTTAACGCGCGTATGTGGGAGCCGTCGACCACGGCCCGCGAGAAGTCCAGAGCGCCGGCCCCGCGGAGCCGGGCCAGAAGGGTCTCGTGCAGCCGCGGCCAGACGTCGGCCTCGGTCCACTCAGCCAGGCGCCGCCAGCAGGTCATGCCCGATCCGAACCCCAGTTCCTGCGGGAGGTGTTCCCACGCGATCCCGGTGTGCAGAACGAACAGGATGCCCTGGAACACCAGCCGGTCCGGATGCCGCTTCCGACCAGGATGACGAGTCCGTCGCTCCACCCTCGGCAGGAGCGATTCGATCACCGCCCAGAGTTCATCGTCCACTTCCCACGGCTTCCGCCGAGCCACCCCACACCCCCAGATCAACGTTCTCAGGGACATCCAACCAGCCCGAAGATCATTTCGTTAGGGGTTGTAAGCGGCATCCGCGGTCACCCACCGGAACGGAATCCGGCCTGTGATCGCCCGGCGGACCATGGCCTTGGCCATCACCACCTTCGTCTCGAAGGCGACCGTGTCCTCAATGCCGGCAGCCCGGCACCGTTCCCGGTCTTCCGTCCATGACGTGGGCAGATACAGACGGCGGTCGATCAACGTGCGGCCCCGGCCGCCGGCATAGGCGAGGAACACCCCGATCTGGGAGTTCTCTGTCCGCCCGGCGGTGCCGGAGTACTGGCGCTGGACCCCGGCCGAGCGGACACCCTTCTTCAGGAACCCCGTGTCGTCCACGATCAGCACCGCATCCGGGTCTCCGAGATGCTCCACGACGTAGTCCCGCACGTCGGCCAGGACCTCATCGGCGTCCCAGTCGATCCGGTTCAGCAACCGATGGATCCGGTCCGGACCCCCATGCCCGGCCTCCTCGGCAAGCGTCCACCCGTTCTTCCGCTCCAACGGAGCTATCAGCCCCCGCATATAGGCAAGAGCCGACTCCCGCGGCTCCGACCTGGAGAAACGATGCACGAACCGCTCATGCAAAGCCTTCAGTTCACCCGCCCACAACCGGGCATCAACAAGTTCCCCACCCATGACCTGAACAACGACCGACCTGCCCAACCGTCACGGCAAACACCGTTGCAGTACTAGCCGCCATTTCGGCTGGGTATCTCCATACCGTCGGTCTCAGAGCCGACGGGCGGGCAGTCGCGACCGGAGACCGGGCAACCGGGGCGTGCGAGGTCGATGACTGGGAAGACGTGGTGGGGCTCAGTGCGGGCAGCTACCACACCGTCGGGGTCACTGCGTCCGGACGGGTCCTCGCAGCGGGAGACAACAGCTACCGACAGTGCGAAGTCGGCGATTGGCACGACATCGTCGCCGTGGCGGCCGGTTCAACGCACACCCTTGGCCTGCGTACCGACGGCACGGTCGTGACCGCAGGGAATAATGCCGACGGACAGTGCGAAGTCGATGCCTGGTCCGGAATCCAGCTTCCATAGCTCTCAGGACCACGCCAACAGGAACCCGGACAGCACGTTTCGGCCCGTGCGGTGTCAGATCTTCGCTCCAGGGAGGTCGGTGTGGTGTTTCAACCCCGATTCCGCCGAGGTTGCCGTCAATCGTGGGTCAGCAGTTCGGGATGGGCACCCAGCGGCTCCCGTTCCAGTAGTCGGCCTGATCGTTACCCTGGCCGGACAGGTAGTAGGCCGACACCCAGCCCTGGCTGCCGGCAGGGGTGTCGAGGTCGGTCCACAGCCACCAACGGTTGAAGTTTCCCTGGCCGTCGTTGACTTCGGCTCCCCAAGCCCGGCAGAAAACGTAATTGCTTCCGGCGTAGAGATAGCCGTTGGGTCCGCACGGATGTCCGTTACTCGTTCCGCAGACCGGGTTCGGGTATCCGCTCGCGGGGGTGAACGTCGTGATCCAATACTTGTTGTAGGCATGTGCCTGCGGCGCGGCAAGCGAGACGTCCGCCGCGAGCGCGAGCAGCAGGGCCATGAGCAGCACGACGGTGTTCCGTACGGTCGTGGCAGCGCGGAAGTGCATGGATTCTCCAGGTGAGGTGAAGGGCGCCGAGGAGGCCGTGCTACGGGAGGGGGTGGCTAGAGGCGGCCGGACCAGTGGTCTTCGCAGGACGGCACCGGATTGATCTCAGAGGAGATGTCGATGTCCCAACTGGGACTGGAGTGCATGTAGCCGACCACGGTGCCTCCGTTCCAGCATCCGCCGGCCGCATGAGCGGGGACGGCAGTGCCGATCATGGCGCCTGCCAGGACCGTGGCCGCGCGACGATCTGGGCTGCCGTCTTACGTAAGTGCATTAAGGCTCCTCGGTGAAGGGGTAGACGGTGACGACGCCTCAATCCTTGCTGTTTTAAGGTCAGTCGACGCAGAGCCTGTCGTGATGGAACGACGCTAACGCCGCTACCCGGAGACATGCGACCTCTGGAAGTGGGGGTTTCGCCGGTCGACGCGATGTGGTAGCAGACCCGGATGACCCCGTCGGACCCAGCCCCAAATTCATGGATGGGCCCGCCGAGGCTCGTTTGTCCTCAACGTGGACGACGTGAAGCTCGGTGCGGTCCCGGTGACGCTGGGAACGTTCAGGCGCCTGAGTCCGGTGCCCTCACGGCCGTCTGGCCCCTTCAGCAAGGGCACGGCGGCGAACGCGGCACGTGGTCGCTCAGTGCGGTCGGAGTCCGTCGAAGAGGCGAACTGGTTCCTGCCCGCGGACTGTTCGACAACCAGGCGGAAGGAGGCGAAGACACGTCAGCGGGCTCCGACTCAGCCTGGCTCGGTTACGGGCTCGTCGAAGAGCACCGCGTCGGCGCGCCAGTTCCGGGCCTCACTGCTGCCTTTCAGGTCCGCCCGCCAGCGCCCACTGCCCGGGCAGCCATGGCCGGCTCCAGCTTCAGTAGGTGGTGCTCCGGCAAGTCGTTCGCCAGACATCGTCGCGATTACTGCAGCGCTGGGTTTCTTGGACACCATCCGCCCGGCTCCACCACATCGGGGCCGCCGCGAGGCCGGGATCGGCAGCGACCACCGCTTCCCCATCCGCTGCGGTGGTGTCCTGGCCCTCACCGTCAGTTGTTTCCGCCTGGTTCGTCGCCTGCCGCCTTGACCCGCTTGCGGTAGGCCCCCGGCGGCGACCCGAAGTGTCGTTTGAAAGCTTTGGCGAAGGCGAACTCCGACGTGTACCCCGTGCGCTGCGCGATGGTGCTCAGCGGGGTCGGCGATTGGTGCAGCAACCGCGCCGCGGTGGCCATCCGCCAGTTGGTCAGGTAGGTCAACGGCGGCTCGCCGACCACCGAGGCGAAGCGGCGGGCGAACGCCGCGCGGGACAGCCCGGCGCGGTTGCCCAGGGACTCCACGGTCCAGGGATGGCCGGGATCGTCGTGGATCGCTTTCAGGGCCGGGGCCACTGCCGGGTCGGTCAGCGCGGCCGCCCAACCCCGGGTCCGCCCCTTCGGCAGTTCGGCGTACCACGACCGGAGGATGTACAGCAGCAGCAGATCGATGAGCGCCGTGACGACCGCGTCCGAGCCCGGCTGTGGCGCGTGGAACTCTGCGCACAGCTGATCGACCGCCGAGCGCAGGACCGGGTGGCGGCCGGGAACCGCGGGGAGGTGGATGACCTCCGGCAGATCGCTGAACAGCGGATGCGGACGGTCAACGTCGATCGCGTACGCGCCGCACACCAGCACCGTGTGCAGCCCCGGTCCGTCCACGGTGACCTGGCCGATCGGCGAGGAACGGTCCACGCGGTCCGGTACGAAGTCCACCGGAACACGGTCCGGCACGTCGCACAGGGTGTGTCCGCTGCCGCGCTGCAGGAACACGATGTCGCCGGGGCCGAGCGCGAGCGGTTGGCCGTGCGGTGGCAGCAGGTGGCAGTGCCCTTCCACGACCACATGGAATCCGGCTCCTGAGATGGGTTGGAACTTCAGGGCCCACGGGGCGTGCGCGTCGGTGCGAGTCACCATCGGGCGCCCCGTACGAAGGACTTCGAGGGTGTCACTCAGGATGTCCATGGCGCCACTCTAGTGCCTGTATGGCGAGACGATATGACAGGGAATCGAGATCTTAAGTCATTCACCGTCTCGATGTGGAGGCGTACGTTCTTGCCATGGCGGTTGCCGAACCCCGGCACTGCATCGACGAAGGAATGGATCCCATGTCTCTGGCCGGCAAGAAGATCGTGATCATCGGTGGAACCTCCGGCATCGGCTTCGCGGTAGCCCAACAGGCCGTGGCGGCTGGCGCGGACGTCGTGGTCGCCTCCAGCAATCAGGACCGCTTGGACGCCGCGACGAAGCGGTTGGGCGAGCCGGCCGAAGGCCGCCGCCTGGACGTCGCCGACGGCAACGCCATCGCCGCGTTCTTCGAGCAGGTCGGGGAGTTCGACCACCTCGTCTACACCGCGGGTGAGTCTCTGCTGATCAAGCCGTTGGTCGACACCACCCCGCAGGAGGCCAGGGCCGTCTTCGAGCGCCGGTTCTGGGGCGCGTTCCTCTCTGCCAAGTACGCTGTACCGCGACTGCGCGACGGCGGCTCGATCACTTTCAGCTCCGGCGTCCTCGCGATCCGCCCCCTGTCCGGAACCGCGCTCACGGCGGGAATCACCGGCGGCATCGAGGCCCTGTCCCGGGCACTCGCCGTGGAACTCGCCCCTCTGCGCGTGAACGTGATCCAGCCCGGTGTGATCCGTACCGAGCTGTGGGACGGCAGTGTCCCGGACCCGGAGGCTTTCCTCCAGGGCGCCGGGTCCGAGTTGCTCACGCGGCGTGTCGGCACTGCCGAGGAAGCCGCGGCGGCCTATCTCTTCGTCTTGGCCAACGCCTACGTCACCGGGACCACCCTCGCGATAGACGGCGGCGCAGCACTGGTGTGACAGACGCATTCCTGCACTGGTTGAACCGGCGCAGAAGCCACCAAGCTTCGGCACGTCGCAGTCACTACCGGCAGCGGCTCTCCGCCCCTCCAGCGCGTGGATCGCGAAGTCACACTGGAGTACTAGGAGTACTAGGAGTACTAGGCGCCGCTTCCCTGGCTCCTACGGCTTCGGCGCTCGCTGCTGGAGGGCGGCGCGGCCGGCCACGGACGTGACGATCACGAAGAAGAACAGCGGAATCGCGAGCGCGGCGAACACGGCGCTGCGCCACAGCACCAGCGCCAAGGCCGAGTGCACGATGAGCAGCGCGATGGGGAACGCCATCCCGAGGACCGGCCGGCAGCCGCGCGACACCAGCAGGAGGGGACGGCGCAGGTGGGGCGGGACCCGCCGGGTCTGCCACAGCAGCCAGCCTCCCCAGCTGCCGACGAGCACGGCTGCGCACACCAGGTAGGTGACGAGGGCGTCGGTGCCGGCGGCGCCCGCACGCAGGTGGGCGGAGCCCAACGACACCGCGACGGTTCCGGCGAGGGCCACCCAGCGGGAGCCCATGAGCGTTCCCCAGGCCATGTTCTCCAGGTTGTAGCGGGCCTGGGGGGCGTTCAGGTCGAGGGCGGCGGATCGGACGAAGCCCTCGGCGGCCCGGGTCCACGAGCCGGGACGGAGCCAGCGGCGGCGCAGATGGAGCAGCGCGAGGTTGTTGTGGGCCGCGCTGCTGTCCGGGTTGAGGCGCAGCGCCGTCTCGTAGGCCTGCTGAGCGACGCGGTGGTTGCCCGTGTTGTGGGCGGTCAGGCCGAGGAGGACGTATGCGTCGCTCTCCTCGGGGGCGAGGGCGACGGCCGTGCGGGCCGACTCGTAAGCGGCCCGCTTGCGCTTCCTGCGGGCGCCGCGGTCCAGGACGATGCCGAGGGTGTAGTGGCTCGCCCAGTGCTGCGGGGCGAGTTCGACGGCGCGCCGGGCAGAGCCCTCGGCCTGCTTGTACTGCTTCAGGGCGAGCAGGACGTGGGTGTGCATCAGCCAGGCGCTGACCGACTCGGGCGCGACGCGCAGGGCGTGTTCGAGGGTGGTGAGCGCCTGCTGTTCGTCGCCGAGGCGGTGGCGGCAGCGGGCGAGCAGCACGAGTGCGGTGGCGTCGTCGGGGTTGTCGGCGAGGTGCTGGGCGGCGAGTGCGGCGGCCTGCTCGTGGCGCCCCAGGTCGAAGAGGGCGTCGGCCTGTTGCAGGGCCCGGCTCATCAGACCTTGTCCCGGTCATGGGTGATGCTGAGCAGGTTCGGTACGAGTGCCAGCCAGAACAGGACCTGAGGCACGGTGCGTTCGCTCCACGGAAGGGCCACGAGCAGCAGCGCGCACAGGGTGGCCCAGGTGGCCTGGCCCAGCACGACCCTGGACCAGAACGAGCGGCGCACGAGCGCGAACACGGCGAGCTGGGCCCCGGTCCGCAGCCGCCGGTAGCGGCGCCAGGCCCCGAAGCCCCACACCACGGCCATGAGGGTCAGCGCCCACAGCCGCGTGCCGAGAGGGACGGGCAGCTCCTTCGCCGCTCCCCCGGTGGGGAAGACGTCGACGGTGACGGCGGCCATGACCAGGCAGAGCAGGGCGAGCCATCGGGTGCCGCGGAGCATCCGGTAGACGGCCCGGTCGAGGTCGGAGCGGAGCGACGCGGAGTCGGGGGCGGCGGCGAGTGCGCCGGCGTAGAGGTCGGCGGCCCGGGCGGCGGACGTGCCGGGCTTGTGGACCTCGCGGTGCGTGACCGTGGTGACGGCGAGCTGGTCGGTCGGGTCGATGCGCAGGAGCTGCCGCACGGACTCGTCCACCAGGTCGGAGCGGCTGTTGAACGCGGCGACCTTGTACATGGTGTGCCAGGTGTCGACGACGTCGGGGCCGAGCCGTACGGCCTCCTGGGCCTCTTCGAGCGCCTCCTCCTTCGTCCCCACGAAGATCAGCATCTCGGCGCGCTGGGCACGCGGGCCCCAGAGTTGCGGAGCGAGGCGGATGGCCTCGCGCTGCGACTGTTCGGCCTCGGGCAGCCGGCTCATCCTGCGCAGGGCGAATCCGCGCATGAAGTGCCCGTCGGCGAAGTCGGGTACGAGCTTCAGCGCCTGGTCGGCGGCGTCGAGCCCCTCCGCCTGGCGGCCGAGGGCGGTGAGGCAGCGGGCGCGCGCGGTCCAGGCCTCGTGGTCGTCGGGTGCCTCGGCGAGACGCCGGTCGAGGAGGGCGAGGGCCTCCTCGCGCCGTTCCATGCCGTAGAGCTCGAGGGCCTGTTCGACCCGCGGGTGCAGGGATGTTCCACTCACAGCTTGCGCTTCTTCTTCAGGTAGGTGACCAGGTCGTCGTACACACCGCCGTCGTTGGCGAACATGGCGACGTTACGGGCGGAGGCGAACCAGGATTCGCTGGACGGCTTGATCTGCTTGGCCGCGGTCAGGAGGTCCTTGGTGCCGATCATGCGGATGGTGCCGGAACGGGCGGAGTCCAGGAGCGCGTACTCGGCCGCGCTCTCGCAGAGATGGGCGAGATCGGCGCCCGAGAAGTCCTCGGTGACCTTGACGATCTTGCCGAGATCAACGGACTCGATGGGGCGCTCGCGCAGGTGGTAGCGGAGGATCGACTCCCGGGCCGGGGCGTCGGGGGGCAGCACGAGCAGGGTGCGGTCCAGGCGGCCGGGGCGGCGCAGGGCGAGGTCCACGTCCCAGGGGACGTTGGTCGCGGCGAGCACGAAGACGCCTTCGTTCTGTGCGGCGTTGATGCCGTCGAGCTCGGTGAGGAGCTGGTTGACGACGTTGCGCAGACCGCTGTGGTGCATGCGCGAGCGCTTGGCGCCGAGCGCGTCCAGCTCGTCGAGGAAGATCACGCAGGGCGCCTGGCGGCGGGCGGCCTCGAAGATGTCGTGGACGTTCTTCTCCGAGGTGCCGATGTACATGTCGAGGATGTCGGAGAGCGAGACCGACATGAAGCCGGCACCGAGTTCGCCGGCGACGGCCCGCGCGATGAACGTCTTGCCGCAGCCGGGCGGGCCGTAGAGGAGCAGGCCGCCGCGGAGCGACTTGCCGTACAGCTTGCGGAGTTCGGGATTGCGCATCGGGGCGAGGAAGGCGGCTTCGAGCCGGTCCTTGACCTGCTGCATGCCGCCGACGTCGGCGAGGCGTACGTCACCGGGGGCGTCGATGTCCCAGGCGGACGCATCGGCCGGGTCGCCGCTGCCGTCGGCGGTCAGGGGGGCCTCGGTGGCATCGCCCGTGTCGGCGGGGTCAGTGGGACCGGTGGGGTCGGCGGCGAAGCGGGGGCCGACGACGTCGGCGACTTCCTGCTCGGCGGCGGCCCAGTCGAAGGCGCGGGGCTGGGTGCCGCCCGTGGCGGGCGAGGGGGCGGCGGACGCGGCGGCCTGGGGCGGGGTAGTGGTGGGCGGGGCCGGCGTTTCAGTGGCCGCGGGCGGGGGCGTGCCGACCGTGGGCAGTTGCATGGTGCGGACCATCAGGTCCCGTACGGCTTCGTCGCCCGGCGCGTGCTGCAGCGCGACCGCGGCTTGCGTGACGGCCTCGTCGTGCCTCCCCTCCGCGAGGAGCAGTTCGGTGAAGTGCAGCCGCAGGGGCACGTCTTCGGGAGCGGCGGCGACGGCGGCCCGCAGGCTACGGATGAGAGGTGACTCGTCGGACATGGGGTCAGCCTAGAAAGCGGCCCGCGGCTCTCGGTCACCGGGTGCGGTCAAGATCGACAGATGCGGGGAGCCCGTTGGTCCGGCGGCGTCCGGTCGGCTACCACCAGTAGGGTCCGGGGATGGGCTCTACGATCGGCACCCCGTCTGCGGCGAAGTACCGGCGGCACCGGGCGGGACCTGACTAGCATGTGCGGCCTGCGAGTTGCGACGTACCGGAGGTACTCCATGATCGTGCAGGTCGGCCTGATCGGCGATGAGGCAGGCGATGAGCTGCGCCGGCTGGAGCAGTGGCTGCGCCAGGACCAGGAGCTCAGGCGGGTCGCAATCACAGCCCAGGCCGCGCCGGTCGAGGACGGTGACATGGGCCCGGTTACAGAGGCCCTCCAGCTGCTGCTCGAACCGCAGGGCGTCCTGACCGCCGTCGCTGCCTCGCTGGGCACCTGGGCCGGCGTCCGGCGCCGACAGGTGCACATCCGCGTGCGCAGCGGGGATAAGGAGGTGGAGATCGACGCCTCCCGGCTCGAGGACCCGGACGAGGTGGCCGTCCGCATCGTGCGCGAGCTGGACGGTCGGTGAGCGGGCCCTCCTTCCCGTCCTTCGGGTCCGCCCGCGCGGTGCTGATCGGCGCCGCGTCCTACACCTCGCGGGACCTCACGCCGATCCCCCACTCCGCGCGCAACATCCGCGGCCTCGAAGCCGCCCTCACCGACGGAGCACTGGGCGGCTTCGCGAGGGACGATGTACGGCTCGTGGACGATCCGGACAAGGCCCAGGACATCATGGAGCCGGTCAGGACCGCCGCCGAGGAGGCGGAGGATGTCCTGCTCGTCTACTACAGCGGCCACGGCCTGATCGCCGGGGCCACCGGCGATCTCCACCTCAGCATGACCGAGAGCGAACCCGGTCAGGACTGGACCAGCCTGCGGTTCTCGTACCTGGCGGGCGTCGTCAAGCAGTCCCGCGCTGGCGTCAAGATCGTGATCCTGGACTCCTGCTTCAGCGGCCTGGCGCACTCCGACCTGATGGGCGCCGAGTCCCGGCTGATCACGGACCAGCTGGCCGCCGTCAGGGGTGTCTACTCCCTGACCTCAGCTCCGGGGGACAGGCGCTCCAAGGCGCCTGCGGGGGCCAGGTACAGCGCCTTCACCGGTTTCCTGCTGGGCGCCATGCAGGAAGGTGTCCAGGGCGCCGGCCCGCTGCTGGGGGCGAACGACCTCTACAACGAGGTGCTGCGGCGCATGCGGGACACGGGCCTCCCGCTCCCGGAGGAGTGCGGCAAGACGGGCGCGGGTGACTTCCCCCTCGTACGCAACCGGGCCTTCCCACCGCCGGCCCCGAAGCCGGAGCCAGTCCCAGAGCCGATTCCGGTACCGGTCCCCCGGGAGCGCGCCGTGCCGGCCGCCGGGGGCGTCCCGGTTCCCCGAGCCATCACTCCTGCCGGAGGGCCCGCCTTCGCCACCGTCCAGAGCGCCGGCTACCGCATCGGAGACGTCAACGCCCGCTTGGCGAAGGTCATCGCCACGGTGGCCAGCCCCGACCAGTGGTCGCAGGCCGCCCCTCCCTACTTCCGGACCGAGTCCGGCCGGAAGTACCACGGGTACGACGTCGCAGAGGTGAACGCCTACATCGAGCGGCACCGCCACGAACCCACCACGTTCGCGGACGCCCTGCGCCTGGTGCTGATGCTCCAGGGCTTCATCCTCGAACGGGGCACCGGACGTCCGGGCTGGATGGCGTCCGTGCGGAGGAAGCGCTTCGGCATGGCCGACGGGGAGCAGCTGGTCGGCCGTGCCACGAACAGCGCGAGGCGGACCATCGCGTTCACCGATACGCATCTGTGCGTATCGGATCCCCCGGACCTTCTGAGGATCCCTTACTCCCGCCTCGAAGACCTCTCCCTGTCCGTCTCATGGCATCAGGAGCGCGTGGTGACCGTCACGGATCAGGCGGGCCTCTGCGAGGACGTGCTCATCGTCGTCACGGCCCTCAGGTTCGGACACCACGAAGTGAGGATCAGCGAGGGATCGAACCACCCGCTCCTGTCGGCCCTGCGCAGGTTCCTCGCGGCCATGGCCGACCTCCGCGAGCGGCATCCCGAGTGGTTCGCCCGGCCCTGATCCCTCGGACACCCTTTGAAGAGCGCTCTGTCCTGTCGGGGTGTTTCCTGAGTTGCCCGGTGTCAAGGGAGTTGGGGCCACGCACGGAAGCCTGTGGGGATCCGCGTGTGGGGGGTGCGATGCGTCTCGAATTCGCCCGCCGTCTGCAACGGCCTTGAACACCGTCAAGCGCTACGCCCGTACCGATCAACCCGAGTGGATGCTACGCGTTCCCAAGCACCGTGCCAGCTTCGCGACCCCTACCTCGAGCAGCTGCGCAAACGCCGGCTCGAGGACCCCACCGCCCCCTTCCTGGACCTCTTCGAGGAGATCGAGGCCCTCGGCTTCACGGGCTACCTAACCTCCTGCACGTACATCAGCCAAGTCCGCGCATGCCGCAGCCGCACCTCTCCGCGCAGGCTCGCCCGGATGATGCTCACCAGCCCCTACAACCTCAAGGCCGAACAGCACGACCTCCTGGGCCGACTCACCGCCCCCTGCGTGAGCCGGAGCCGGTCCCCTTACAGTCCCGGCACAAGGCGCGTCGGGGTCGAAGTAGTGCTCGCGCACGCTGCCGCGGCGGGGGGGGTGGAACGGCACCCGTGAGCTTTTGTGTGGGCCGATGTGTCGTGCGCGAGGGGGATGCGATGCGGAACGCAGCAACGGGGACGCCTCCCGGGGTGAACCGTGGTTTCGGGGTCGTCGGACAGGTCGCCGACCACGGTCACAGGGGTCTCGCCTGAGACGGACGCTCTTCCTGATTTCCTCAACATGTGGAAACTAATTTCAGCGTATGCTGAAACTCTCGGCGAGGGGGAAGTCCCGCCCGCAACCGTTACGGAAGGTGATGCGGTGTGACCGGCCGAGGCCCTCGGGGTGAACGCGGAGAGCAGGCGGACAAGATCGTCGCCGCCGCCCGCAGGTCCTTCGCCACGCGCGGCTACGCCGCGACCTCACTCCGGTCGGTCGCCCGGGAGGCCGGTGTCGACCCCGGCCTCGTGACCTACTACTTCCGCACCAAGACCGGGCTGTTGGAAGAGGTGATGCAACCCCCCGAGGCGTTCGGTGCAACCGTGGCCGCCGCCGCCGAGCAGCCCCTGGAACGCCGGGGGCACGCCCTCGTGCAGGCCGCCCTGAACCTGTGGGAGGACCCCGCCTCTGCCGAGATCCTGCGCTCCATCATCCTCACCGCCGCCCAGGAACCCGCCGCCCTGCATCGCCTGCGGCAGCTGTTCTCCGAACGTGTACTGGCCGTCGTCTCCCACAGCCTGCCCGACACCGAACGCAACCTGCGGGCCAGCCTCATCTCCACCCAGATCGTCGGCATGGTCATGAACCGCTACATCTGGCAGATCGGCACCGTCGCCACCCTCCCCGCCCCGCCGTCACCGACCTCATCGCCCCCACCATCCAGCACTACCTCACGGATCCCCTGCCCCCGAGCCTCAGCGACGACAGCCGGAGCCCGGGCTGATACGAGAGTCCCCCGCCGCGGCCAGTTTCCCCCGCCGTGGACGCCGGCCTCCCGAACACCTGGCCCACTCACAGGCACCGCCGGGGGAGGTGTTCGGAGCTGAATGAGGGGCAGGTGGGTCACATGACCGATGAACGAGAAGCCCACGCGCCCGGAACACCCGAACCGAAGCTGCCCCCCAAGGTTCCCGAGAGCGAAGACGCCCTCACTCCTGACCTCCCCCCGCTGGACCCTCCGGCGCCCGACCTGCGGGCAGTCAAGGACTCGGAGGGTGAGAAGAACGAACCACAGACCGAGAATGATCGCCCTGCCAAGGACCCCGCGCCTCAGGAGCCCACGGACTGAGGTCGCGGGTTGCGGGGCGAGGCCCCATGGCTTCGCAGCCCAGGGCGCCCTACGGCCACGATGAAAGCCACGGGGTCTTCGGGTTCGTCCGGATCGACTCGCCGAGGCGGCACGGCTCAGCCAGGCATCAACGTCCGGGCCCGACTTCAGGGAGCGTGTCTGGAAGTTCGTGTAAGTCCGTGATGTGACAGCCTGGCCCGGGGCTCGGCCTCGGGCCTGGGGGCCGGGCGGATCGGACGAGTCATGGCAGACAAAGAAGAAGCGGCCGCGTCCGTGGCCGGCGACGAGATGGTCGACGAGGTCGTCGAGCGGCTGCTCGACAAGGCTGACGCCTCAGGGGCGGCCCTGCTCGGCGAGGGCGGGCTGCTGACGGAGATCACCAGGGCCGTTCTGGAGCGGGCCCTTGAAGCCGAGATGAGCGAACACCTCGGCTACGAACGTGGAGATCCCGCTGGCCACGGATCGGGAAACTCCCGCAACGGGACCTCACCGAAGACGGTCCTCACAGACGCCGGCGCGGTCACGCTGGCGGTTCCCCGGGACCGCAACGGCGACTTCGAGCCGCGTCTGGTACCGAAGAACGCCCGTCGGCTCGCGGGGTTCAACGACCGGATCCTGTCCCTCTACGCCCGCGGGATGAGCGTGCGCGACATCCGCTCCCACCTTGCGCAGATCTACGGGGTCGAGGTCAGCCCCGGCCTGATCAGCAAGGTCACCGACGCGGTGATCGACGAGCTCGTGAGCTGGCAGAACAGGCCCCTGGACGCGGTTTGGCCAATCATCTACATCGACGCGTTGTGGGTGAAGATCCGGTCCGGGTCCGTGGTCTCCAAGCCGGTCTACCTGGCCGTCGGCGTTGACATGGACGGCCGCAAGGACGTTCTGGGCCTGTGGGTCGGAGCCGAGGGCGAGGGCGCCACCACCTGGATGGCGGTCCTGTCCGAGCTGCGTAATCGGGGCATCCAAGATGTCTGCATCGTCGCCTGCGACGGCCTGAAGGGCCTGCCCGACTCGGTCACCGCGACCTGGCCCAAAGCCACCGTCCAGACCTGCGTGATCCACCTGACCAGAGCCTCACTCAGGCTGTCGTCGGTGCGGGACCACCCCAAACTCGTGCCGGCCCTGAAAGCGATCTATACGGCCCCGACCGAACAAGCCGCCGAACAGGCACTTGACGAGTTCGAAGCCTCTGACCTGGGCCGACGCTACCCGGCCGTGGTCCGGACCTGGCGCTCGGCCTGGCCGGAATTCACGCCCTACTTGGCGTTCCCGCCGGCCATAAGGACGGTGGTCTACTCCACGAACATGGTCGAATCGATCAACTCGCGGCTCCGCAAGGCCACCCGCAACCGCGGCCATTTCCCCTCGGAACAGGCCGCATTGAAGGTGCTCTACCTCGCGGTCCGCGAGCAGATCAACCCCAAAGCGCGCGACGCGAACCACGTCGCCGCACACTGGAAAGAGGCGCTGAACCAGTTCTCACTGTTCTTCGAGGACCGGCTCAGCATCCAATGACACCAACCGACTTACACAAGATCGCTGACACGCCCACTTCAGGATCTTGCCGCTGGTGGCCTCCAGCTCCTCCACCAGGAGCTGGTCGTTGTACGTCTTACGCGGCTGCCGCGGACGCCGGGTGACGAAGGTGGCGGGGTGACTTTGGGCAGCCGGGGAACGGGAAGGGCTGGCGCCGGGGCTTTCGGTGCCGGGTAAGTGCCGTGCGCCAGGATGTGCTCGCGGGCGAACGGGTCCGGACTCGTCGGCTGGCTGCGACAGCCGAGTCCGCTGGCCGCTATCGGCGGTCACCGCGCAGTTGCGGCCGGGCCACCGCCGAATCGGGGCACCTCCTCGACGGCCGCGTCTGGCTCGACGAAGGTGGTGTCGAGGACGTCGCGGTGCCCCATGCCGAGGTGAACCTCACGCCGGTCCAGGGATGGCCGGTGCCGGCCGGGGTGAGGTGCTCGGCGAGCTCGCGGGGCGCGTCAGGGCGCAGTGGGACGGTGCGGCCGACGGGCGGACGCGGCCGGTCGGATCGTGGCGGCCGAGGATGAGGAGTCGGGCACGGGTGAGGGTGCCGATGATGGGATCGCGCGGTGGCCGTCGCGTTGTTGGGCTGCCCACGGAGCTTCGCCACGCCCGAAAACCAGGATGCGCGTCGCGCTATGGGCAGATAGAACGAGGCATGACGATCTTCTGCTGCCTCGGATGCGGAGCAGCTCTGACCCCCGATCTGACACCGATGGAGGCGGTACCGCAACCGCCACCGTATGAGGAGGACAGCGAGTCGCGGCGGTCACGCGCCACAATGCCTGCAGGGCACTACGCCATCGAGCCCGAGCCGTGGGGTGCGCCCTATGTGGCCTTCCCAGACGATGAGGAGTGGGGCCCCGCGCAACCCCGCTCAGGCTGGAAGGCGGACGAGCGAGGGCTCGTCAAGTCGGCCGGCCCACGCAACAACATCGTCCTGCACCCTGAGGACGCCCTCGGGTTGGTCATGTTGGTGGACACGAGTATGGGCTGCTGCTCTGGCCCGCTGGGCGACTCGGGCCTCAACCTCGCCTGCCCCTGCGGACAACCGGTCGCCACACTGGCAGCAGACTGTTCCACGGTCTACGAACTACACCTCGACGCCGACAGCGTACGAGCCAAGGTCAGCGACCACTGACCGTCCTCTGGCGGATGTGGGGTGGGACGCCACGGACAGCGGCACGGAAGACTGAGGCACAGGGCCTCCTGACGCTCGAATGGACTTCAACACTCACGAGCTGTGCGGGAGGCCCTGCTTTCATTCACCGGCCACGAGCCGATCACCCAACCGAGCACCCAAGTTAGACCCGCAACCGAACCTCTCGGTACGACAAAAGCCACTTACGCGTCGGAGTGCTCCGGCAGGGTGAGCCAGTCCGACCAGGAGATCTCTCGGCCGAGGAAGCGCGGCTGCTCGAACGGCCAGTCGGCGGCGATCCACTGCGGCACCAGCTCATCGAGGGCCTGCTCGACCTTGCTGTCCACCAGCTCGTCCACCACCCACCAGGAGATCTCGCCGTCCGCGCCGGCCCTCTCCGGTGGGTCGATGTACACGCAGCCGAGCAGAGCTGTCTCCGCCGCGTCGAACAGCGCGTAGTTGAAAGACTGGTGTGCGGCGATCTCCTTCTCGTGCCGCAACAGGTCGGCCTGGTCGGCCTCGTAGGTCATGGTGGCCGCAGGCCAGCCCCAGGCCGGGCCGAAGATGGTCCACAGCCGCTCGCGCGAACCCATCACAGCCGGATAGTCGAGCGGGGTGTCCGCCTCCCGGATCGGCCGCAGGTGATGACCACTGCCCGGCAGCGGTACCAGGACGGGATGGACGAAGTTATCGGGGAGCCAGCTCATAGCGCCCGACCGTAGCAGCGCGCGGCCCTCCGTTCCTTTGGTTTTTGCCCGTATACCGCCAGGACCGGCTCTCATGCCGGGCAGTGCCCGCGATCATCCGATCGAGACTCCCCTTCGATCCACAGACTCCTGCCGCTGCGCGCCCGTACGGCAGAGGTCCGACTGGCAGCGCTGACGAGGAAGGCTGGCAGTCGCGGTTCACCGCGCCACTCGGCGTCCCGGACGGGCTGTGAACCCACCCGCCAATCCCCCCGAACCGTCCCGACCGGCTGCCGGGACGGAGCGAGAGCGCGTACGGGTCGGGCTCAGCGGGTGCCTGCGCGCCGGCGCCGACGGAGCACAGCTACCCCTCCCACGAGGGCGAGTGCCGCGCTGGAACCGCCGGCAAGGAGCAGGGTGGAGGGCGAGGCGTCGTCCGCCTTGTGCTGGGGGCTGTAACCGCTGCTGTAGCCGTTGGTGTCGTACTCCGAGCCGGGCAGCTTGTCGGCGTAGCGGGCCTTGACCAGTTTCTGGTAGTCGCTGAGCGACACCGACGCCTGGCCGCCAAGGCCTTGCCGGGCCTCGTCGTTGAGTGGCTCGACGGTGGTGAGTTTGAGCTGGTACCAGCCGCGGAGCTGCGGCTCGGTGAAGACCAGCGTGCCCAGGGTGGCCTTGCCGGCGTACGCGGCGTCGCTGTCGCCGTCGCGGATGGCCGCCAGGTGCCAGCCGCCGCCCTGCGTGGGGGCGAGCATGACGGTTGCGTTGCGGCCGTTGACGGTGGCGCTGAGCGAGGAGACCAGCTGCGTCAGCTTGACCGCCTCGGTGGGCAGCGGCTTGGCGGTGCCCGCTACGAACCCGGGAGTGATCTCGTTCCGTGCCACCGGGTCCTTGATCGTGAAGACCGGGAGGTCCTGGCACGGCTCGGCCGTTTCGGGGATCGCCTGCACTGGCCCGCCGGCGCCGCTGGTGGGCACCGGAGTGCGCAGGAAGCGGCAGACCGCGTTGCGCACATCGGTGGACTTGACCGCGTCGAGAGCAGCTTGATAGTCGGGGATGTCGGCCGGGAGGGGGTCCTTGGCCGGGACGGCGTGGGCCGGACCGACGACGGACAGCAGCGCGGATGCACTCAGTGCGATGACGATGGACAGGCGGGAGAAGCGAGAGCCCGTCCGCTTGCCGGACATTTCGGTGTCGCGCATGTCGCCTGCCTTAGCGGGAGATGCCGATGCGGGAGTGCGTCCACTTGGACGAGCTGTTGCTCACGTAGTCGTTGTAGTTCCACCACGTGTACGTGGTGGTGTCGGGCCACGGGTCGGCCACGGCGATCGTGTTGTTCGACGTGTCGAAGCCGTAGACCACGTTCATGTGCCCGCCGCCCGATGTCCACCCGATGCGGGCACCGATCGGCCGGGCCGCCTTGACGTCGGTGTACACCTGGTTGAACGTGGCCGCGCTGTTCAGGCCCGAGCCGGTGTGGGCCATGCCGAGGCTGCTCCAGCCCCTGGCCATGTCATCGAGCGTGGCGGGCTGGTTGTTGCAGCCGTAGTAGGGCTGGGCCCGGTTGCAGAAGTCCGTTTGTGTGGAGCCTAAGCCCTGGAACTTGGCGATGGTCAGCCCGGAGGCGACCCAGCACCACTGGGTCTTCTCCTGCTTGAGCATGCTGATGGTGTCCTGACCCGCTTCCGCGTGAGCCGTGCCGCCCACGGCCGCGAACGATCCCAAGGCGGCCAGCACGATGGCCGACGCCGTGGTTCCATACCTGATTTTGCCCATGTTCCTGCCTTCCCCCTGATGGGTGCAACGAGATGAGCGGGGCGATCTGATGCGAATATGACAGCGCAGCATTCCGAAGGCATAGGGTTTTTACATCAATTCAACCCTTACTGATTATTTGTCATGTAATCATGTGCATAACGGCTGTTTCGTTTGGGGCGGGCGTTATCCCGTGATGCACGGATTGAATCCGGCGCCGCCGAACGCGGATAGACCGACGGCTGAAGAACTGGAAGGTCATGCGGCCTGTTGACCCAAGGACCACGGCGTCGCAGAGCGACTGTCAGGGGTGCTGAGCGCTGCGGCCGTGGCGGGGCCCGGCGCTGCATTTTGAAGCGTGCGATATTCCCGTAGTCGCCGAAACCTCAAGCCCGACCGACTGACCTCCCTGGGGACGCGGCACTCTCGTGAACGGGGATCCGAGGATTCCGGGTGATCTGGGTCATCGGCCGGGACGGCGGTGTCCAGCGGGGGTCCACGACGCCAGGGACCGGTTGACGGCGCCAAGTCGATCCCACGACCGTGTGCGCCGGCCGGGCCGGACGGGTTCGCAGGCGCGCTGCCCTGGACAGGATCGACCTATGTACTCCGTGAAGACCGTCCTGACGGCCACCGCCGCAATGCTCCTCGCCCTCGCCGCTCCGGCCGCCGCAAGCCCCGCGGCTCCCACCACCCCGGCCCACCCCCTCGTGTCCGCCGCACCACGTCCCTGCCACGGCGCCGCGACCTGCTACGTCGACGTGGCGGTCGCTCAGGTCTGGGTGAGCCCCGGACAGGTCCGGCCCGTGGACGCTCCGGCGACCACCAACCCCGCAGATATCCGCGGCTGGTTGACAACCATGTCCCTGGAGGAGCGGCGTGAGGTCGCCGGGGAGACGCAGGCTCTCCACGGCGTCCTGGTGACCGTCGACCGCACCGAGTGGCACGGCGGTCTGCTCTGGGACCACGTATGGGTGCACGGCCAGCCCACCCCCAGGGACCAGGCAGGACGGGGCGCCTACCCCGGCTGGATTCCCGACCGGCAACTGACCTCGGAGCACCGGCGCCCGCCCGGCGGTACGCACGAGGAACGCGTTGCCCGCCCCACAGCTCGGGGCTTCGCCACCGCCCGGGCCGCGCTTGCCCAGCGCCAATCCGGGCAGGCGGGCGAGTACTCGTACAACACCTCCTTCCCGGTGAAGGCCGGTCCGCTGCCTGGAGTCGTCACCGCCTACTCCCCCAGCAGTGGCCGGCTGTTCTTCCGGGCTGACGACCTGGCGAGGGTGCCGGCCGCACCGAGCGGCGCGGACGTGGTCGCCGCCGCACGCGCCTTCCTGGGTCTGCCCTACCTGTGGTCGGGCACCTCCGGATTCGGCTACGACTGCTCCGGCCTCACCGGCCAGGTCTACTCCGCCCTCGGCGTGACGATCCCCCGGGACGCCCAGCCGCAGTTCGAGGCGGGCGGCGGACAGGTACCCGCCGGCTCGGCCGCGGGGGTGCGGATCACCGGTACGGAGGACCTCAGGCCCGGCGACATCGTCGCCTTCCGTCCCGCCACCGGCACCGAGGTCACCCACGTGGGCATCTACTCGGGGACGAGGAACGGCGAACCCATGATGATCAACTCGCCTCGGACCGGTGACCCGGTCAAGGAGGAGCCCATCGGTTCCACCGGCCGCGTCTACGTGGGCGCCACCCGCTTCCTGGCCCGCTGACGCGCGTTCGGCACTCCCGTGCGACGAACCCTGCCCACCACTCCGCCGCCGGGGACGAGGTGCAGCACCTGCCGCAGACCGGCAGGGTGATCGGCGTGGACTGGGAGATCAGGGAGACTGCGACGACCACCTGCGACGCGCACGACCTCCCGCACGCCGGGCACGGGAAGAGTGCCGCGCAGAAACTCGCGCGGGACCAGCGGATGATGGCCCGCCGCAAGACGCCGAAGAACCGTCCCGACACGGCCGGCTACCGCAAGGTCCGGCGGGCGACGGCGCAAGTGCGAGCACGTCTTCGCCCGCATGAAGACCTGGAAGATCCTCCGCGACTGCCGTCTCAGAGGCGACGGAGCGTCCCTTTAGGGCGGGGAGGACGTCAAAACTTGAGAACGCATCAGCCCTGTTCAGCCGTCGGGGTGAATAGCCGCCGGGCGGCGGTCCGCATCACCCAACGCCCGCACCGTGCGACAGACACAGCAGCGCCCCGGACCCGAGCAGGCCCCGGCGCTGCTGTTCGGTGTTCAGGCTTCGACGTACGCCACGATCGTGATGGTCTGCAGGGCGGTGACGTAGTAGATCACCCGGACCGCATCGATCTCGTCCGCGTAGTCGCGCAGCAGAGTGCCGGGGACTTCCGTTCCGAGTTCCGGGTTGACGCTGATGGCGACGATCGCCCGGTCCAGGCGGTGCGTTTCGTTCGCGGTGAGCTTGGCGAGCTGGGTGAGTGCGGGCTCGACCATGACGACGCGTGAGCGGCGGGCGGAGGGGTCAGGCGACACGGGGCTGCTCATCAGCGAGGCGGGCGAGGTGGGCGTCGCGGGCGGTCTCCCACAGCATCCCGGTCTCCGGGGCAGGGTAGCCGTGGGCGGCGATGTCCTCCAGCACCGAGGCGAGGACGTCGACCTTCGCCCGCTGGTCGGCCGCGTACGCAAGGACGGACGCGGCAGCGTGCTCGTCAAGGGGCAGACGTTCGGGCACGGGCGCTGTGGCCGGGTGCTGGCTCATCCGGGACTCCTGGACTGTCATCTGGCGTGGTGTCACCACGGTATCGCCCGGCCCGCGGACGGGGATCCGCTCCGGCGAAACCGAAACCGGCAAGGGGCGAATCAGTCCACGCCCAAGACCCGCGCGGGCCGGATTCCTCGAGGTCCGTGGCCCCGACAGAGCCGAACAACGAGAATGTTCACAGTTCCTGGCCGGACGCGACCAGCGGGCCACCACCGTCTTGGTGAAGACCGCAGCCTTCGTGGTCGCGCGCTGCCCGGCCCTGCTCCTTAGCCGGATGACGGATGCGTGGTGGAAGGCGATGGCGCCGGCGGGTGTTCAGGAACGCAAGGCCGGGCATGGGGCCCTCGCCCGGCGTTTCCCCGAGCCGCCCTGACTGGGCAGAGGGCGCCTACGCGTACAGCGCCCCGACGCCGAACCCGAGCCCGATCACCGTGAAGAGCGCGCCGACTCCGACGAAGACCCACCACAGGCCGTTGCCTCCGGCCGGAAGTATCCACCGGGAGGGATGCGCGGGGTCGTAGCGGACCTCGACCCGGGTCCCGGCGGCGGGAGTCCTGTTGAGCGGGCGTGCCACGCCCGACGTGGTCTCCATGGCACGGCCGTCCGCCGTGGTCCAGGCGACGACCGGCGCATACGCCGTGGTCCCGGTGCTCCGGATGGTGATCGAGCCGTCCGAGCCCCCGCCCTCCATCCGCATCGCCTCGAGGCGGATCACAACCCCCTGGGCCCGCACGCCGTCACGCAGCAGACGCCGGGTCTCCCGGACCTTGCGGTACGACGCCGCACCGAGCACGGCACCCGGCAGGGCAAAGGCGAAGGAAAGCATCCACAGAACAGAAGACGGCGACATGAGACCTGTTTCGGTTCGGAAGCGGGGGCACGAGGCCCGGTGCACGACCGACCCGCGCAATGCGCAAGCCCCCGCACCCTCGGTTCTACTACTACCCGTCAGGACGCCTGTGCACCAGTTTCGGTTTCGCAGCTCCCGTGCGAGAGCAGGGCGCGACCGACCCACCCGGGGCCGTCACGGGTCCGCTTCTGTCCGACGACGGCGCTGCACCGCCGGGTACCGCGGCGCTGATCGAGGCGTCGGTCCTGGAGCAGGCGCGTTCCGTCCATACCGCAAACCGATACGCCGGACCCGACGGCCGTGCGCCCGGCTCGGTCAGCCGGTAGGACCGGGGAGGCCCAGTGCCGCGAGGAAGCCGGCCAGTTCGGCGTTGAAGCCGGCCGAGGCTCCATATTCGGGTGGGGCGGCGTTGCGGGGATGGAGGGCAGCGGGCGGCGTGGGTCCAGCCGCAGACCGGGCAGGGAGGGCGTGTGCGAACAGCTCCAACGTCGGGTGGAGTTGGGCCCGGACCAAGCGTGGTCCCGGGCAACCGTGCGGCCTGCCGATATACCGTCGTCGCACAGGGCGCCAGCGGCGCGCAGTGCGGCCAACGGCGCGTCCGCGGTCGTGGCGGCAGTTGCTCGGCCGTCTCGGCCAGGAGGGCGGCCGGCTGTTCGGGCAGCGGGCCCGGCGGCGTGCCGGGCCCCCGGCGAGGAGTTGTCGTCAGGCCGGACTCTCGTGCGCCTGGCCTTCCCCCGGGGTCTCGCCGAACAGACTGACGCCCTTCTCGGCGGCGAGGGCTTGTAGTTTCTCGACGTCGTCGGCGGGGACGCACACGAACGCCCGCAGGCCCCCGTCGCCGCGGCGCAGGATGTAGCTGGCGAGGCTGTCGGTCATTCGCTTGCCGTCCTGGTCGTAGAAGATCCATCGGACGCGTACGAGGTAGATCGTGGCGCTGAGGTGTTCATGGCTCAGGCGCTCGAATCCGACGGAGGCCAGGCCGAGCCTGCGGTAGAGGGGGTAGGACTGTTCCAGCCCTCTGGCCATGGGCTTCCCGGGATTCCAGGACGCCCGCGCCCTGCTTTCCGAAAGCGTGCACCGCCTCGAAACGCGCGCCGCTCCACGAGACCGCCGTCACCCCGGAGGAACCCGACGGCTGGCACCCTGCGGGAAAACTGGTCGAACAGCACCCGGCGGTGCCGTAGGGTGGGGTTCACCGACGCGGGGTGGAGCAGCTCGGTAGCTCGCTGGGCTCATAACCCAGAGGTCGCAGGTTCAAATCCTGTCCCCGCTACTACACCGGAAGGGCCCGGATCCTGAATTGGATCCGGGCCTTTCTGCCGTGTCGGAGCGCTCTGGGTGGGAGGGCCGTTCAAGCATCCGGTCCGCCACCGCCAGACACCACGGATGGCCACCACCGGGCCTGTTCCCGCCCCGCCCCCACGCCATCCTCAAACAGCCTGGCGAACGCCCCATCGACAGACCCGTGAGGCCTCCACCCACACCGGCTCAGCCCGCAACACCCCACCCGTACGGGCAAATGCCCCGAACCGAGCTTTCTGCAACGCCGTTCAGCCGAGCAGGGCGGCCGCGGACTCCTCGGCGAGGTCCTCGGCGTGCGGGGGCAGCGGGTTCCCCGACCGCAGGGGGCGGCGGACCACGCCGAGCGGCAGGTCGATCAGGGCCAGGGCGATCCGGTCCCGGCCCTCGGGCCCGGTCAGGCCGAAGGCCGCGCCGAGCATGCCGAGTCGGGCGAACACCCGCTCGTTGCCTCGATCTGCGCGTTCCCGGTGCTCCTCGGACCAGCCGGACCGGCCGAACTCCTCGGCGCCGTACAGGAGCAGCGCCGCCTCCCGCGGGTGGGCCCGGCTCCAGGCCACGACGTGTCGGGCGCCGGCGCGGGCGGCCCTGCGGGGGTCGGGATCGCCGTCGAGGGCGGCGAGGTAGCCCTCTTGGAAGTACTCGACGGTACGCAGCCACACCTCGGCGAGGAGCGCAGGGCGCCCCGGGAAACGGTGGTAGACGGATCCGCTGGGCGCTCCGACGGCCTGGGCGACGGCGGACATGGTGACTGCGGCCGGGCCGCCATTGGCTGCGAGGAGGACGGCGGCGTCGAGGAGCTCGTCGGCGTCGAAGCGGGGTGGTCTCGGCATGAATCAGAGAGTACTCTCCAATTCAATTAGAGGTTACTCTCCAATTGAAGGAGCTCCATGCCCGTCCACAACGTCCACGAACGCCTGCTGCCGATGAGCGCGGCCGAGGCCGGCGCCCTCCTGGACTCCCTTTCCGACGGGCCGGCCGACCGGCTCTGGCCGCACCGGACCTGGTCCCCCATGGAGTTCGACCGTCCGCTGTCCGCAGGCGCGAAAGGCGGACACGGCCCGGTCCGCTACACGGTCGCCGCGTACGCCCCGGGGACCTGGGTCCGGTTCACCTTCAGCGGTCCTCGCGGCTTCCACGGCTTTCACGAGTACGCCGTGCTGCCGGTCGACGACGAGCGCACGGTGCTGCGGCACACCTTGTCCATGCGGGTCACCGGAATCGCCCGGCTGAGCTGGCCGCTGGCCTACCGCTGGCTGCACGACGCACTGCTGGAGGACAGCCTCGACCGTGCCGAGCGCCCGGCCCGGCGCGCCCGCTGGTCCCCGTACGTCCGGCTGCTCATGGCCATCGCCCCCAAGGAACAGTGACGGACCAGGACCCCCGCTCCCGGCAAGGCGCGAGAGACACGACCCGTTACTGCGACCGGCAACGCACCGGGGGGGACGTCCGGGCGGTTCCCCGATCGGAGGACACGTGGTTCTGCCACCCGGCCCGGCCGCGCGGCGCGCAGCGCGACGGATGGGCGCCCGGGTCGATCTTGACACTGCGACGAGGCCTTCACTGCCTGGCAGGGAAGGTGGCCGCGGTGATCATCCGACCGCCGAACTGGACGCGGCGCGCACTCCCCAGGGCCGGCGGGCAGCAGCGCTGCGGCCGGCCCTGGCGGCCAGGTCGGCCGCGGGCGTCCGCTGGAGTACGGAGGATCAGGCATGCATACCCCGTTGACCACGACCAAGCCTCCCACCATCCCCAGCGGCCGCGGGCCGGCCCCCACCGCATGGGGACGGGGGTGTACTGTGACGAATGCTTGAACATGTTCATTTTCAAGATCGCCCGGTACTCTCGGAGCGAGCAGGGGGAATGCGCAGTGGTGCGGAAGATGACGGGCAGGCGGACCCTGTGCGTCGCGGGGTACGCGACAACAGCCCAGTACGCGGCCATCGGCATCGTCCTGATCGGACTGTCCCTCGTCACCGAGGGGCCGCCCATCGAGCGCAGCGACTGGCTTTACTCGCTGGTGTGGCTCGCCTTCCTCAGCGCCGTCCTGGGGCTGCTCCAAGCCGTGCTGTTCGCCACTCCGACGGCCTTGATCGGCGAAGCCCTGGCCCGGCGGCTGCCAGGCAGCCGGATTCTGTGGCATCTGGCACCCGTCCCCATCCTGCCTCTCATCCCGGCCGCCGTCGCCTACTCCTTCGACGGCGCGGCCTGGCAGTGGTGGGCCTACCTGACCCTGCTGGGTTGTGTCCCCGCTCTGGCAGCGGGGCGGGTTCGGGTCCCGGCCGCCCTGTTCGCCTCCTGGGAGACCTAGATCGCGTACCGCGCCCGAACGATCCCGGCCGGATCCCCAGGCACCTCTGCGTCGGCCCTGCCGAACTCCGCCTGGACCGAGTCGGGCCAGGCTGGTCAGCTGCGCCAGGAGCGGATGCGGTCGGCGGCGTCGTACGCGTCCCCGCCCGGCGTCGATGTCGCGGGCCAGGTCAATGAGCGCACCGTACGGGGCGTCGGTCGCGGCCAGGGCGCGGGCGACGTCCAGGAGCCGGTACGCCGGCGCGGGGCTGATACCGAACTCCGCGTCGCAGAACGACGCCCAGCCGGTGTAGCCGAGCGGCACCCCGCCCTCGCCCGCTTCTTCACTCTGACACGTGAGGCCCTGGGCCGATCGGCAATCGCCCGGACCGCCCAGAGCGAGCGACACCCCTCACATCTTGACGGCCTCTGCGATCTGCAGGGCGGCCTGGGCGGGCGTGAGGTGCGTGGTGTCGACGACCTCGGCCTCGGCGTGCAGCCACGTGCGGGCCGCCTCGGCGTAGGGATCAAGGTATTGGAGACGGAATGGGGAGTTGGGGCCAAGAACAGTGTCGCCCGCGATACGCGCGCGGAGGGTGTCCTGGTCGGCATGGAGAACGAAGTGCCGGACCGGAATGGCATGTTCGGCAAGGCCCGAGCTGATCTCGCGCCAGTACCCCTCGACCAGGACGGTCATGGGCATTACCAGGGTGCCGCCGGTGTAGTCGAGGGCGCGGCGGGCGGTCTCGACCACGAGCGGCCGCCACGGCGGCCAGTGCCGAAAGTAGCCTTCACTCCCCCTCGCGGAACGGCTTGACATCAGCCTTGGGAAGTCCCGTAACGCCGGGGCGCAAGTGAGATCTCATAACGTCAGTGTGCTCGCAACACTGACGACGCCCACGGGCCCATCCGGACCTGCCCAGGGCGGGTGGCGACGACCACCGGCGGGCGCTGGCGGTGCCGAGATTCCCCGAAGGGAAGGCTGACCCCGGGCACTCGCCGAAGGCCCGGCCGACGCCGGCGCGGCGACAGGTTGGTGTGCGGGGCCTACGGAACCGGGTAACGTCTTCCAGAAGCCGATTTACGAGTGAGAGCGTGATGGGCCCCTGCTGACGTCCTTCGACGTCGCCGCCCGTCCCCCACCGATGAATCCGTAGATCACTTCGCATGATTACCGGGAGAACCCGTGACCGTGAGTAAGAACATAAACAACCCCGTGGGCATGGGCGGCGGCCAGCGCAAGAGGTTGTCCCGCGCCGAACGGCAGAACAACGGTCCGCACCGAAATCTCGACCGCCAAGGTGCGGCCGACCAGAAGGCGGAGCTGGTGCGCAAGATGCGCGAGAAGGCAGGCTCAGCTGAGGGCGCCGGGCAGGCGGGCGACGACTCCGCACAGAGCTGACGCACCGCCGCCCGCAGCACGGCACCGCACGGAGCAGGGCCCGGACCGCGACGCGCGGTCCGGGCCCTGCTGCCGTACCGGGCGCGGCCGCCCCGCTCTCGGCCGACCACCCGGGGCTGCCGCATCTAAAGCAACGGCATTTGCCGCCTCACCGCCCGGGACCGGCCCACCGCGGCGCAGCCCCTGGGCTACCGTCGGTTCCATGGAGCGAATCCGAGCGGTCCTGATCGACATCGACGGCGTCCTCACGGTCTCCTGGAAGGCCCTGCCCGGGACGGTCGGCGCCATGGAGCAGCTGCGTGCGGCCGGCCTGCGCATCGCGCTGGTCACCAACAACACCTCCCGCACCCGGGCCTCCATCGCCACGCGCCTGGCCGACCTCGGCTTCCCCGTCGATGCCGCGGACATCCTGACCGCTCCGGCCGCCACGGCGGCGTACCTGCGCGAAAACTTTCCGCGCGCCCGCTGCCTCCTGCTCAACAGCGGTGACGTACGGGGCGACCTGCCGGGAGTCACCCTCGTCGACGAGGGGGACGTCGACGTGGTCGTGCTCGGCGGCGCCGGCCCAGAGTTCGGCTACGAGGCCCTCAACCGCGCCTTCCGGCAACTGCAGCGCGGAGCACGGCTGGTGTCCATGCACCGCAATCTGTACTGGCGCACCGAAGGCGGCCTCGACCTGGACACGGGGGCCTTCCTCGAGGGGCTCGAGAAGGCATCGCGCACCGAGGCGGAGGTGACGGGCAAACCGGCGCCCGCGTTCTTCGCGAGCGCCCTCGCCCACCTGGACGCCGATGCGTCCGAAGCTCTGATGGTCGGCGACGACATCGAGTCGGACGTGCTGGCCGCCCAGCGGTCCGGCGTCACCGGCGTACTGGTGAGGACGGGCAAGTACCTCCCCGAGACGCACCGGGCCGCCTCCGGGACCCCGGACCACGTCCTCGACTCCTTCGCCGATCTGCCCACCCTGCTCGGCGCCGGTTCCGGTTCCGGTTCCGGCAGAAGCAGACCCGGGATGTAGCCAGTGAGCACGGCGGTTCCGGGACGGTCCGCCGCCCAATCCCGATGCCGGTCTTCGCCCGCTCCTCCCCCGCACCCATATCGGAAGGGGGGACGCCTGGGAGTCGCCTGGCGATGGTGATGAGGAATGAGGCTGTCGTTCCTGGAACCCCTGTGCACGGCGTCCGGGCCCACGAGGTGGTGGTGGCATCCTGGCACCACAGCGCCGTCCGGCTGGGCCACCGGCTGGACGCCTGGGCACGGCGCACCCACTGGAGCGCGAAGGTGGACCGGCTGCGACAGCGCGTACAAGCGGAAGAAGTAGCGGTGCGGCCCGTGCCCGGGCGGCGGCATAGGCCCCCAGCCCGGCCCTCCGAACCCGTTCGGCCAGGACGCCCCGCCGTGCGGTCCTGCCCCCCTCCACGCCGCCGGTCCACGAATCGATGCACGTGACGAGCCAGTGCAGGAAGGTGGGACCCGGCGCGTCCTGGTGCCGCCTCGAGTCTCGAGCGGCTCAGTTTCCTGGAGCGGGTGCCGGACGGCGATCTCGAGCGGACCTGCGGCTGGATTGCCGCGGAGGAGTGGTACCGAGGCCGTACGTCGGCCGCCCGCGTCGCCGCCGGACTGGCTGATCGAGCACGGCATCGGCGTCGGCCGCCGCGCCCCAGTCCGCGTCCACATACCTCGTCACGCTGCCGGCCCGCCGACCGGGACACGGCCCGGCGTGCCCTCGCCGAGGGCGTCGGGGCCTGCACGCAGTGCCGACCGGACACCGCACTTGACGTGCTGGATTGACCAGGTGGCCGCACCCTGGAGGTATGGCCGACAGCGTGTACATCGTCGTCCACCCGCTCGCCGGAGACGGCCGGTCCGTCGTGGCGCACGTGCACGCCGAAGACCGGGCCCTGGGCGTAGCGCACAGCTTCACCGGTGTGCTCGAGCTGCTCCGCGCGGCCGGCTTGGAGACGGCGGACGGCTGGCCCCCGATCCGCTGGCTCGGCGGGGGCCCGGAAGAGTGGAGCGAGTGAATGCTCCGGATGCCGTGCCGGGACGTCGGCAGCAGGCTGGAGCCATGGACCATGCGCCGATCCTCGTGCACCGGATCGCCCCGACCGGCGGTCGGCGGGTCGTGATCCGAATCCGCGGCGTCGACACCGTCCTCGGCGTCGCCTTTTCCGACCAGGACCTGATCGAGTTCCTGCGGCGCCTCGACGTCCCCGGCCCAGAGGACCTCGTACTCGGCGACTCCGAGGTCATCGCCTGGCAAGGCGGGAAGCCGCATGTGTACGAGGAGCGCGACGACGTCTAAGCGCGCAACCCTCCCGGGGGAGGACAGGGAGTGACGCCGGCCCGAGATGGTCCGGTGGATCACCGTAGACCGCACGCGCCGTCGTCGGAGCGATCCGGATACGGCGCGATCCAAGCACCACCTGCGGCTCCGTCCCGGGCGTGCAGTCCTCGGCCGAGGCGGTGATCGCCTCCATCGGCCGAGCGCCGCGAGCAGAACCAACGATGTGGCTCCGCGTTCAGCAGCGTTTCCTGGCGGATCCGCCAGCAGCATAAGGAACGATCAGCCGGCGTCGCTGCTTGGCATCGATGCGTCCGATGCGTTCGCAGTCCCTGTGGTGGCGGATGGCGAGGACGCCGTCTCCCCAACGAGGCGAAGGTGGGTAGGGGCGCTTCTCCGGCGAGGCATCGAGCCTCCCTCCTAGCCCAGGTCCTCACGCTCCCAGCGGGCCAGGATCTCGGCCACGCGCGGGTACCGCTCGAGGAACTCCTCGTCGCTCAGATCCGCGCCGGCTCCTGTCAGCACCGCACCCGCGGCTGAGCCGTTGGGCAGCGTCATCACTTCTGTGTGGAACTCGCTCACGAGACCTCCAGCGATCGTGCGGCCGAGGCGATCACAATCCGCCGGGGAGGCACCGCGCGTCAACCCTTGCGGAGGAATTCATTCCGGAGAGCGCATAACCTCAGGACTTACCAGGCCGTTGCCCGCTCGATGTGCATCGAACTTGTTCTCGAACACGGTGCCTGCGCTCCCTGGACCATGAGTATCCGTACGGCCCGCGCATGCGGGTCGCAGAGGCCGGCGGAACCGGGCAGCACAAGCGGGACCGGGGGATCTGAAGCCGCCGTAGATCAGCAGCGGCCGTCCGCCCTCGGCGGCGGTCTGCGCCGCCGGCTCGCCGAGCTGGGTGGTGCGTGCCGCGCTGGTGTAGGCGTCGAGGTGAACCTGCAGGATGGGGACCCTTCCCTCTCGGTGTTCGTCGGGCATACGAGATCGCATGGCGTCGCGGCCCTGGCGGCCGTTCGTACGGGATCGTGAACCGGGTTGATTCCAGAAGCTGTTGGGGCAGTGGCCAGTAGCTGCCGCGGTTGGAATCAATCGCTCACCAGGTCACGTGCAGGGTCTCGGGCGAACGGTGGATGAGGGTGGGGCGCATGGATGGCAGCGGGCGGCGTGGGTCCAGCCGCAGACCGGGCAGGGCGTGCGAGAACAACTCCAACGTCAGGCGGAGTTGGGCCCGGGCCAGGCGGGATCCCGGGCAACTGTGCGGCCCGTGACCGAAAGCGAGGTGTCGCCGGTCCATGGGACGGCGGATGTCGAACCGGTCGGCCCGCGCGTGTCGGTGCTCGTCGCGGTTGGCGGAGGCGTAGGCCACGAGCACGGTGGCCCCGGCCGGCAGCTTCGTCCCGCCCAGTGTCACGGGCCGCGTCGTGACCCTCCGGAAGCCCTGGATGGCCGTGTCGAAGCGAGCGCATTCCTCCACGGCGGCGGCGATCAGCGTCGGATCGGAACACAGCAGGAGCCACTGCTCCCGGTCGGTGAGCAAGTGCAGGAGGGCGGTGGAGATGAGCGCGCTCGTCGTCAGGAAGCCGGCGATCAGCAGGTTCTGCAGATTGGCCACGAGCTCGTGACGCTGTTCGAGTGTCAACTCCCGTTCTCCGGGGGCCAAAGCGGCCACGAGGTCCGAGCACAGGTCCTCACGGGGGCGTGCCCGGCGGTCGCGGACGTAGCCGTCCAGCAAGTGCTGGAGCGCCACGACGTCCTCCGCGGCGGCCGCCTGCTCGGGTGGCGGCAGCGGGCGGAAGAACAGCTCCTCGGCGCGGTAGCCGCCGTGCACCGCCGAAGGGACATCGGCGGGATCCAGTCCGATGAGCCGCCCGATGACCAGCCCCGGCAGCCGCCGGGCGTACGCCTCCACCAGCTCGGCCGAGCCGTCGTCGGCGAAGGCGTCCACCAGCTCGCGCGCCCGCTCTCGCGCGTACGGCATCAGCGCCGCGATCCGGCCGGAGGACAGGCCCCGGTTCAACGGGGCCCGGTAGCGCAGGTGGGCGGCGCCGTCCGAGGAGACCACGGTCGGCCGCGGCCCGAAACCTCGCGGGAGGACGCCCAGCGCAGCCTCCGACAGCGGGACGTCCGGCAATAACGCGTTCGCGGAGGAGAAGTCCTCGGCGCGCCGCAGGACTTCCCGTACATCACCCTCGCGCGCGACCAACCAGGCGTCGACCTCTGGTATCCAGGTCAGCCCCTCGGCTCGGCGGGCGAGGGCGTAGCGGGAGTAGGGATCGCGGTAGAACGCGTCCCGAAGCGCTTGCTCCGCTTGCTCGTGCCCTGCTGACACACAGTCTCCGTCTCGCGGCCGCGGCCGGGAGTTCCCGGTGCACCGGGAATCCTGCCCGACCCCCGGCCCGATCGATAGAGCGCGTCGGGACGTCCGGCAGTGGTCGCGCCCGTGGTGGGTGTGGCGGAGGGCCCAGTCGTCTCGGGGGGCTGGAGGTGTTTGTCGAACAGACGCTGGGTGTAGGCGGCGGGGAGGCGGACGGTGAGGCGGCGGACGCGGCCGTCGTCGGTGGTGCCGACGGATGCGGTGTGGCCGAACCGGGCCCGCGTCTCGACCGTGCTGCCGGTGCGGGTGGCGGGCGCGCGCCTGGCCCGTTTGTGACGGTGTTGCTGCCCGCGCCGGCCGCGCGGTGTGTCTCTCGACCGCGGCAGGCTCCGGCGCTGTTGAATCGGGGCATGACCAAGCGCGACGACTCGGCTCTGTTCGGCAACCGATTCCTGACGGTCCCTGCCCCCTCGGAGACCTTCCCCGAGGAAGGCATGGCCTCGACGGACGCGATGAGGCTCGTGGATGTGGATCTCGCCATGGAGGGCGACCCGCAGCGCAACCTAGCCACGTTCGTCACCACCTGGATGGAGCCGGAGGCCCAACGGCTGATCGCCGAGAACCTTCACCGCAATTTCATCGACCATGCGGAGTACCCCATTTCCGCGGAGATCGAGCAGCGCTGCGTGCGCATGCTCGCGGACCTCTTCCACGCGCCCGGCAGGACGACCGGATGTCGGACCCAGGGCTCATCCGAGGCAATCATGCTCGGCGCGCTTTCGTTGAAGTGGAAGTGGCGCGAGCGCCGCCAGGCGGCCGGCCTTTCGATCGACCGGCCCAACCTGGTTTTCGGGGGTGACGTCCACGTCGTGTGGGAGAAGTTCTGCCGCTACTTCGACGTCGAGCCGCGGATCGTGCCGCTTGCCGAGGACAAGTACACGATCGGCCCGGAGGACGTGGAGCCCCGCCTCGACGAGAACACGATCGGCGTCGTCGCCGTCCTCGGCACCACGTTCACCGGCCACAAGGACGATGTCGTCGGGATCGACAAGCTCCTGCGGGACGTACGCAAAAAGCGGGACCTCGACATTCCGATCCATGTCGACGGCGCCAGCGGCGCATTCGTCTGGCCCTTCCTCTACCCGGACTCGAAATGGGACTTCCGGCTTGAGCAGGTCCGTTCGATCAACGTCTCGGGACACAAATACGGACTGGTCTATCCCGGCATCGGATGGCTGGTCTTCCGCGAAGAGGCCGACCTCGCCAAGGACCTCGTCTTCTACGAGAACTACCTGGGCAAGACCGACGCGACGTTCACACTGAACTTCTCCACCGGTGCGTCGATGGTGCTCGCGCAGTACTACAACTTCGTGCGGCTCGGTCGCCAGGGCTACACCTACGTCATGAAGACGCTGCAGGAGAACGCCCACGCACTGGCGGACAACCTGCGCAGCACCGGCCGCTTCGAAGTGATCGGGAGCGACCTTGAGCAGCTGCCGCTGGTCGCTTTCCGTCTCGCCGGCAAGCATTCCTACGACGAGTCCGACATCGCCTGGCAGCTCTCGGCCGAACGGGGCTGGATGGTGCCGGCATACACCCTCCCGCCCAACGCGGAACGGGTGAAGATCCTGCGCGCCCTGGTCAAAGAGACCCTGAGCCGCGAACAGATCAACCGCCTGACCGAGGACATCGCCGACGCATGCCGCACGCTGGACGACAAGGGAGCGGCCCACAGCATCGAGCGGACCCAGGTCAAGCGCGGCACCGGCTACTGACGTTCTGTGACGGAGCAGTCTTCCGAACGACCGGCAACAGCGACCCGTGCCGTTACCCGTCCTACGCAGTCAGGAGCAGGACCGGGGCAATACCGTCGTCACGCAGCGCGCCAGCGGCCGTCCGGCCTACCCGGGCAGCGATCCGCTCCAGCACACCGGCGCCGCGCAGCGCGGCCAATGGCGCGTCCGCGGCAGTGGCGGTCAACTGCTCGACCGTGCCGGCATGCGGCAGGCCTCAGTGCTGCAGGGGACGGACACGGTGTGTTCGGCATGGCTGCTGAAACCAGTGCAGTTGGGTACCGGTTCCCCGCGGCCGCGGCCCGCGCCACGGCGCGTCCCGCTGCGTTGCCTACTGCCGAGGGCGTGGTAGCAGCCCGCGTCGATCGCCACGAATCTCGACGGGGGCGGTGCGGTTGGTGCGCGAGACGTGCGGTAACTGCTGTTCGACAAACGCACCAGGTCCGGGAAACGGTCCTGCGCCATCGAACCCAACCGCTCATCTGGAAGGCGGGTCGACGCCGCCGCTCAGCCGGCCCCGACGGGCAGCGGCCCGACACGGGAGGCCAGCCAGACCGGGAGATCCAGCGGCCGGACGCCCTCTTGTTCCTCCGGGTCGGTGCGCGCGACCAAGCACACCATGTCCTCAGCACCGGTGTTGACGGGCATGTGGGGCGTGTCCGCGGGGATGTGGATGTAGTCTCCGGCGCGCAGTACAGCGTGTTCGGTCAGGTCTTGGCCGTGCCAGACCTCGACCTGCCCGGACTGGATGAAAATGGCCGACTCGTGCCCCTCATGCAGGTGAGGACGCCCCCGTGTCCCGGCCGGCATCACCAACCGGTGCAGAGGCAACCGCTCCGCCCCCGCCGACTGAGCACTGATCCCCGCCCCGAACATGCCGCCCTGGATGCCTTCGTACGTGCCGGTCCGCACGACCGTGCACTGCTTTTGAGCGGACGCCCGCCGCGCGAACCGCGCCCCCGCCTGTTGCGGACCCGGTCCGCGGGTATGGGGATGGTGGCTTGATACCGCGTCTGCGCAGGTAGGAGCGGTTGCTGCGGGAGTCGTACGCCTCTCGGCCCGCACCTGGTCCGGGCGCTTGCGCGGCCTGCCGAGCCCGATCCGGGGAACCCGAATCGCTTCCGGCGCGGGCTCGAACTGCTGACGTGCTCGCGCTGGTCGGCGGCGGGCGTCCGTGGTGAAGAAGCCCGCCCCGTCGGCTGAGGCGGGCTCCGGGTTCCGCTGCGCTCCCCGCGGGGCCGCTCCTACGATCCGTGACCGGGCGCTACGCAGTGAGATCGCGGGAGGGGCTTCGCCCAGACCTACCGGTCATGGCCGGGCGGCGAGGAGCGCCGGGCCGCCTCCGCCATGACCGTGTTCGAGGCGAGATTCGCGGCTTACTGCCTGTCGACGGCGTCGGTCACACGCTGCCAACCGTCCAGGTCTGCGATCCGTGCCTCCAAAGCGGGGCGCATGCCCGTCGCGCTGGAGGCGCCAAGGGCCAAGCGCAGCGGAGGGTTGGGGTCGTCGACGGCGGTCCGGATGCCTGCGGCGATCCGCGCCGCGGCGGAGAACGCGGACGCCGGCAGCTCTCCGATGCCCTTCTGAACCTCGCGGACGGTCTGGTCGTAGTCGCCCAGGCCGGCTGCGACATCGAGGTTGGCAAGGAAGGGGGTCGCGGTCAGCCCGGGCTGGATGATCGTGACCTTGATGCCGAGCGGTGCGACCTCGGCCGAGAGTGCGTCCGACAGCCCTTCGACCGCGTGCTTGGTGGCGGCCAGCAGACCCACGCCGGGATGGGCGGACTGACCGTAGACCGACGAGCCCTGGAGGATGTGCCCGGACCGCTGGGCGCGGAGCACCGGCAGCGTTGCGCGGAGCACGTTGAGCACTCCGAAGACATTGGTGTCGAACACGGCACGGACCTGCGCGTCGGAGGCCTCCTCAACGGCTCCGAACAGTCCGTATCCCGCATTGTTGGCCACCACGTCGATACGGCCGAAGCGTGCGAGCGTGCCTTCCACCGCGTCCCGGACGGCTTGCTCGTCACGTACGTCCGCCTGGATGCGGAGCAGGCGCTCACCGTGCGCTTCCGCCAGTTCGTCCAGGGAGGAGGTGTCGCGGGCGAGAGCCGAGACGGCATCGCCGTTCTCCAGTGCCTGGAGCGTCAGTTCGCGGCCGATGCCGGACGTCGCGCCGGTGATCAGCCATGTGCGGAGGTGGGTCTGAGGGTTCGATGTTCGGTTCATGTTGCGACCGTAAGCGGTTAGCTCGCAACGCGTCAACCTAGATCGACTGAAAGGTTGCTCGCTAGCTTGATTAGTACCCGCTCACGCTGATGTAGTGTGGGAGGATGATCACTGCGGGAGCCGGATCCCCCAAACCCAGCCCACGCACCGTCACGCCGACGGTGGAGACCGTTCTCGCGTTCGTGAACACGCGCGCGGACGGATCGGGTCGCCGAGAGTTGTTCGGTGACGGGGACTCGTTCGCGGCGTGGCTGGCGGAGCGCGACGAGTTCGGCGGCGAAACCGTGGCGACCGACGCTGACGCCGCGGTCGCACGCGAGCTGCGTGATGCCCTGGTGACTGTGCTGCTCGCGCACTCGGGCGATGAGGAAAGCCTGGGTGAGCCGCTGCTGCGTGCCGAGCGGCACCTGCGACGCGTGGGTTCGCTCTACCCGCTGGCGACGGTGGTCACGGCCGGCGGCGTGGAGCTGGCCTCCCCACAGGCGGGGGTGCCGCGTGTGTTCGGAACCGTACTGGCTGCGGTGACGACGTTTGCGCAGAGCAGCGACTGGGGGCGCATCAAGGCGTGCCGGAACCCCCCATGCCATTTCGGTTTCTTCGACCGCACCCGCAACGGGGCTGGGCTGTACTGCAGTACAGGCTGCGGCTCTCAGGTGTCCATGCGCAAACACCGCCAGCGGCAGCGCCGTGGCAGTGATGCGCCGCCCGAAGCCTGAGACCGCCCTTCCAACGAGGAGGGTGATCATCCTCACCGGGCAAGGGCAAGGAGCAGACCCCTGACCCGGCCGGCATCTACCGGGTACTCCCCGAGCGTCCTGCTGTGCGCGGGCCGAGACCGGAGGCCTCCGCTGCAGTCGCTTGTCCGCCCCGTCGCCGTCCGAGGCGCCGTCGTCCGTGGCGTCGTCGTCGGTCACCGTGTCCTAGGCAGGACCGAGACCGTCCTCAAGAATCGTCTCCGGACGGATGTCCTCGGCAGGACCGTCCTCGGCAGGACCGAGACCTTCCTCAAGGATCCTCTCCGGACGGATGTCCTCGGCAGGACCGTCCTCGGCAGGGTCGTCGGCGACCGGGGCCATGCTCACCACGGCCGATGGGGCCGCCATCGCCGTCGTGGCAGGGAGGACGGCACCTCCCGCGGCTGCCGCGGCCACCATCGCCACGATACTCAGACGGACGGACCGCTTCCGGGTCATGCGAGACATGGGCTTCCTCCCATTGGCAGTGATTCGGCGCCTTGTGCGCCCGGCGCCTCCGCTCCTCCCGGGGATTCCGGTGAGGCCGCACTTCCAGTAGGCCGGAGTCACCCGCCAAGGTCATGCTCCGACATCTCGGGGCTTGACACCGCCGGCTCACGGGTCCGCGCAGCGGGCCCGGTCGCCCGCCTGTTGGGCAGCAAGCAGCGGCATCAGATCGCGGACCGGAAACGGCGGCGATCGCCATGCCACGTTCGGGCTCCGTTGGGGTCAAGGCAGCGCGGACAGCGCCGCCGGGCTCCATAAGTCCGCTGCCAATGACCGGCCGACCGGCCACTAGCGCCGGGCCCCGTGAGCTGGTTGACGCGGTTGGAGCGGTCTGCCGCCCTTCTGGCGGCCGTGAGGGCAATTGCCGTTGTCGACTTCACCGGGAAATCGATCACACAGGTCAACAGCGAGCAGGCCCTGACCCGCGAAGGACGGACCTCGGCGGCAAGGACTCCGAAGATGTGCGTCCGGGTGGCGTCTACGCCCTCCAACGCATCATGAAGGACTCCCCTGATCAACAACCCAGACCGCCACGAAGACTTGCCGCTCCAGCAACCACTGGATCAGCACCACGAAGCGCGGGCAGGACGCGACGCTGGAGCGTCTCCGCGCCGACCGGCAACTCGAAGAGGCTCTCACCCACGGGCCCCGATCTGCTCCACCTCGCCCAAGCGTTCGGGCTCGACGAGAAGACCGCATTGCGCTACGCCGACTCCGCGCGGGCCTGCTGGAGCAAGCTGCCGAGCAGAAGCACCAGTGAAACCTGTTCGACCGGGGCCCGAGATTGAAGCGAACATAGGCGCATGCCGTCGCCCGAAGCCGAAGCAGCAGCCAGCGAACTACAGGACCGCGCCACTCTCTGGAACGTGGGCGAGATCCCCGCAAGCGATGTCGTCAGCGCTGCCTGTGATGCGCTCGTCGCCGGCCTGGACAGCCCCGGACTTCGGGTGCTGGCAGCCTGCACACGCGCTGAGGCGGACTACGACGTGCACGACTTGCTCCCCGGAGCGCTCGATGAGCTCGGCCTCATCCTCTATCCGGCCGCCGGCGAGGCCGGCCAAGAAGCCGCCGCGCGAGCGCTCGCCCGACGCATGCTGGCCGGCGGGCTGAAGCCTTGGGAGCTCACTTTCCGGATCAACCAGCTCTACGGGCATGAGCTGCCCCTGACGGCACGGCTCGCCGAACTCGATGACGAGTACGGCTTCCTCGAATTCGGCGGCGACCAGGCGGTAGCTCAGATCGATGCTGAGGTCACAGTAGAAGCCCGCCGCCTCGCCGCAGTCCACCCCCGCGTTCCCGCCGAACCCGCGGGCGTCCCCCCGATGCACACGGACCGACCCGCGAGTTCCCACTGAACAAGCGTCGGTTTCCCTGAACCCGCGGGGCTCCACGGGCTTGAGACTGGTAGGCCCGCATGTACAGGAGTCGCGTACTCCCACCTACTGCGGCCCGCACACGATCATGCCGCCGGAGGACCCGCTCCCCCCGGTATGCGACAAGAAGCCCTACCTCCCCGGTGGAGTGACCGGGGAGCGGCAGGGTCTGGCCCCGCACATGATCGATGGATCTAGCCGGCCCGAGCCGTTGCCCAGGGTCAGCGAGGGGTGAGGAGGCAGAACTCGTTGCCTTCCGTGTCGGCCAGGACCGTCCAGTGGATGGCGGACTGGTCGATGCCGGGGTCGGCGGCTCCCAGGGCGCGCAGTCGGGCTGCCTCTGCTTCCAGATCGTCACCGGGGTAGGGGCAGATGTCGAGGTGGACGCGGTTCCACCCGCTCTTGGTGTCGGGATTACGGAGGAATTCCAGGTAGGGGCCGACGCCTTTGGCGGAGCGCATGGTCGCGTGGTCGTCGGTGACCTCGTGCAGCGTCCAGTCCATCGCCCCGCCCCAGAACCGGGCCATCTCTCGTGGGTCGGTGCAGTCGACCACCACCGCGGCGATCGGCCCGGTGTCCCGGTAGACCGGGCGGGGCTCCAGGACGCAGAACTCGTTTCCCTCCGGATCGGCCATGACCGTCCACGGGACGTCGCCCTGACCCACGTCGGCGACGGTCGCGCCGAGATCCTTCAGGCGTGCCACCAACTCCGTCTGATGAGCGGTCGAGGTGGTGGCCAGATCAAGGTGCACCCGGTTCTTGACCGTTTTGGGTTCCGGGCGGGCGATGATGTCGATACAGACGGCCACAGGGTCGGGGGAGGCGAATCCCAAGGGTTCGAGGTTGGTCACGCCGGGTCCCTCGCTGTCGACACCCCAGCCGAGTGCCTCCGCCCAGAACCGGCCGAGCGCGGAGTCGTCCTGGGCCTTCATATTGATCTGCACAAGTCGTGTTGCCATGCTGCAGATCCTAAGAGCTGCGGTTGACCCGGACCGCCGCGATCCGACATGCGCTCGACCCGGTATTGACCGTGGTCGCCCTCGTCGAGACCAGCTGGGCCGTCCCCGAACTCTCACTCCCCGCTTCAGCGCGGCGTTCAGGGCCTGGTGGGTCCGGGCGGCGGTCAGGCGGGGCGCGGGAGGTACGCGAGGCCGTGCGCGCCGGGTTCGCCGAGCTTGGCGATGTTGAGCCGGGCCAGGCGCTCCAGCGTCTCCAGGTCGACGATGTCGACCGTGGACGAGACGACGCAGGCCACGTACGCGAGCCGACCGTCCGGGGACGAGGTGATGGTCAGCGGGAAGAGGCCGACCTCGAGGTCGCCCAGCTGCTTGCGGGTGTCGGCGCAGAACACCGTGAGGCGGCCGGGTGCATGGCGTCCGAGTCGGGAGGCCGCGTCGGGCGCCATGCGCACTTCGCCCGCGAGCAGCCTGCCCGTCGAGGTCAAGTGCACCGGCAGGACGAAGTCCCGTGTGGGCAGGGTGTCGACGACGGACGCCGTCCGGGTGTCGATGACCCGGATTCCGGTGGGCGGCCGTTCCTCGGCGGTGCCGGAGAAGTTGCCGTAGGGCGCGGCGACGAAGGCGCAGGTGCCGTCGGCGGAGACGGCGAGGCCCTCACTGCCCGGTACCTCGACCTTCGCGGTGAGCGTGGCCCGTTCGAGGTCGACGACCGACACGAACGGCGCTTCCTTGTTGGTGGCGTAGCCCGTCCGCCCCGCCGGATCGATGGCGAACCAGTGCGGGCCGGGCGCGTCCGTGTCGATCCTGCCCAGGGGTCGGCGGGTCTCCGTGTCGATCACCACGACACCGCCGGGCCGGTCGTCCGTACTCTCCACACTGACGTAGAGGCGACCGCGCAAAGGGTCCAGCGCCAGTCCGTGCGGCCCGTGTTCCGGGGCGAGATCGACGACCTCGACGATGCGGCGGGTGTCAGGGTCGATGACGGCCAGTTCGGTGCGCCGGCCGCCGTTCGCGTGGTAGTAGCCCGAGTGGTACGTCAGGGTGCACCACAGCAGTCGCTGCGTCGGGTCGAAACACAACTCGTGCGGCTCGGCAGGGACTTGCACATCGCCGAGGTGCCGGTCGCAGACGGCATCGAAGAACGAGACCGTCGGTCCGCTCTGACTGACGACGGCCAGGACGTCGCCTTCCCGACCGGCACGGGGGGACTGCTGCACAGCGGCTCCTTGAAAGGGGTGAAGGGAATGCCGCGCGTCTTCGCGGGCATCTCCACTCTCCGCGCCGGAGGTTGACGTGACAATGCAAAGATTGGCACTCAATCATTGACTCAGCCGTAAAAATGCAGCTCAGGAGGCATCGATGGATCTCAACCTGCTGCGAGCCCTGGACGCTCTGCTCCAGGAGAACAGCGTGACCCGCGCAGCGGAGCGCCTGGGCACCTCGCCCGCAGCGGTCAGCCGTACCCTGGCCCGGCTCCGCCGTGCCGTCGGCGACCCGCTGCTGGTCAGGGCCGGCCAGGGGCTGGTCCCGACCCCGCGCGCCGTCGAACTCCGGGAGGAGGTCAGCATGTTGCTGCGCGGCTGCGACAACGTCCTGCGGCCCGGTCCCGGTTTCGATGCCGTGCATCTCCGGCGCACCTTCACTGTGCAGGCTGCCGACCTGCTGCTGGTGGGACTGGCAGGGAACCTGACCGAGCGGATCCACGCGGAGGCCCCTGAGGTGGATGTCGTCTTCCTTCCGGAGGCGGTGGAGGGTGGCCCTGGGCTGCGGCAGGGCTGGGTGGACGTCGAACTGGGTGTCCTGGGACACCTGGACCCGGAGATCCGGACCCGGCAGCTCACGCGGATGCCGCTGGTCGGTATCGCCCGCAGCGGCCATCCCCTCTTCGACGGGCGGATCGACGCCCGCCGTTTCGCCGCGGCCGACCACATCGGCATCTCCCGGCTCGGCAAGCGCCTCGGGCCCATCGACAGGGCGCTCGCGGAACTCGGGCTGCAACGCCGGACCGCGGTGGTCGTGCCCAGCCACACGAGCGCCATGATGCTCGCCCGGGACACCGACCTCGTCGCGCTCAGCCTGGCCGACTGGCTCCCCGACACCGTCGCCGCGATGGGACTGCGGACGTTTCCCATCCCCCTCGACCTTGACCCCTTGGAGTTCGGGATGGCCTGGCACCCCCGCAATTCGACCGATCCGGGGCACCGCTGGTTCCGCGAGCACCTGGCGGCCGTCGCCCTGGCCCCGGCGGGACCGGCGGCGGCAGCCGCTCGCACCGCCAACTGACGTCGTCCTGGCCCAGACGGGTCGCACCTGCTGCCGAGCCCGTCCGCCGGGGTGCGCCGCGGGGTCTGGTAGAGCATGCAACGGCGCAGCGGCCTCAGACATGCTCGGATCCTCGAAGCCGCGAAGAGGCGGCGAGGGCGACGGCGCCGACGGCGGCGCCTCCATGGAGGCACCCCCGTTCAGGTGCTCGGCACCGGGACCGGCCTGGCCAGCACCTGGTCCAAGACCTCGGTGAGGAACCGAGCCGGATCCGTCGCCGACGCCGTGGCGCGCATCGCGACGATCCCGTCCGGACGGACGAGCAGCGCCCCTTCGTCGGGAAGCCACGGAACCGCGATGCGGTGCGCGGGGAGTCCGACTTCCGCCGCGGCGGTGAGCCATCGGTCGCCGGCGACGCCCACCAGTAGGGTCCACCGGGACGCCACCAGGTCGAGCGTGGACACCCCGTCGATCCACGCATGGGGCACCCGTGAACCCGGGGACCCGTCCAGCACCAGGTCCACCGTGGAGGGGAGTTCCGGCCGCGGGTCGACAACGGCGGCCGAGTCGTACCTCTGGCCGAGGTGCACGACCGGCGCCGCCCACACCCCCGCCGCCGCCCTGGCGGCGTCGGCCTCGGGTCCGCGTCCCCAGTGCAGCTCCGGGTCGGCGAGCCTGCGCATCGCCTGGTCCAGCGTCGCCGCAGCGACCGGTTCACGTTCGTGCGCGTAGGTGTCGAGCAGCCCGGCACCGGCCTCGCCGTGGTGGACGGCGGCCAGCTTCCACGCCAGGTTGTGCGCGTCGGCGACCCCGGTGTTGAGGCCGAACGCGCCCAGGGGCGACACGGTGTGCGCGGCGTCGCCCACGAGGAACACGCGGCCGACGGCGAAGCTTTCGGCCGCTGCGCTCCGTGGCCGCCACGAGAGCACGCTGCGCACCTCGACGTCGAGGTCGGGATCGCCGACCGCCAGCCGGACGACCGCGGCGCAGCGCTCGTGCGTGAAGTCCTCGGGGCGTTCGCCGCCTTCGATGTCGCAGGGGACGTGGAAGACCCAGTTCGTCTCACCGTCCACGGTGGCCAGCAGGCCGGGCGCCTCCGGCGCGGTGATCGTGCAGGTGGCGAAGGACATTCCCCGCAGATGCGGTCGGAGGTCGGCGCGGAACAGGATATTGATCATCGACTTGCCCAGGTCGCCCGGACCGGAGGTGCCCACGCCGAGCGCGGTCCGCACGGTGCTGTGCGTGCCGTCGGCGGCGACTACGCGCGTGCACCGCAGCGAATAGCGGCCGTCGGGTCCCTCCAGTTCGACGTCGACCCCGCCGGTGTCCTGCGCGATGCCGACCAGACGGGTCGACCAGCGCACGTCCGCTCCGCGGCATGCCAAGTCGGCTGCCACGACGGCGTCGAGCCGGTCCTGGGCGCAGACGCCGCGCAGTCTGAACGGCGTCACGTCCAGTTCGTCGGCGGACGGGGTGGGCATGGGCACGGTCACGACGTCGCCCGCGCCCATCTCGACGACGGTTCGCGCCACCGCCTTTCCCGCAGCGCCCCGGAGGTCGACCGCGGCGGCGTCGACGGCGGCATCGAGCCCGAGTTCGCGGAGGATCTCGACGGTACGCGGACCGATGCCGGTGGCCCGTGGGTGCACCGACGGCCCGGACCGGCGTTCGACGAGCACCGCCGGGACGCCGTGGTGGACGAGCAGCGCCGCGGTGAGCAGGCCGACGCTGCCACCTCCGACCACGAGCACCGGCGCTTCTGGATACACTGTCTCCGTCATGGATACACCGTACCCAGAAGGTAGGATGCGGGTCAACGAGGAAAGGAGCCGCCCCGATGACCGAACCCGTTCCCTCGTCGGTGTGGACCCGGCCGCGCCCCGAGCCGCGTCGACGTGCACCTGGGGTGGACCAGTACGTGGCCGCCGCGCTGGCCGTCGCGGACGCGGAGGGACTGGCGGCGGTGTCGATGCGCCGGGTCGCGGGTGATCTCGGTTCCGGGACTGCCTCGCTCTACCGGTACATCACCAACCGCGACGAGCTGGTGGACCTGATGGTCGACGCCGCGCAGGGCGAGGATCCGCTGCCCGAGTCCGCTGGGGACTGGCGTGCCGATCTGGGGGCGGTCGCGCACGCGTTGCGTGCGACGCTGCTGCGGCATCCCTGGTTGGCGGGTGAACTGGCGGGGAGGCCTGCGCTCGGTCCCAACTCGTTGCGGCGGTCCGAGGCCGCGCTGCGCGCCGCCGTCGCGCTCACGCCCGACATCACCCTGGCCTCGCAGGCGCTCAGCGCCGTGCACGCGTACGTGCTGGGTTCGGTCGCCGCCCAGCAGGCCCTTCGGCGCGCGGAGCAGCGCACCGGGCTCAGCGAGGAGGAGTGGCAGCGCAGCGTCGGCCCCTACATCACTGAGGTCCTCGCGGCGGGCGAACACCCGATGCTCGCCCGCCGTGTCCTCGAAGCCGAGGAGCTCGACCCCGATGTCGAGTTCGCGTTCGGTCTGGACTGCGTGCTCGACGGGCTCGCGGCACGACTGGGTCGCTGAGCGGTCAGTACGCGCAGCGGTTCACGGCCTCCGGGTGGAGGACGACCCGGCAGACCGAGCCCATGTCGAGTTTTTGCGATGCACCATTGCAGCCAGTGATGGGATGAACTGCGTGAGTATCCAGCGGGCCGTGCAGGTACGGCGCCGCTGACCGGGAACGACATTCGGAAGGACGCGGTGTGGACTCGACAGGCCGCCGCACGATCAGGCACCCCCGACCGCCTGGTGTGGACACCCTCCACTACACGGCGCGGAGCGGCCTCGAAGCCGTCCCCGATCATCGCCACCGCACGATGGTCGCCGGCGTCCTGGCCTCCGGCCTTGTCGACGAGATGATCGCCCTGACCGAAACCTTCGATCCGCTCGTCAACCTCGCGCAGGCCCGCGCCGACGCCGATGCGCTCACCACCGAGTTCGCGGCGTTCGGCGTCACCGTCCCCGCCGCCACGACCACCAACATCACGCTGATGCGCGCCCTCATGGTGCCCATCGCCGACGACGAGCTCGCCCTCGCCCTTGACCGCATCTGGGTCTTCACCACCAACACCGATGACGTGTGCTGCCACGACCCCGCAGAGGCGGAGGCCATCCTGCGGGCCGGCATGCTGCCCGAGCAACATGCATCCTCGCCGAACGCCCGGTACATCCGGCACATGTTCGACGAGGTCGCACGGTTCTGCGATCCGACGTTCCTCGCCGTCTTCAAGACCTTCTTCTACAACGCGATCACCGGCGTCCTCATGGAGGCGGAGTTCACGCCGGAGGCGTCCGACGAGGTCGACAGCGACTTCGTCCGCGTCTTCAACGGCTTCTCCCAGTTCTGGTTCACCTCGCTTCAGTTCACCGACCCCTGCTTGAGCGCCGTCCACCATCGGGCATTCTGGTCGGCAGCGCTGAGCTCCTGCGTCGCGTTCCTCAACGACATCAACGACGTCCTGTCCTTCTACAAGGAGGCGGTGCACGGCGAGGACTTCCTCGCCAGCCGGATCTACCGCCGCTCGGTGAGCGAGAACATCCCCTACCTCGCCGCCTACCGCCGGAGCCTCGACAGCGGCCTGACTGCCTACCGCCGCGTCCTGGACCTCGCCACTGACGAGCAACGCCCGCACCTCGACCGCTACATGACCGCCTTCGCCCACTGGCACTTCCATTGCCGTCGCTACCGCTGGCGCGACATCTATCCTGGGCTGGCCCCGATCGACATCTGAGCCGGTGGAACATCGGTACAGCCGTTGGACCGCGTCTCGCTGACGCCGGCGGCGGGGCTGCCCTCCCAGGACACCGGCGTGGCCGGCTCAGCCGACGTTGTGGTGTTCGCGAGTGGCGGCGACCTCGCGTACGGCGTCGGCGACGGCTCGGAAGTCCTTGCGCAGGATCTTGGAGTGGTTGCTCGCGACCTTCGCACTGACCCGGATGTTCGGGTTGCGGGCGACCACCGGGTCGAGGTCGGCGCGGATCTTTTCCATCAGCTTCGGGTCGCCGCCGAGGTTGCCGCCGGTGGCGAGCACGTACCGGGTCGGTACGGTCACACGGTCGAAGACCGGGTTGAGGGCGGCGGGCGTGCAGAGCTCGTTGATCTCGATGTTGATCTCGGCGTGCTGCGCGGCGCTCATGCGCGCGGCCAGGCCGAGCGGGCGGGCGATCGGGAACAGCGGGCTCATCCGGCGGAACAGCTTGCGGACCTGCTCCCGGGCCGCATCGTCGAGCCACTCGTGGGGCATGGCGCCGTCCACGGACACCACCCCCGCGATGCGGTCCGGGTTCCGGGCGGCCCAGTGCACGGCCAGCATGGCCCCGTAGGACCAGCCCACCAGAATCGGCCGGTCCACGCCCCGGGCCGTGAGGACGGCGTCGAGGTCACGCAGGCACGCCTCGAACGAATAGTCGCCGGCGCGCTTCGATTTGCCGCGGGCGCGCTCGTCGTAGGTGATGTGCCGGTAGCCGCTGCCGAGGTCGGTGATGACGCGCCGCCAGTGCGACTGGTCGGCGTAGGAGCCGTTGAGGTAGACCACCGGGCGGCCGGAACCGCCGGTGTCGGTCACGGCCAGTGCGGTGTCATCGATCGACACCATGCCGGTCCAGGCGGACTGCTTGATGGAGGTCATGGCTTGCCTTCTTCCAGAGTGCAGGGGGTCTCGTCGGCCTCTTCGGGCCGGATGTTCCTCAGGGGCTGCGGGTCAGATGCTGCGAGCGGTGATGTCGCCGTAGGAGGTGGTCGCATGGATGCTCAGGCCCGCGGCGGCGCCGTCGGTGTTGGTGAGGGCGTTGTGGATGCGGCCGTAGGAGGTGTCGGCGTCCAGGGCAGCGGAGACTCCGGCAGCGGCGCCGACCGAAATGTTGCCGTGCTCGGTGCGCAGGGTGACCGTGCCGCGCACGGCTTCGGTGATGTTGATGTCGCCCTTCTGGGTGCTGATCTCGGCGGGGCCGCTCAGCCGGCCGACCGAGACGTCACCAGCGAGGACGGCGAGGTGGGCGCTTGCGGCCTCCTCGAGCTCGACCGAGGCCTGGGCGCCCTCGAAGGCGACGTCACCGAGGCGTCCGATACCGCGGAACTCGGAACTGGCCGCCTTCGCCTCGATACGGGAGCCGGCCGGCAGCCGGACGGTCACCTCGACCGAGCCGGAGTCGCCCAGGAACCGGTTCTCCGCCGGTGCGGCCCAGATGCGCAGGACGCCGTCGGCATATCCGACCTCGATCTGCTCCACCGCCTTCACGTCACGGCCGCTCGAGGCATTCGCCGGCAGGACCTCGACCGCCGTGTCCGCGCGGTCCGCGGCGATGAACCGGATACGGCCGGCGGGGATGTCCAGGACGGCCGCGATCGGGGCGGGGGTGTCGAACTTCTGCATGATGCTTTCCTTCCGGCTTTTGTTTCCGATGAAGGAAAAGCTACGTTGCGTTTCGAGATTCCTCAACTGCTTCGTTGCACATAGATGACATCTACGCAGGTCATGTGCCACAAATTGTTGCAATGGATCGAAAATTAACGCAACGATAGACCACCTTCACATTGCAATGAACTGAAGGCGAAAGCTACGCCGGCGCAGCGAGAGCTGATCGCACCCGCCACTCGCGTCCGGCCCGCCCGGCCCGCCCGGCCCGCCCGGCCCGCCCGGCCCGGGCCGGCCCGCCGCACGGCACCGGGTTCCGCGGCGTCCTGCCCTACGCGCGGCACGGACGGAGAATGGGGATCGTGATGACAGTCCTGGTGGTCGGCGTACCGGAGGGCGAGGAACTGGAGCGGCTGAGGTCGCGGATCCAGCGCAACCCCCATTTCCAGGTCATCTCCCACGCCCGCACGCCCGACATCGCCCTCGCCCACGCCCGGGTCCTGCTCCCCGACATCACCGTGCTCACCCTGGCCGGAAGCTTCCGAGACGACCCGGCCGCACTCGGCATCTTCCACGGAGTACGCGCCCTGGACCCGCCCAGCGGGGTCGTACTCCGCACCAGAGCCGACGCGGCCCCCGGCGACCTCGACGGCTTCACCCTCGACGGGGCCGTCCACAGCGTGCGCGCAGGCGACGAGGAAGGACTGATGCGCGCCCTGCGCACCATCGGCCTGCGCCGGGCAACCTGCGACCCGGACGAAATGCCCTGACCGCCAAAGTCGCACGGGGAGGGGGTGCTCTCAGTGGCTGTGGCCGTCGTTGTGCTCTGGCGCCTTCGGGCCGGGCTTGGCCGTGGGGGCGGTGCTGCCGGCAGCCGGGGCCGAAGGGCCGGTGGTGGACGTGTGATCGTCTGCCGCAGGCTTTTCGGTGCTGATGGCCTCTTCGGCGGTGCCGTGGCTGTGGCCCTGACCCCCGGGCGCGCTCTCCATGGAGTTTGCGACGTCACGCAGGCCGAGGTAGGCGACAGCCGCCACGGCGAGGACGGTCAGGCCGACGAGGCTGAAGATGCGGTGCCAGGGCGTGTCGGCATCCTTGATCACGTAGGCGATGAAAGAGACGACCAGGCCGACGGGGACGAGGATCGCGCCGCGGGCCGGGAAGTCGTCGAAGTGCTGCAGTCCGCCGCTGAGCATGCCGATGCCGAACGACAACAACAGCGAAGAGCCGATCACCGCCAGCATGCGCGCAAGCCCGGGGCGCTCCCGGGTGAGGAGGAACTCGTTGAGGACGGTGGCGGCGAGGAAGACGAGCGCACCGTAGAGGGCGATCCGCGTGTAGCGGTCGGGGTCCAACGGGTGGTGGACCACGGCGCCGCTGATGAGGCCGGCGCCGACGAAGTACCCGACGTAGCCGAGATAGCGGGCGGTCAGCAGACGCTTGTGGGACGAGCGCTTCTTGCGTCGGGCGGCCCGCCCTGTCGCGGGAGCGACCGTTGCGGGGTCCGCAGGCCAGGCGTCGAGAAGCCGAATGGAGGTCATGTGCGAGTTCCTTGGGTGCTACAGGTGTGGCTCATCACCCGGCGCGCACCAGCAAGGGGCGGGCCGGGGCCGATGATGAGAGTCAGGGCAGGCTGGGGCAGAGCGCCCGGACCTATACCTGTTGCACCACTGAGCTGAGGGAACTTCGCCAGGGCGGAAGACCGGACGGGAGCGTCGGGGCCCAGAGCTGCGGCCGCATCGCGGCCAAGGAAGGGGTCAGGTCTTCCAGGGGAACGAGGTGCGGGCACGGCAGAGCGCAACCCTGCTCCGGATGGCCGGAGGCGCATGTCTCGGCGGGGTGAGAGTGCCGCCCGGTGTCGTCGCCCCTCCCACGGGGTCCCTCACCGTCGGGGTGGTGGGTCCCGTCGATTTCGACGGGCGCCTGGTGGGACACGGCCCCGCCGGTGACGTGCGCGGAGGCACTGTCGGCTCCTGCCGCGTGGGTGTAGAGGAGGGCGAACAGCAGAGCGGCCAGCCACAGCAGCCGCAGCGGCCCCGCCGGGCGGCGGCTCCGCCTCGTGCTCGATGCTGCCTGGGCCGTGACCATGCCAAGACCCTATCCGGCGGCCGGATTCCGCTGCCCGGCAGCCCCTGGTCGATCATGCCGACGCCCCGGTCGATCACTGTGACGTCATACGCTCCAGCTGACTCATCGCCGCTGTCCCGGCCCGCGGTGTCGGCCGGGTCCGCGCCCCTCGGGGTGAGGGCGCCGGGGCTTAATCTGGCTGCCGCGGTGGCGCTCGCCTTCCGGGACGAGGGCCGGCCGCTCGCAGCTGCTCGCCTACCCCGTCACGGATGCGGACCGGCCGCGACTACCCCTCCCGGGCCGAGTGCGCCACCGGCCGTCTGCTGACCACGACCGAGGTCGAGAAACGACATCCGCCTCTACCGCCGGAGCGTGCCGACGCCTTCGGCCAGGGAACGCAGGCGGCTGAGGGTGGCTTCCATGTTGCCGCCGAATGGGACGATCTTGGTCACGCGGCCGGTAAGCACACGGCCGAGGTGAGTGCGAGCGAACTCCTTGAAGGGATCGCGCTGCAACGCCTTCAAGGCTCCGCGCACAACTCGCCGACCACCAGCACATCCCCACCGCACGTGACTTCCCCGACTACGCAGCCTGAACGCCCGGCGGACCCCGCTCAGCCGCCTCGAAGCCGTCTCTGGACCGGCGGTCAGCCGAGCCAGACGATGGCCAGGACGGACAGGTGCCTTGAGAGCTGGTTGATCACGTAAACGACGGACAGTTGTCCGATGGAGGCGGCCCGGATGTCCTCGCCCTCGGGATCACCGGTATCCCACTGCGGCCAGCCCCAGGGGGAGCGGGTCGCGAGGTCGAGGACATCCCGGATCATCTGCGTCGCGGGCTCGGGAAGGTCGGTGAGCGCCTTCGCCGCGTGCGGGGATACTCGCACCCTCCAGGACGTACCGGTCACTGGCGGGTCCCCAGGACGTCCTCGAGGGCGACGAAGCCGCTCTCGTCACGACCGGAGTCGGTGTACGCGTCGACGGCCGGGGCCGAGGCGACGCGCAGCTGCCAGGTACGGACGATGTCGTGCAGCGGGGTGAGTGAGTACGAGTGACGGGAGCCTTCCAGGGCCTTGGCCCAGTCACGCTCGAGGGCGGGCACCTATTGCTCGGCACGGCGGTCGACACGCAGCTGCTCGCGCAACTGGGCTGCGGCGGCCGGGGCCGGCACGGGCGGCGGGGCGGGTGCGTACTCGGGCTGAGCACTCATGGCGTCCTCCAACGGTCCTGTTCGACACCCTAGCGAAGTCAAGGACCCAGCGGCCTCGTTCGTGTGCTGTTCCCAGGAATCGATGTGCGGTTGGAGCGGATGGACTTCACCGCGGAAACCCTGGTCGTGGTTGCGGTGCCGTGCGGTCCCGGACCGCGGTGTCCCGGCTGTTGAGTTCGTGCCCGCCGTGTGCACTCCTCGTATGAACGCGGTCTGGCCGAGCGTTCGCTTGCGGGCAAGAAGTTGCAGGTCAGGCTGCGGGTGCGTCGCTTCTTTTGTGACCGTTCCCACTGCCTCAGGAAGACGTTCGTCGAGCAGGTCCGCGGGCTCAGTGAACGCTACCTTCGCTCCAGAATCGGTTTCGTGCGGTGACTTCACGCGGTCGCGGTCGAACTCGTCGGCCGCCCCGGCGAACGGCTGTGCCGCAAGATGTCTCTCGCCGCACGAAAACCCAGGACGGCGAGCGGTTCAAGGACGGCCAGCGCCCGGCTCCAGCCGGTGTGGGTGAGCGTCCACCACACGCCCGCCAGGGCGGGGGCGCGATGCGGTTGGCTCACTGGATCAGGCCGATGTGGGGATGTTCCGGGGAGACCGGGCAGACGTGCAGTTGCAGGTCGTAGCCTCGGACGAGGTCGAGCCGGGTCGGGTTCCACGGTTCGGAATCGTCGAGGGACGAGGTGGCGAGGGCTTGGTCTTCGGAGGGGATCCAGCTCTCGGTATGGGATCTCCATTCGGATCCAGCCGCCCGTCACCTGCTCCCGTCCGCCAGCTGTTGCGGCACCTCCTTGCCCAGCTCCATGGGGTTGGGGTATTCGGTGATCTGCTCCGGCGCGAACAGGCACGGCTTGGGCACGTAGCCCTCGTCCTCCACGTCGAACGGCTCGGGCGGCGCGACGAGGACGTCGGTGACGTCGGCGGCGGTACGCCAGAACAGGGCGGTGAGCGGCTTGTCGTCCGGCTCGTGGCCGAAGGGACACCACAGCACCTGGAGCAGATCGGCCCGTCCGGGCGTGCGCAGGGGGGGATGTCCCGCACGTACAGCTGGGCCACGGGCAGCATGGCCACCGGGCCCGGTCCCCCGTGCCACTCGTCGCAGTGCGGCCACGGCTCGTCGGCGGGCCACAGCAGTGGCCCGCCGACCGAGCTGTCATGCGGTGTCGCAGACCCGGGGCGGGGTGCAACCGGGTCGCTGTGCGCGCCAGCGGGGCCAGGGTGGCCCCTGACCGGCGAGGCGCGTCACCTGGATACGCGGCCTCGTCACCGCCGCCACGGAAGTCCGGGGCCGTCAGGACCGGGGCGAGGGACGTCTGTTCAGTCGATGACCGCGGTGGCTTCGACCTCGACCAGATGCTCGGGGACATCCAGCGCGGCGACACCGAGCAGCGTGGCCGGCGGGACCGGGGCGGCCCCCAGCCTCGTGGCGGCCCGACCGAGCCCTTCCATCAGCAGGGGCATCTTGTCGGGGGTCCAGTCGACGACGTAGACGGTCAGTTTCGCCACGTCATCAAAGGAAGCGCCGACCTCGGCCAGAGCGGTGGCGATGTTGAGGTAGCACTGCTCGACCTGCGCGGCGAGGTCGCCTTCGCCGACATTGACTCCGTCGGCGTCCCAGGCGACCTGTCCGGCGATGAAGACGAGCTTCGATCCGGTCACGATCGACACCTGCCGGTAGGCGTCGATTTCCGGCAATCCGTTGGGGTTCACCAAGGTGATGGCCATGCTGCCTGCCTCCATTGCCATGAGCGCCCGCGGGCTCGCTGCCCTCGAGCCACCACACGCCTGCTCTCTTGTGGTTACTCAGGAACCGTAGGAGAGTGGTCGATGACATGGAAGAACGCACTTTCCAGTGACTGGGGAACCTGATGGTGACCAAGCAGTTCACGGGCTCGCCCGACGAAGCGGACCTGAGGCGCGCGGACTCCCTGGGGCGGGAGATCTTCTCGGACGTCGCCAACAAGTGGGCGCTCCTGATCATCGAGGCCCTCGGGGACCGCACTCTGCGGTTCAGCGAGCTGCGCGATGAGGTCGAGGGCATCAGCCACAAGATGCTCACCCAGAACCTGCGCATGCTGGAGCGCTACGGTCTGGTCGAGCGGACGGTGCACCCCGTCGTGCCGCCGCGGGTCGAGTACACCCTCACCGAGCCGGGCCAGGCCCTGCGGGTGACGATCGACGGACTGTGCGACTGGACCCACCGCTACCTCGGTCACATCGAGGCCTCCCGCGACCGCTTCGACGCCTGACGGAATGGAGCACCCTCAGGCGAAAGCCTGCGGGCCGCATTCGGGGCGGCTCGATGGACCGGCACGGGTGACGAGGCGGAGCTCAAGCGGGTGCGGACATCGCTGAAGGCCCTCACGCGGGTACCGAGACCCCGTCGGCGCCGACGAGGTCTCGCGAGCCCACTACGCCGGGGCCGTGCGACCTGGCGGTCAACCCCGCGGGGGCGTCGGGCTGTCGATCTGATCCGCTCCATGAGGCGGGACCACCGTTCGCCTCTCCTCCAGCGCCTGCGGCGCCGTCATTCGGCGGGGCCGTCAATCCTTCGAGCAGCGCAGTGAGGTACCAGCGCCCCGCCTCGGTCCGCGGCAGGCTGCCGGTGGACGCCGCAGTGACCGGCGCCGGCGAGGCGCGGTCACCTGGGCCTCCACGGTGCGGAACAGGAAGCCTTCCAGCGCACGCCAAGGATCGGTGCCGGCCGATGCCCCCTTCGAAGCAGCCGACCGACCCGCAGCTCAGGCTGTCGTGACCCGGCCGACGAAGACGGAAGACGGTGTGGGCTCTGCTGTGAGTGGTCAGCGCATGCCGACGGTGACCTCGGGGAGCGGTATGTCGGACAGGTTGAGCTGGAGCCCGATGACGGTCAGGTAGGTCTGAGAGTCGCTCAGGGTGTCGGACGGTGCCTGGGTCTGCCCGCGCGTGCTCACCAGCAGGTACCAGCCCCCGCGCTTGTAGCTGCGGGAGGCGTCGGCACTGTCACCGTTCGGGTTCAGCACCCAGCCCTGGCGCTCCAAGTCCGCACAGATCGCCTTCATTTCGGACGGTGCGGCCGCCTTCTCCCGGACGGCCGTCCAGCCCGTCCTGTTCAGGTTGGATCCGGCCGCGACCCTCGACTTGCCCTGCTCCGGGTCGAGGCCCGCCGCACGGACCGCCGTCCGGATCACTTCGTCCACCTCGTCCCGCATGAGGGGCGGCGACGGGGGTTCAGGCACCGGCGCGGGCGCCGACGCGGATCCGGACGGCTTGGACGAGGGCGCGCCCAGGTGCACACGCCCGTCGTCGTCGATCTGTACCTGGTCCGGCAGTACCACGGCGGCCAGACTCACGATCAAAGTCGCGGCCAGTCCGATCCACACCCTCTTCAAGAACGCGTTCAACGTAAAACTCCCCCCGAATGATCATTCGAGCGAAGTCTCACACATCCCGCTAGACGCCCGGCAGCCAAACCCGCGGGAGCGGTGCAGCACTGTCCCCGAGATCATCCCGGGGCACGACCCCGCCCCCGGCAGTTGTCGCCGGTGAGCTCTCCCGGTGCTTGACATCCCTCACTGGGCAGCGGTCATGGCCGGTGAGTCCTGGTAGACGAGGATGAACTCCCCGTAGGGGTGGGTGCCGTGGCGGTCTGCCGTCTCGTCGAGGGCTCTGCGCAGGGTGTGCAGATGACCTGTGGTGAGTTGGAGCGGCGGCTCGTCGGGCTGGTACGTGGTGCCGCGGGGGTAGTCCTCGCCCGCCGTGGTGGTCATCTCGATGTGGCAGCCGAGGACATGGCGCACGGGCCGGGTGGCGCAGAAGTCCAGCAGCCGGTCCACGGTGGCCGAGTAGGCGGTCCGGTCCTCGATGTAGAGCCGCCCCGGATAGAGGGAGTCGCCGGTCAGCAGGAGGCCGGTATGGCGGTCGTGGAAGACCACTGCGGCCCGCTGGTGGCCGGGGCCGGGGATCACATCGAGGATGCGGCCGCCCAGGTCCAGTTCGCCGGTGCGGTGTGGCCAGTCGGAGAGGTCGAACGCGGCTGTGACCTCGTCCAGTCCGGGTCCCACGAGGGTGGTGAGGGGCCGGTCCGCGAACTGCGGGTCAGCCGCGGTGTGGTCGCCGTGTCCGTGCGTGTGGGCGACCACCAGCGAGTATGCGCGCCTCGGATGGCGTTCCAGCCAGTCCGTGACGAGCCGGTCGACCGTTTCCCGCAGAGGGAAGTGGGCCGGGTCGGCGGACGCGCCCGTGTCGAGGAGCAGTGCCCTGTCATTGCCGAAGAGGAGGAAGAGGAAAGGGGCTTCGTAGTGGACGGATTTGTTCTGGCGCAGGAGCACCGTGTGTTCGGAGTAGGCGTGGACCTGGATCTCCGGGGCCGGGTCGTGTTTCGGAGAGGGCCAGCCCGCGTGCCAGACGACGTCGAGACTGCCTGCGACCGGGGCGCCCCGGAGAAAGTCGATCACGCCTCCAACCTACCCCTTGGCGCCGCGCCCGGGAGCGGGCCGTCGGACAAGTCCGTACAGGTCCCCCGGGCCCGGCTTGCATACGCTGCCCATCGTGGTTTCGCGGCCCGCCCCCGGCCGGCTCTGACACACCGGCCACGGCCACGGCCACACCGGCGTCGGCGCAGCACACGCCACCCGACCGGCCCACCCCCGCAGGCGATACGGGCGCGCCCCAGTCGGCCCAGCGACAGTCGGGCCTCGGGGCGCTCGGGCGCGGGCCGGGGTGGTTCAGGTCGCCCGAACGGCGCAAGGGCGGTAGGTCGGGGCGGCTGGCTGAGACCTCCCTGTTCAGGGGCGGGTGGGGGCGGCGGTCGGCTCGCTCCGCGCTGGGCGGTCGGGGAGGTCGGAGTGCCGGTCCGGCTCTACGCTCCGGTGTCATGAGCCCCGTACACGGCGATCCGCACTCCGGACCCACGCGTCGCACCCTCCTCACAGCCGGAGCGGGAGCCGCGCTCCTGGCAGGCTGCGCCCGCGGCGGTGCCCCCGGCGCCCCGGCAGCGGCCACCAGCAGCTCGGCCGCCGCCGCGGGCGGCAGCATCACCCCGGGCGCGATGACGCTGTTCAAGGACCCCGCGTACAACTTCAACGGACTCCTCGCGCTCGGAGCCTCGGGCGCCGGCTCCGCGGAGGTCGGCGAGGTCCTGACGGCCGTGAACGCGATCAACGGAGCCGGGCTGACGGCGCAGTCGTACGTCAAGACGTTCCGCAGCCTCGGCGACCAGCTCATGGCGCCGCCCCCGGGCGCCCCCGCCGACGGCCAGACCAAGCGGTTCCGGGCCCTGCGCGCGGCCCAGTACTACGGCCAGGCGCTGTTCTTCGTCCTGGGTTCGGACGACCCCGGCAGCGAGGAGCAGCTCTACAAGGCGGGACGCGCCGCGTGGGACACCTTCTGCGACCTGTGCGAGCCCGCCCCGGTGAAGGCGAAGGTGCCCTACGGGACCACACCGCTGCCAGTGTGGTTCTTCCGGCCCGACACGTCCGGCACTCCGCGCCCGACGGTGATCCTGACCAATGGCAGCGACGGCCAGAACGTCGACATGTGGACGTACGGCATCCCCGCCGCGCTGGAACGGGGCTGGAACGCGCTCGTCTACGACGGACCGGGCCAGGGGCAACTGCTCTTCGTGGACCGTGTGGTGTTCACCCCCACCTGGGAGCGGGTCGTCACGCCCCTCGTCGACTGGCTGGCGGCCCGCTCGGACGTGGACTCCGGCAAGATCGCCCTGACGGGCCTGAGCATGGCGGGCGACCTCGCACCTCGGGCCGCGGCGTTCGAGACACGCATCGCCGCCTTGGTCGCGATGCCGGGCTGCGTGGAGCCGTGGCTGGGCTTCCCGCCCGAGATCCGGAAGATCCTCACCCCGGACAAACAGCAGACGAACGACATCTGGAACAAGGAGGTCGTCCCCGAACTGCCCCCGGACGCGGCCGACGTGATGAAGAAACGGTTCGAACCGTTCTCCGTGCCCGCGATGCTCGAAGCGCGCCAGGGCAAGCTGTTCACCGACTTCTACACCCCGGCCAACCGCGTCAAGGCGCTGTCCATCACGGACGTCGTCGGCCGTATCAAGGCGCCGACCCTGGTGCTGGATTACGAGGGCGAGCAGTTCTACCCCGGCCAGCCGCGCCGCATGTACGACGCCCTCACCTCGCCCAAGGACTACCTGAAGCTGACGGCGGCCCAAGGGGCGCAACTGCACTGCTCCCCCATGGCCCCGCAACTGCACTGCGAGGTCGTCTTCGACTGGCTCGGCAAGACGCTGGGCTCGTAGGTGGGCGAACCGGCCCGATCGGCCGTCAGTTCTTCTTCAGCTCTTCGGCGAGCATCACAAGGATGCCGCTGGGACCGCGGAGGTAGGTGAGCTTGTAGACGTCCTCATAGGTCGCCACACCGCGAAGGGGCCTGCATCCGTGCATTGCCGCCGTCTCAAGGGCTTTGTCGATGTCGTCCACCGAGAAGGCGACGCGGTGCATGCCGATCGTGTTGGGACGAGTGGGCTCCGACTCGATCGCTTCGGGGTGGATGTACTCGAATAGCTCAAGGCGACCGTGACCGTCCGGCGTCTGGAGCATCGCGATGTTGGCGTGATTGCCGTCCAGGCCGACAGCGGTATCGGTCCACTCACCACTGACCGTGTCACGGCCGACGACCGTGAGGCCGAGGTCGGTGAAAAAGGAGATCGCTGCTTCGAGATCGCGCACGGCGATCCCGACGTTCTCAAGTTTGATGGCCATGCGTTGCATGCTACCGAGACGGACGGACCGGGTGGTTCCGCCTGCCGGCACCACCACACCGGCCAGCAGCGACAGAACCAGGCCCAAGCATCGGCGGCGCGGCCACCGTCGTAACACGCGGGCCGCGCCGCCCTGCCCGCCTGGGGGAGTGTCAGCCCCCGATGGGCCGGAAGATCCCGCCCGGAATGATCACCGGACGGTCGATCACCTTGAAGCGGTACTCCATGTTCACATCGTCGATCAGGAACGGCATCCGGTTCGCCGCGTCCTCGATCGCCATGAAGCTGATGTTCACCTTCTGCGGAGACGAGCCGTAGAAGGCGTCGGGCAGTGTGACCGTCACCTTCTCGTAAGAACCGTTGGTTCCAGCCTTGTTCATGCGGTCGTGCAGCTCATAGGGCGTGCCGTCCTCCGCCGTGGCCTCCACGATCAGCTGGCGGAAGCCGAAGCCGCTCGCCCCTCCGGAGACCACATCGCTGCGCACCCAGAACGAGAGCACCGGAACCCGGTACGCCGGGACCGTGATCTGCTGCGAGATGCGGCTTATGCCCGTCAGGCCCTTGCCGCCCAGCTCCGCCTTGCCGGTGCCCGAGTGGGCCGGCCACGCGGAGGAGTTGTTGATGAGGTGCCCTGCGAACGGGGTCACTTTCTCGTTCCAGGACGCGTTGCCGCTCTCGAAGCCTGCGTTCGCGATTTCGGACGTGCCCGCGCTGGCGTTCGGTGCGGCCATGAACATGCTCGTGGCCGCGACGGCGGTGGCGGCAGCGAGAATGCTCGCTCTCCGCGCTCTCTTTCTCATGGATCTCCTGGCTGTTTCTCGGTTTGTGAACAAGGACGCGCCGCAACAGCCGACGGCCCGCCCTCGTACACCCCTGACGTCATGTCACGAGGGTGCTGCGGTGGGGCATGCCCTCCCGAGGAGTCGGTGGTCTGCCATCTCAACCGCGGCGCACACTGTAACGCCTCGGTACGACAATCCGACCTCGGGGCTGGCGAGCGCTGCTGCCGCGTGCCGCCATCCGGGGTGCATCAGGCGAGCGGATGGGGATCGCCACCTGCGAAAATTCGATTGCCCCCTGCCACGGGTCAACGCTGCAATGTGGCCTGACACCACGAGTCGTGGTGCCGGTGTCCCGAGGAGGCAGCAGCAATGGAGATCCGTCCCACGGCCGTCAAGGATCTCGACGTCTTCATCGACACGGTCCACGCCGCGTTCGGGCGCTTCCCGGAAACCCCGATCGAGGGCGGCGGGCTCTGGTGGTCGGCGCTCGAAGCGGACCGCTGCATGCTCGCCCTGACGACAGACGGGCGGCCCGTAGGCACCGCCGCCACGTACTCCTTCGAGCTCACCCTGCCCGGTGCGACCCTCGTCCCGGCCCCCGGGGTGACCGCCGTCGGCGTACTGCCCTCACACCGGCGCCAGGGCGTGCTCAGCGGGATGATGCGGCATCAGCTCGCCGAGCTGCGGGCCCGCGGGGAACTCCTTTCCGTGCTGCTGGCCTCTGAGGCTCCGATCTACGGCAGGTTCGGCTACGGACCGGCGACCTACACGGCGCAGCTGAAGGTGGCGCGCCACGAGGCCGCTCTCGCCGTTCCACGGGCGCGCGACGTGGTCGGCGCACCAGCGACCGGCTCGGACAACGGCTCGGTCGAGGTGCTGCCTCGGGCCGAGTGCGGAGAGATTCTGGAAGAGGTCTACGACCGGTATCGCCGCACCCAGCCCGGCGCGCTGTCCCGGCCGCACCGCTGGTGGGCCTTGCGCGCGGGGCAGCCCCCGATCTCGTCGGCGCCGCGCTACGTCGCTGTCCACCGTGACGTGGACGGCGTCCCGGACGGGTATGCCAGCTACTTGACAGGCGAGGGTCAGACCTTGACGGTCGACGAGACCATCGCCACCGACGACGCTGTCTTCACGGCCCTGGCCCGGTTCGTACTCGGTCACGACCTGGTCTCTCAGGTCGTGTTCAAGCACGTCCCGCCCGAGCACCCGCTGCGCTGGCAGTTCGCGGACTTCCGCGCCGGCGAGGTGAGCGGCGACACCGACTGGCTGTGGGTACGGCTGCTGGACGTCCCGCGGGCGCTGACCGCCCGCGGCTGGTTCATGGACGGCGAGCTCGTCCTCGACGTCGACGACCCGTTCCTCGGCGAGCACTGCCGCTACCTGCTGACCGTCCGGGACGGCAGGGCCGACTGCGTGCCGACCGACCGGGAGCCCGACCTGTCCCTGGACATCCGGGACCTGGGCTCGGTCTACCTCGGCGGCACCGCCCCGAGCACGCTCGTGCGTGCCGGACACATCCAGGCCCACCGCCCGGGCGCGGCCCATCTCGCGGACGCCCTCTTCCGCTCAGAGCGCTCCCCGCACTGCCTGCACTGGTTCTGACCGCGCTCGCAGACCCCGGACGAGTCCCGTTCCGTCGGCTACTCGTTCGTCCTGACGAACAGGCCGGTACTCGTCGAAGCCTTGGCATCCCGTACGTGGTTACCGGCTCGCAGGGACGGTGTCGTACTCTCCGCTGTCATGAACACGGAACAAGCCAGACAGGCCGAAAACCCTGCTCCGGTCAGCATTGCGCGGTTCGACTACACCCCCGCCGCCGCGGACTACGACAGGGCTCTGTGGCACTACACCCTCCGCTCCTGGCCCGGGCGCACCAGGCACCTGCTGCCGCTCTACGCGGCAGCGGCCGTCGCGTTCGCCATCCGGGCGTGGAAGTGGCACTTCGACCAGACGGAGATCGTGGTCACGGGCACGATCTGCGCCATCGCGGTGCTCGTCGTACGCCAGTGGTTCCGCCGGCACCGGACGCGGGACCAGTACGCCACCCACGCGGAGCACGGTGTCTGTCTCACCACCCTCGGCGAGGACGGGCTGACCACCACCGGCGCATCCGGACACACCGTCACCGCCGACTGGAACTCCTACCCCTGGTGGTTCGAGACGCCCGACCTGTTCGTCCTCACCGGCAGCATGGAGTTCTTCTTCGTACTGCCCAAGCGCGGTGCGGCATGCCCTGAGGACCTCGAGCAGACCCGCGCTCTGTTCTCCCAGCGCCTGCGACGCATCTGACCGGCGGCGAAACGGCCGGATGAGCCCGGCTTTGCTTCGCCGACCCGGTCGCGGCCCGCTGACCTCGGCTCCACCGGGCCGCGCTGCCGGTCAGTCCACCCGCTTGGGCATCACGATCCGGCTCGCCCGCTCGCCCGGGCCCGAGATCAAGCACCACGTCCCGCGGTCCAGGATGCCGTCCTTCTCGGGACTGGCGTCCACCGCTTCGGGGAAGGTCACCTCGGCTGCCAGCAGTTCGAAGTCCAGCGGCAGTTCCAGCTCGCAGGCCGCGCCCCCGCGAGGGTCCACGATGAAGCCCTCGCGGCCCGGCACGTACCGGTTGCCGTAGGCGAGCAGCAGCTCGACGACGGGCAGCAAGGTCCTGTACGGCGCTGTGCTGCCCGGACCGCCGGGGGCGATCTCAATCATGGTGTGACCCTCTCTTTCTCGGTCACTCTCCGTCGCCGCCCCAGTTCTGCATGGGATGGTCCCGCATGTACTGGCGGTGCATGTCGGTGCGGGCACCCACCTGGACGGCCTGATAGTAGGCCGTGGCGTCACGTCGTATCACCACCGGCGAGCGCGAACCCGTCCGCCCGGGCAAGACCGTCTGGGCCGACCGTCCCCTTGGGCCGCGCGGCTAGAGCTTCGCGATGTCCTTGTGCATCACGTCAACGCTGTCGAAGTGGTAGGCGGCCAGGCGTACCTTGAGCGGGTGGCCCGCCGGGGCCTTGATGATGACCTCGCGCGTCTCGCCCATGCCGATGCCGTAACACGAGGGCTCGGGGGTGAGGGAGGTCCAGCCGTCCCCGCCTGCCTTCGGGTCGTTCCACTGAACCCAGGCGCAGTCACGCTCGCCGGAGGTGATCAGCACGTAGGTGACCTTGACGGAGTTCACCGCGCCGTCGATGCGCTCGTACTTCACCGTCGCCGTGTTGTGGTGGAGGTTGGCACCGGCCTCCAGGTTGACAGTGCTGAGGGTGGTCTCGGCGGCGGCCGGGGTCACGCCTCCCGCGAGTGTCGCGGCGGTCAGGGCAAGGGCGGCGGGCAGGGCAGTGGATATGCGCATGTTCCTTCTCCACAAGGGTAGTTGGGGCGCTCGCGCGCACCTTATCCCGGGGGTCGGTCATTGCCCTTCCATGACCTGTCAGTTCAGGCCGCAGAGGGCGGAGTTGACGCGAATCAGCGCTTGAGCGTGCCGGTGAAGTCACCGGAGAGCCCGGCGCCCCAGTCGGACCGCCGAGGCGACCTTGGTGCGTGGCAGGGCGCGCTGGATCTGCTCGCCGAGGCTGTCGGTGTCGCACGGTCGGAGGCGGCCGCGGCGTCACCGAAGGTGTGCCTTTCGATGCCGGGGTGATCGGCGAGGAAGTGCTTGAAGGGCTCGATGCCCATCATGTCGGGCTCGGTGCGGGCCAGCGTGGCCTGCGGGTCGCGGGTGCCGACGAGTACCTGGTGACCGAGCTCGGCGAGCCGCGCGATATGGGGGCGGGCGCCGCCACCGGTACCGAGAACAGCGATCTTCATGGGGAAATCTCCTGATTTGCTCCGTTGGACGTTTCCACCGTGGGGGATATTTCAGGACAGAACCTGTCCTTTGACACGGGCATCATGGAGCTCATGACGAGCGACACGACCGCACGCGTGCTGCGACTCCTGTCCCTGCTGCAGACCCGGCGGGAATGGTCGGGGGCCGACCTCGCCGAACGCTTGGACGTGACCGTACGCACCGTGCGCCGCGACATCGACCGCCTGCGCGAGCTCGGCTACCCCGTCGACAGTGCCCGCGGACACGCCGGCGGCTACCGCCTCACCTCCGGCTCCGACCTGCCGCCGCTCCTCCTCGACGACGAGGAAGCGATCGCCGTCGCCGTCGCCCTGCGCACCGCCGCCGGCGGCCTGACCGGTATCGAGGAGAGTGCCCTGCGTGCCCTGGCCAAGCTCGAACAGGTCCTGCCGCGACGCCTGCGCGGCCAGGTCACCGCCCTGCAGGACAACCTCGCCGGCATCACCTGGGAGGAACCGGGGCCGCGCGCCGACCCCGCCCTGCTGGCCACCCTCGCCGTCACCTGCCGCGACCACGAGATCATCACCTTCGACTACACCACCCGGCAGAACACCGCCACCCGGCGCCGCGCCGAGCCGTGCCACCTGGTCGCCTCCGGCGGCCTGTGGTATCTACTCGCCCACGACACCGACAAGGACGACTGGCGCCTCTTCCGCCTCGACCGCATCAGCGACGCCCTACCCACCGGCCGGCGCGTTGCGCCCCGACCCGTACCCGGTGACGATCCCGCCGCGTTCGTCGCGAGCCGGCTGTCCGCCGCCCCCACCCGTCACCGCGCCGTCGCGACCGTCCAAGCCCCCGCCGACCACGTCCGTGCCCGCATCCGGGGCCTGGCCACCCGTCTGACCCCCATCGACGAACACACTTGCCGCCTCGACGCCTCTGACGACCACCTGCCCCGCATCGCCCAGACCCTGGCAGGCCTCGACACCGACTACACCCTCGACGCCGACCCGGACGTCATCCGGCACCTCCGCGACACCACCCACCGCACCGTGGACGCCATCGCGGGACTGCCGGAGCGGTAGACGTTCACCCGGCGTGTTGGGAGCCGGTGGAACTCCACGATCACGGCGACCGGATCGGGTTCCTCGCCGGAATCGACCTCATCCTCACCGGAAGCACCGACCGTTCGTCCTGAACCGGACCCGGCGGCCGGGTCGGCCCCGGGACTCAGCCGAGGGCGCGGTCGAGGTTGAAGGCAGCGCTGATCAGCGAGAGGTGGGTGAACGCCTGGGGGAAGTTGCCGAGTTGTTCTCCGCTCCGGCCGATCTCCTCGGCGTAGAGGCCGACGTGGTTGGCGTAGGTGAGCATCTTCTCGAAGGCCAGCCGGGCCTCCTCCAGGCGTCCGGCGCGCGTGAGCGCCTCGACGTACCAGAAGGAGCAGATCGAGAACGTGCCCTCGGAGCCCCGCAGGCCGTCCGGGCTGGCCTCGGGGTCGTAGCGGTAGACCAGCGAGTCGGAGACCAGATCCGCGGTGAGCGCATCCAGGGTCGAGAGCCACTTCGGGTCGGTGGGCGAGATGAACTTCGCCATCGGCATCATCAGCACCGAGGCATCGAGTACGTCGTCCCCCAGCCCTTGGACGAACGCTCCGCGCTCGGCCGACCAGCCCCGTCGCATGATCTGGCGGTAGATCGCGTCCCGGCTCTGCTGCCAGCGCGGAAGATCGGCCGGCAGGCCGCGCCGGTTGGCCATCCGTATGGCCCGTTCGATCGCCACCCAGCACATCAGCCTCGAGTAGACGAAGTTCTTCCGGCCGCCCCGGGTCTCCCAGATGCCCTCGTCGGGCTGGTCCCAGTGGTCGCAGAGCCAGTCCACCACTGCGCCGACCTCGTCCCAGTGATCACTGCTGATGGGCTGGCCCCACTTGTCGTACAGGTAGACCGAATCGATCAGCGCGCCGTAGATGTCCAGCTGGAGCTGCTTGGTGGCGGCGTTCCCCACCCGCACCGGAGCGGACCCCAGGTGTCCTTCGAGGTGAGACAGCTCGGATTCGGGCAGGTCAGTACGCCCGTCGATGCCGTACATGATCTGCAGCGGACCAGTGGGACCGACGCCCCTCATGATGCCGCGGTCGGACAGGAAGCCCATGAATGCCTCGGCCTCCGTCGTGAAGCCCAGGCGGAGCATGGCATAGGTGGCGAAGGCGGCGTCGCGGACCCACACGTACCGGTAGTCCCAGTTGCGCTCACCGCCGACCCGTTCGGGCAGGCTGGTCGTCGGCGCGGCCACGATCGCACCGGTCGGCGCATAGGTGAGCAGCTTGAGCGCCAGAGCGGAGCGGTGCACCATCTCCCGCCACCGGCCGCGGTAGCGCGAGCGGCCCAGCCAGTGGCTCCAGAACCTGACCGTCGCCTCGAACTGCTCCTCCGCCTCGGCATGCGGACAGGCCCGCGGGCGGAGGTCGTCGCTGATCTGATCGAGGGCGAACACCACGGACTCGCCTTCGAGGAGCTTGAAGTGCGACCACACGTCCGTGCCGTCGCTTTCGAGCGGAGCGGTGGAGGTCAGCGCCAGTGAGATCGACGGGGACTCGAAGACAGCCTCGTGGGCCTGCACGCGTACGGTGTGCGCTTCGGTGCCGTAGCCGAAGCGAGGGGCTATCCGTGCCGTGAACGGGAGGGCGCCCCGCACGCATATCACCCGCCGGATCAGCCGGTGCCGGGACGCCTCGCGCGACTCGTCGACGACCGGCATGAAGTCCTGGATCTCCGCCACCCCGTCGGCGGCGTAGAACCGCGTGATCAGGACGTTGGTGTCGGGGAAGTAGAACTGCCGTGTCCGCACGGGCACGTCGGCGGCCAGCTCCCACGATCCGCCCTTGTCGGCGTCGAGGATGGACGCGAAGACGCTCGGTGCGTCGAAGCGCGGGCAGCAGTACCAGTCGATGGTGCCGTTGGTCCCGACGAGCGCGACGGTGCGAAGGTCACCGATCAGGCCGTGCTCGGAAATCGGCAGATAGCGTGCGCCGTCCACTCCCCCGAATCCGTTCCCGAACTCCATGCCGGCCTCCCAACGGTCTCGCCGTGAGCAGGTGCGGAAATCAAGAAGACCTTGCCTTTCATGGTAAGACGCCCCTGGATTCCGGCGCGGCGATCCGGAGGGTAGTGGCGAACGATGCTTGCACCCGGTGTGCCGCTCCGCACGAGTACGAGCGGAACACCGCCAGGGGGTGTCTGCAGCTAGCCGGGAGCCGTGAAGCCGAGCGCGAGATCCGCCTCGCCGAAGCCGACGCCGCCACGCGTGCCCTGTCACACCCACACACCACAATCGGTGACAGAAATAGTGCGAACTGTGACCGCGGTGTCAGCGTGCAGGAGGCCCGGCGCCGGCCGGGAAGGCGCCCGGGGCAAGAGCCCCCGAGGAGCTCACGCCCACGCACGCACGACCCGGCCGGGGGTGATGGGATGTCTCAGCGAGGACGTCGGGCGGCGCCGGAACGGTGGCCGAACACCGCCGTCATGGGGTACGGCCCTCTCGGGCAGGGGAGGCAGGGAAGTGGTGGCGGACCTTGCCCGCCGGGGCCGGGCGGGCCGGGCCGCCCGGCCCGGGCGGGTCAGAGACGACCGCCCGTCAGCCGGGAGAGCGGGCCCCGCTGCCGCCGGCCGGCCCGTCGGCCGACCGCGTACGAGGCGGCCACGAGGGTGGCCGTCCCGGTGGCCGCGCCGGCGGCGACGGCCTTGCGGGCACGCACGACGCTCCACAGCAGACCGACGCGGCCGACGGTGCCCCGCAGTGCCTGGGCCGCGACACGGGTCTTCTCCGCGAGCGGGGCGGGCAGCACCGTCAGCGTGCCCGCCGCTGTGTCCCCGGCGTCGGTGGCGGCCTTCGCTCCGGCCTGCGCGGCCTGGGTGGCACGCTGCCTGGTGGTGGCCCCGTTCGAGCGGGAACTGCCGGAAGGGGCCTTGGAGTTGGTGGACTTCTCGGATGCAGTCATGTTCCGCGTCTGGCCGCATCCGCCCCCGCTAAACCTCTACAGAAGCCTGCCGATCGGCCCGAGATCGAGGTTGAGGTCCTCCGGGGTGAGCCCGAACCGGCTGCGCAGCAGCCCCATGCGGTCCTCCAGGAGCATGAGGGTCAGGCCGAGCCGCTCCTCCTGCTCCTCGCTGAGGTCGCCGCACTCCACGCGCCGCAGGGCCTGCCGTTCCATCAGCTGCCGCAGCAGCTCGATGACGGTCAGGACCAGGCGGGCCAGGTCGCGTTCGACGGTGTCGGGGTCGAGTTCGACCCGCTGGGACCGGCTCATGGCGCCACCTGCTTCCAGGGGGAGGGTACGGCGTCGTTGACGGAACTGATCAGGGCTTTGAGGTCGATGCGTACGAGGTCCACGTCCGCGATGCGCAGGGTGATGTCGCCGGCCAGGACGACGCCCCCCGCCAGCAGCCGATCGAGCAGGTCGACGAGGGCGACCTCCTGCTGCCCCGTCATGAGGCGGGCGTCCCGCACCGGTCGCCCGCCGTGAAGGAGTAGGGCACCCAGGGGCCGGTGACCTCCAGGCGCAGCCCCGGGGGCAGCGCCTGCGCGGAGGCGACGGCGTCGATGAAGTCCTGGCGGGCGTGCACGGGGACGAGGTAGGCGGCATTGAGGACGTTGCGTCCGGCCACCCCGGACACCAGGGGCTGCTGGGGCGGGTGCAGCACCGCTGCGGAGGCGTGACCGCAGAGCGTCCGGTGGACGTCTTCGCAGGTGCGCGCGGCCTGTTCGTCCGCGGTCTCCCGCGTGCGGCGGTCCTTCAGCCGGCGGCGCAGGTAGTCGCGCCCCGCCGAACCGCCCTCCGGTCCTGTGGCCTGCGGGCCTCCGGGGGCGTACGTGGGCGCCGGCGCCGGATCCGGCGGCGGAGCGCCCGAATCGGCATGGACCTTGACCCCCCACTCCTGCGCCCCGGCGATGCGCGCGAGTGTGGCGGTGAGCTGCGGGTGGGCCTCCTCCAACAGGCGGCGTACGCTCTCCTCGCCGCGGCAGAGCGTCGCCAGCTGCAGCGGCACCGTCGTGGTGCGCTCACCGACGGCGGCCACCACGCTGTGGTGTGCGCGGGCCAGCGCGGACAGCCGGTCGATGTCCTCCAGTTGGGCGCGCAGCGGCTCCTCGTCGAAGAGGCGCGCGTCGACCGGCTCGACCACGGCCGCGAGCTGTGCGTGCTCCACCAGTCGCAGGCCGCCGCCCAGGGGCGGTGGGAAGTCGGGAAGGGCGTCGCGCGCCGATGCCTCGACGACCGTGTAGACGTACAGCAGGGTGCCGTCGCGGTGGCCGTCCTGGGGGGTCGTGTCGTCGTCGTGGTTCATGACCGCTCCGTCTGCTCCTGCCTGGTTTCCAGCTCGGCGATGCGGCGGCGCAACTGTTCGTTCTCGCGGCCGATTTCGGTGCGGCGGGCCGTGGAGGAGAGGGCCGGGTCCTGCTCCCACCAGTCGATGCCCATCTCCTTGGCCCGGTCGACCGAGGCCACCACCAGCCGCAGCTTGATCGTCAGCAGCTCGATGTCGAGCAGGTTGATGCGGATGTCACCGGCGATGACCACGCCCTTGTCCAGGACGCGTTCGAGGATGTCGGCGAGGTTGGCGCTGCTGTTGTCCTCGTAGGGGCGTGACAGCCCTGAAGGCATGGTCATGTCCGCCGCCGGCCTTCGTCGTCCTCGTCCTCTTCCTCGTCCGCAGGGAGGTCGTCCAGCGGGAAGTCGTCCACGTCCTCTTCCTCGTAGGCCTCGTCGTACGTGTCGTAGGTGTCGTCGGTGTCAGGCTCACCGAAGCCCTCGGGCTGCCCGGACTCCTCCGCGCCGTCGTCGGCGAGCTCGTCGCGCGGGCCCTCGGGGGCTTCCTCCTCCAGGGCCAGGAAGCGGGCGTAGTCCCGCAGGTCCCGCCGGACGCGGCGGTGCCGGGCCCCGCACGCCGTGCCTACCCGCTCCCGCAGCCCGTGCGGGTGGTACTCGACGGTCACCAGGATGCGGGTGAGGTCGGTGGCGAGTTCGTGGAAGGTCACCGCGCCGCGGACGGCTGCCCCGTCGCCCTCGGAGGTCCAGGCGATCCGTACGTCGGGGACCTCCTCGGTGGCACCCTGCACGAACCGGAGCACACCGCGGTGGTGGGTCCACTCGTCGTAGGCGTCCTTGACGGGCACTCCCACGTCGACGGACGCGAGGACGACCGTGGGAGGGCGCCTGCCGGAGGCACCGGAGCGGACCCGCTCGCGCAGCGCCCGCAGGCCCCGGTCCCTCAGCCGCGAGGCGGCCACCTCGAACGCGGCCCTGACCGGGCTGCGACCGCGCACGATCCTGCGCGCACCGTCGAGGGCGACGGCCTTCAACCCCGGGCTGTTGCCCTCGGCCACGTCCTTCAGCACCACGACGGACCGGCCCAGGGCCCTGCCGGTCCCGTCCAGCATCCGCTGGGCCTGGGCCGCCAGGTAGCCCTCCCACTCTTCTTTGAGCCGGTCCGCAGCGGGGCTTTCGCCGAGCCTGGCCGGCACGCCCTCAGCCATCGCCGCCGGCCTCCGCCTTGCGGCCGCCGGTGCGCTTGGCCGTGCGCGCCCTTCCCGCAGAGCCGCCCGCGGACCGGCTCGTGGACCTGCCGTTGGACCCGCTGGGGGACGAGGACGTGGACGTGGCCTTGGACGTGGCCCTGGACGTGGCCCTGGCCGCGGGCTTGCCGTCCCGCTCCGCGGAGCCGGCCCGCCCGCTCGAGGTCAGCCGCTCCTGCACGCCGAGCGTACGCGCGTGCAGCCGGTCGGCCACCGCCTCGAGCTGCCGGTCCACCAGTGCTCCGAAGGCCGCCGACCCCACCCCGGCCAGGTCCTCGCGCAGTTGCTCGCGGAGGTCCTTGAGCCCGGGGTGGTCGCCCAGCCGGTCGCCGAGGTAGGAACCCACGGCCGCGGCATCGGGCGTGAGCCGTCTGCCCATGACCAGCGCCCCCAGTCCTAGGGCGAGCTTGGCCTTCCTGGTGCGGCCGAGCACGTAGCCCGCGCCCACGGCCAGCCCGATCGCCATCCGGTTGTTCATCGCGGTCGCACCCTGCTTTCCAGTCGGTCCAGGAGCTCGTCCTCCCGGCGGTCGAACTCGGCCTCATCCATCTCGCCCGCCTCGAACGCGGCGACGAGCTGCGCCAGTTCCCGCTGGACGACGGCCGGGTCGTAGTACTGCCGCTCAGCCTCCGCCACGACCTGCCGCAGCACCCATGCGGTTCCGCGGACCGGAGCGGCCGGCAGCAGCAGTATTTCCGTGAGCAGCCCCATCGCCGCGCTCAGTTCGCGTCGGCGAAGCTGTACGCGGGCAGGGGGCCGGTGATCTGCACCTGCAGGTGCTCGTGCTGCTCGGCCAGCGCCCGGACCACCTCGAGGAACTCCTCCCGCCGCTCCCGTTCGACCAGGAACGACAGGTTCGCCAGCCAGCCGCCGCTCTCCGGTCCGCGGCGCAGCGAGGCCGCCAGCGGGGCGAGGGCGGACTCGATCAGCAGTGCGTCCGCCATCTCGCGTTCCTTCACCGCCTTGGCCATCAGCTCGCCGAACTCCAGGCGCTGGTCGTAACTCCCGCCTCCCGCCGCGCGGTTGGCCTGTTGCCGGGCCGCCAGTTCGGGATGCGTGGACAGCACCTCGTACAGGACCGCCTGTTCGTCGTGGGTGGCCTTCACGTTGTACTCGTCCTTGCCCTCGAGGGCTTCGAGCCGCTCGAGGTAGCTGATCTCGTGCTCGCCGAGGATGGCGGCGACCGTCTCGTCGTCGGGAGAGACCCCGCCGAAACGCAGCGGCAGAACGGGCCCGCCGGCCCCCGCCTGGATGACGACGCGCTGGTGCGCCAGCAGGTCGCGCCGCTTGGCCTTCAGTTCGGCCGGTGCATCGCTGACCAGGGCCAGCACGCGTCCGCTGCGTACGGTCCGGACCGGCAGGGCCGGCTCGCCTATGCCCACCAGTTGCTCGGGCAGCGGCTGGGAGGCGCGGGTGATTCCGTAGACGTAGGTGCTCATTCCTTCTCCTCCCGTCGGGTGGTGGTGCGCCGGCGCGGACGGCTCTCGGTCTTCTCCTCGGCCTCGTCGCGGGCCTGGTGGAACGCGTCGGAGACGGCCTGCGCGGCTCCGCTGAGCGCGCCCTTGGACTTGCCGCGGGCTCCGGACTCGGTGATCTCGCCGACCAGATCGGGGAGGCCGGGGCTCTTGCGCGGACCGGCTTCCAGGTCCAGGCGGTTGCAGGCCTCGGCGAACTTCAGGTAGGTGTCCACGCTGGCCACGACGACCCGGATGTCGATCTTCAGGATCTCGATGCCGACCAGGGAGACCCGCACGAACGCGTCGATCACCAGACCGCGGTCGAGGACGAGTTCCAGGACGTCGTACAGACCGCTGGAACCACCCCCGGAGGCGGTCGGCGCGGACTGGGCAGGGACGACAGTCATTGTTCCGGTTCCCTCTCGTGTGGGAGGCGGACGGGGGTCACCCTCGGTCCGCACGCCCCCGTTCGTAGCGGCGGGTACGCCGGTAGCCGAGCAGTTCGCCGGCCGGGTCGAGCTCGACGTCGTACGACGCCAGCAGGCTCGTCGTGTCGGGGATCCGGGAGAGTTCGAGGACCTCGACCGACAGCTGCCAGGCGCCGTCCTCGGCGCGCTCGCAGGAGCTGACGGACTCGACGGGCAGGCGCAGCAGTTCCGACAGTTGGCCGATCGCCGCACCGATGGCGCGGGCGGCCGACAGCGGCCGTTCCTTTTCCGCCTCGTTCGGTGTTCCGTGGTGGGACGTGTCAGTCATGACTTCCTCCTGCTGCGTATGGCCGGACCTCGCATCGTCAAACCCCTTCGGTCGCAACCGAATCGAATACGCGTCTCCGCACGCCTCTTCCGGTACCACTCCGACGTGCCACCCAAAGCCCTTCGGCCGGAGGCCCGCTGGGAGCCCGGAACGCGGCGGGGCCGTGCCCGCTGAGCGCGGCACGGCCCCGACCGGGATCGGGATCCCGTCACGTCACGCTGGGACTGGGGACGGGCTCCGCCGGCCGCCGGGTGAAGTACTCGGTGTCCTTGGGGCGCTCGGCGTCATGGCTGCCAGGCCGCGGGGTCGGCTCCATGTGCGGTATGTACTTGGAGCAGTGGATGTAGGCCTCCTCGACGGAGAGGTGGACCCACAGGTGCGGTGTGCGGCCCGGTGCGATGTCCTGGGGCAGGTCCGGGTGGGTGCGGCGCAGGTCGCCGTCGCGGTAGAGGCGCGCCACGCCATTGACGTGCAGTCCCACGTGGTGGTGCGTGAAGTCGACGAAGAGCATGCCCAGATGGGGGTTCTCGAGCATGTTGCCGGCGCTGGCGAGCACGCCGTTGCCCCGGTACTCGGGGTAGGCGAGGGTCCCCTCGTCGATCACGTGCACGAACCCCGGAGGTCCTGCCCGGAAACTCGCGTCGCATTCCCCGTGGGAGTCGGCGGTGGCCAGGAACACCATGGCCTGGCGGCCGATGAAGTCGCGCATCTCCTGGGTGAGATGGGGGCGTACCTGCTGGTCGTAGAAGCGTGCGGCGCGGTCGGCGGTTCCCAGGTGCTGCTGAAGGCGGTGTTCACCGGCTGATCCGAAGGAGGGCGGCGGCAAGGTCACGGGGGGTCTCCTGGCGGGGCGGACGGGGAGCGGCTCAGCGCGCGGACAGGACGGGCGTCTCGAAGGGGTCGTGGTGGATGTGGTCGGGCAGCGTGCCGTGGAGGGTGAGCGTCTCTCCGGCGGAGGCGACCATGGAAGCGGGGCCGCTGAGGAAGCAGTCGTGCTGGTACCAGGGCCCGTACTCGGCGAGGACCTGGGGCAGGGATCCGCGGATGCCGGGGATGTGTTCGTGGGAGACCGCGCCGCGCAGGGTCAGCCAGTGATGGCGCTGGGCCATCCGGAGCATGTCGTCGACCCCGTACAGCTCCGCTCCGGTGCGGGCGCCGAGGAACAGGTCCACCTGGTGGCGGCCGCCCCGGCGGGCGACCTCCTCGATCAGCGCCCGGATCGGCGCGAGGCCGGTGCCGCCGGCCACGCACAGCAGGTCCCGGTGGGTGGCGGCGTCGAGCACCATGTCACCCATCGGCGGCCCGAGCCGGAGGACGTCACCGACCACGGCCCGGTGGACGAGGGCCTCGCTGACCGTGCCGCCGGGGACGGCACGCACGTGGAAGGTGAGGGTGCCGTCCTCACGCGGTGCGTTGGCGGCGGAGTAGTAGCGCCACTGCTTCGGCCACCACGGGGTCTCCAGGCTGACGTACTGTCCGGCGACGTACTCGTAGGGCAGGTGCGGGCGTACGGTGATTTCGGCGATGCCGTGTCCCCGCGAGAGCCGGTGCACCACCGTGGCGGGCCAGGTGGCGGGCCGCACCGCCGCGTCCTGCTCCGCCGCGCTCATCATGACCTGGGCCACCGCTCCGTACGCCTTCGTCCAGATCGCGGCGATCTCCGCGTTCCAGGCAGGGCCGGCGAAGCGGGCCAGGGAGGCGAGCAGGCATTCGCCCACCGCCGGGAAGTGCGCCGCGAGGGTGCCGAACTTGCGGTGGTCGCGGCCGAGGTGCCCGCAGAACCGCACCAGGCCCTCGGGGTCGTCGACGAGGTCCACGATGCGCAGCAGCGCGCGCAGCAGGCGGCCGCGCTGGGCGTCCATCCCGGGCGGGAACAGGGGGCGGACCTCGGGGTGGCGGGTGAACAGGATGGCGTAGAAGTAGACCGCCATGTCCGCCGCGAGGGGCTCCACCACGGCGACGGAAGCCCTGATGAGGGATATCTCCCTGTCGGACAGGAGTGCTTGGGCGGCGGGCGGCGCGGCCGGGTCCGGTATCGGCTGACTTTCCTCCTCGGGACGGGGCGCGTACGGGCTGCTGGGACGGCTCATCCGGAACCTCAAGGGGTCAGTGCTCCCCCCTCACTGCTGTCGATGGGTTCTGCCGGGTGTGGGGAGGCCTGGCCCGTTCCAGGGGGTGCCACCCCCCGGGTATGTGGAGGGCGGAGGCGAATCCTTCACCGAATCCACGCGTCCCGGGAGGGGAGGGAGAGCCGAACAGTGCAAGCATGGTGCCTCATTTGGGGTCGATGACTGAAAAAGTGGACGGAATGCTTCCGGTTGTCTGGTGATCCTCAAGGAGGAAGCCCGAACGGGGAAGGGTCGTATCCGCCAGATCTCCCGCGGACGGCTTGTTGCTTCCCCAGAACCCCGCAGTCGATATCCCGTCACCGGGCAACGCCCCGTCCCCCTACCGGTCCCCGCCCCTGCCCCGGGAACGGGAGCGCGCGGGCCGGGCGCGGTCACCGGGCACGCCGTTTCTCCTCCTCGCTCCACTCCCGGGTGTCGCGCGGCTCCACGTAGGGCTCGTCCTCCGCGGGAAGTCCGCCGACGATGGCGCGCTCGCGGCTCATCTCGGCGTCGAACTCCAGGCCGAGGAGAATGGCGAGATTGGTGATCCACAGCCAGATCAGGAAGACGATGACGCCGGCCAGGGTGCCGTACGTCTTGTTGTACGAGCCGAAGTTGGCCACGTACAGCGCGAATCCGGCAGAGGCGGCCATCCAGATCACCAGCGCGAGGAAACTGCCCGGCGTGACCCAGCGGAAGCCGCGCCCCTTGGCGTTCGGCGCGGCCCAGTACAGCACCGCGATCATGATGGTGACCAGGAGCACCAGCACGGGCCATTTCGCGATCGACCACACGGTGACCGCGGTTTCGCCGAGCCCCAGAGCGTCCCCCGCGCGGCGGGCGAGGCTGCCGGTGAACACCACGATCAGGGCGCTTGCCGTCGCCATGACCATCAGCCCGACGGTGAGCACCAGCTGCAGGGGCAGCACCTTCCACACGGGCCGTCCCTCCGGCATGTCGTAGACCGCGTTGGAAGACCGGATGAACGCGCCGATGTACCCGGAGGCGGACCACACCGCGGTGATCAGGCCCACGACCGCCAGGATGGACCCGGTCCCCGTACTGCCCTGGAGCTGGCGGACCGCGTCGAAGACGATGTCGCGTGCGGCGCCGGGGGTCAGCCGCTGGAGGTTGTCCAGGACGGAATGGGTGGCCGACTCCCCGGCGACTCCGAGCAGGGAGACCAGGACCAGGAGGGCGGGGAACAGCGACAGCACGCTGTAGTAGGTCAGCGCCGCAGCACGGTCGGCCAGCTCGTCGTCCTGGAACTCCTTGAACGTGCGTTTCAGCACGGCCGACCAGGACTTCTTGGGGAGTTCCGTGGGCTCGTCGGGTGCGTTGCGCTCCACTTCGGGGCCCGGGCCGAGGCGCGGACCGGGGTCCTCCCCGGGTCCGGGCCGGCGGCCGTGCCGTCGCTTGTCCCTGTCGGCGGGAGCCGGGGTGTCCTTCATGTCAGGCGACTGTCCTGTTCCGTCCGGCGCAAACATGCCCGTCCGGGACGGGCGAGGTCCGTACGCCCACAGCCGCTCCGCGATCCCGCTCCCGGCCGCACCCGGTCCCGCCGGATCACGAACGCCCGGTCGGTCTGAAGAGGGACACCAGAGGAGTCCGTTCTTGATGACAATCCGTCGGAATCCGGACCGTTCTGGGGCGACTAGGCTGGCGCGTCAACATGGCTTCGAATGCGAGGAGTTGGCCCTATGAGCAACGTCGTGACGATCGGTTCCAGAGCGAGCAAGCTGGCCAGGACGCAGGTCACGGAGTGGCTGACGCCTCTGGTACTCCTTGCGCAGGGCGCAGCCGGCATTCTCGCCCGGATCAGGAACCCCTGAGCGTCCGGGCGATCTCCCCCCGGACCAAGAACGCCCTCGTCCAGGAGTCGCAGACTCAACCAGCAGCCACGGCACACCCCGTAGTACGCACGATAAGGATTTGCATCCAGCCGGGCCACGGGCTTGAGTTCGGCCGTGACTGCTCTGAATGACCTTGTGCGTCCCGACCGTTACCCGCGTTCATCCCTTTACGACCCGGCCTGGCTCGTCCGCCTCGACATGGGCCCGAACCCGTTGTGGCTGCTGGAGGACCTGGCCCGGGACCTCGATCTGCGCCCCGGGATGCGGGTCCTCGACCTCGGCTCCGGCAAGGGCGCCACGTCCGTCTTCCTCGCCCGGGAGTTCGGCGTGGATGTCGTCGCCGCCGACTGGTGGATACCCGCGGAGGACGCGGCCGCCGTCTTCGCCGAGGCGGGCGTGGCCGGCCGAGTGTCCGCGGTGCGGGCGGAGGCGCACGCCCTGCCGTTCGAGCCGGAGAGCTTCGACGCGATCGTGAGCATCGACGCGTTCGAGTACTTCGGCACCGCCGACGGATACCTGCCCTACCTGACCCGCTTCCTCCACCCCGGCGGCCAGCTGGGTATTGCGACCCCCGCCATGACCCGTGAGGTCCGCGACCTCGGCGCGATCCCGCCCCACATCAAGCGCGTGGTCGGCTGGGAGGCGATCGCCTGGCACACGGCGCAATGGTGGCGCTTCCAGTGGGAGATCACCGAACTGGTGGACGTCACCTCCGCGCGGCTCCAGGAGGACGCCTGGCGGGACTGGCTGCTGTGGGCGCGGGCGTGCGCCGAACTCCAGCCGGACGGCGAGAGGACCAATCGGCTGGTGATCGACATGCTCGTCGAGGACGGCGGGGAACACCTCTCCTTCGCCCTGGTGACCGCCCGCAAGCGGTGAGCGGGCGGCAGCCGCCGGCCGGGCGACGCGCCAAGGATCGGGAGCCCGTTCCAGGGACGCGACGAGCGTGCGCAAGCCAGATGGGGCCCATCACCCCGTAGGCCACCGTCCGCCGGGCCACACGCAGGGTTCACACCGGATTCTCGGAGCGGGAGCATCCGTACCTGTTGGTCATGTCGTACTCGTGGCCGACCAGGATGCGTGCCCCGCAGGCGGCGCAGACCGCGGGCGTCACCGGGTTCACCCGCAGGACGTAGGCGTTCTCCAGGGCCAGGACGGCGTCCACGGACTCCTTGCCGTGCTCCTTGATGCCCTGTCCGATGAACTCGAAGGCGCCGTACTGGGCCCCGCACTCGCAGTCGATGCGGTTGGAGTGGGCGGGCCCGATGTCCCTGACCCCCAGCTCCGAGGTGATCCTCTCCCGCTCCTCGCGCGACACGGGCTCCATGCCCCGGTCCTTGACCCGTCTCGGGCTCCAGTACCACGCCTTGAACGCCTCGGCCTGTCCGTGGGAGAGGTAGAACGTCACCGATCTGCCGGCCTTCAACGCGTCCTGCACGGCCGCCACGACCGCGCTGTCGTCCCCCGACATCACGATCCTTCCGTCGCGGACCAGGGCATCGATCTCGGCGAGCGAACCGCTCTTCATGGGCGTCCTTCCGGTGGTCTCCGTCGGATCCGACCGTTCGATGCTCACCCGTGACCGCGCCCTCGGCCAGCGGGGGCGGGCGACCGGGGCGTCCGCGTCCGCCACCGCATGAGCGGTCGGCCCGGGACCGCTGCGGGCAGCCGGCCGGGTCACTCGGATTCGCTCGCAAGTTGCAGGGCGAGCTCCTGCAGGATCTCCTGCGCAGACGTCCCCGACTCCGTCTGGTCGAATGCATCGGCGACCGCCTCGAAGGCCAGCACGAAACCGCTGATCAGGGCACTGAGGGGCCCGGACAGCTGATCCAGCATGGCGAAACCGATCTCGGCTGCATCAGCTTCGGCAGGCACGAGGAACTCCGCCGGCGTGACCTCGCCGAGCAGCGAGGAGACGTAGTCCGTTCCGATACCGGTGCGCACACCCGTGAGGGCCGCGATGGCCTTGAGTTTGATCTCGTTCCCGGTCATCTCGCGAGCGTACGGCGGAGCTCCCCGGGAGGACGGTTGACGTGCCGCGAACCCCGATCGGGAGGTCCCGGCGCGGCCCCGCGGACGTCTCGAGGGTGCGTGGCGGGGTAGGCGTACGGCAGAACCGCGGTCGGCACGGGGACCGGGCTGCGCGAGCCCCGGAGCTCGACGAGTGGGTAAAGAGGGAGGTGCGCCCATGGGTGGCGCAGGCGAGAACGACTACGGGACGGTACGGCGGCCTCGGATGCAGCACGAAGGGGGCACCGCGGACGAGCACGGGCGAACCCCGGGGGTCCCCTCACGCACGGGCACCGGGGCACAGCCGCCGGCAGATGCGGAGCGGGTGGCCAGGGCCAACGAACCCAGGACCAGGACCGTCCGTGGACTCAAGCGGGACGAGATCGACCAGTCGGACGAGGAACGCGACTGGCCGCAGTAGCGACTCAGCCGCACCACCGCTCGGAGCATCAAAGCCGTGGGCCGGGTACACGCAGGACATGAACGAGGAACAGCGCGGCTCGCAGCCCGAGGAGGTGCTGCTCGCTGGTCTGAGCGTGGACGCGACCCGGCCGGAGCAGCCGGTGTTGCTGGACGGATCCGGAGCGCCGATCCGGACCTGGCTCGAGAACTACCCCTACGACCGGAAAGTCCGGCGGGCGGAGTACGAACGGACGAAGCGGATACTGCAGATCGAACTGCTGAAGCTGCAGCGCTGGGTCAAGGACACCGGGGCCCGCGTGGTGGTGATCTGCGAGGGCAGGGACGCGGCGGGCAAAGGCGGCACCATCCAGCGGTTCACGGAACGGCTCAACCCCCGTGGCGCACGCATCGTGGCCCTGGACAAGCCGACCGAGCGGGAAGCCGGCCAGTGGTACTTCCAGCGCTACATCGCGCACCTGCCCGATCGCGGGGAGATCGTCTTCTTCGACCGTTCCTGGTACAACCGCGCCGGCGTGGAGAAGGTCATGGGGTTCTGCACCGAGGCCGAGTACCAGCGCTTCCTCCGCCAGTGTCCGGCCTTCGAAGCGATGCTCGTCGAGGACGGCATCCTGCTGATCAAGTTCTGGTTCTCGGTCTCCCGCGCCGAACAGCGCACGCGCTTCGCGATCCGCCAGGTCGACCCCGTACGCCAGTGGAAGCTCTCGTCCACCGATGTGGCGTCCCTGGACCGTTGGGACGCCTACACCACCGCCAAGATCGAGATGTTCCGCGCCACCGACACCGTCCATGCACCCTGGACCGTGGTCAAGAGCAACGACAAGCGGCGCGGGCGGCTGGAGGCCATGCGCAGCCTGCTGTGGCGCCTGGACTACGCCAGCAAGGACGAGGCGGCCGTCGGCCGGCCCGACCCCCTGATCGTCGGCGCCGCCGACACCCTCCTCGAAACGGGCGAGGAACCCGCAGACCTCTCCCCCACACCCCTGGGAGGGCCGCCCACCGGCCCCGGGCTCCACCCGGGCACGCGGATGCCCCACGCCGGGATGCGTGCGGCTGATCGCCATGCGGACCGGCAAGGGTGGACTCGGGATTCCGACTGACCGCTGCAGGCACGCTCGAGAAGGCGGTGTGCCGGTGGATCGGACGGCCGCTGCGACCTCGAGCCGACGCGCTGCGGCGTTCGTGGTTTTCCCCCCGGGCGGCCAGTCGGCCCACTCGCGGCCAGTCGGCCCACTCGCTAACCCAATACACCGGAGCGGGCTGCGGTGAGGACGAATCCGCTGCGCGGGCGGGTGGGGACCCGGGACAGTGGAATCGACAGGTCCTGTTCGGGGACGTCGAAGTCGAGTGCGGCGAGTTCCGCTGCGAACGTGGCCAGCACGGCGACGGTGATGTCCTCGCCGGGGCAGCGGTGACCTCGAGCGGGGTCCCCGCCGCCTTGCGGGATGAGCTCGTCGGCACCGGGTTCTCGTCCGGCGAAGCGCTGCGGGTCGAAGCGGTACGGGGCGTCCCACCGTTCGGGGTCGTGGTTGTGCCCGTACAGGTCGAGCAGGACCAGGGTGTCCTTCGCGATGGCCTCGCCCTGCCAGGTCAGGTCGGTCGCGGCCAGGCCGCCGACGAACGGGGCGAAGGGATAGAAGCGCCGCACCTCGTGGGCGAACGCGCGCGCGTACTGCCCTTCGGTGTCCTTGCGGAGCAGCTCCCGGTGAGCCGGCCAGCGGTGCAGGGCGTGCGCGGCGAAGGCGGCGAACCAGGCGATGGCGACGGTGGGCCGGATGATGTTGAGCAGTTCGACGGCTGCCGTGTGCGGGTCGAGCAGCCGGCCGTCGGCGTCACGGTGCCAGGTCACGGTCTCGAACGCGGTGCCGCTGTCGCCCGCCGGCTCCTCGCCCTCGCGGGCGGCGCGGACCAGGGCGGCGAGGGCCTCCTCCTGGCGTGCGCGGGCGGCGCGGGCGCGCCAGTGCCGGGCTCCGAGGGTGGCGAAGCCGTCGACCATGGCCGTGCAGTCCTCGGCCATCTGCCGGGTGTCCCCGTCGGAGAGCCCGAGGCCCGTCCACGTACAGACGGAGCGGGCCAGGATGCGCGCGGTCTCGTCGAACAGCACGACGCGTCGGCCACCGTCCCAGTCGGTGACCGCCTCGGACCAGTGAAGGGCCACGTGCTCGGCCAGCGCGGCCACTCCCGCTCCGTCCTTGAGGAGCGCGAGGAACATCGCCTTGCGGGCGCGGTGGGCATCGCCGTCCAGGGTGTGCACGGCACCTTGCCCGAAGAGTGTGTCGAGCACGGGGTCGGGAAGGGCGGAGGCCCGCCGGATGTGCCGCTCGTCGTAGAAGAAGCCGATGGCCGCCGGCCCGCGCAGCGCGATCGCCGGCCGGCCGAGCAGCCTGGTCCGGACCGGCCCGCCGCGGGCGGCACGCATCCGGTCGGGCAGCCAGGCGTAGCCGCGGGCCAGGAGAGGCAGGGTGCTGTCGGTCCAGGGGGCGAGGGGCGTCTTGAGGGGGGACATATCCGTCGGCTACCCCTCAGGTCCGCCCGTACACCGGGCACCCGGCCGACCAGCCCGTTCGGCGGACACCCGCACGGCGCCGATGAAGCGGGAGCCGAGCGGACTGCCGTCGAGGTCCGCGGCCAGTGGACCAGGGGAGACGGGCCGTCGTGGCCGGGCTGGACCTCACCGAACCACCGGCCGCTGGGGACGTGACCGACTGCCGACTCAGGTCATCAGGGTGATGGCGTACGTGAGGAAGAACAGGGCGACCACCAGGGCCACAAAGCAGATCGCCAGGAGGGGCGCCATGGCCCAGCCGCGTGAGAGGGGCCTGTACGGACCTGCCCCCGAGCCGGTGCTCGACTCCCCGGGCGGGGTCTCGCCCGGCGGGACGCCGGCCCTGCTCCCTCGGGCACCGGGCGGGGTCCACAGACGCGGTTCAGGCCCGGAAGCCGGGTGCGATGCGGACATGGCGTGCACCTCCTCGAAGCCGCTTTGCCTGTTCGAGGGCATCGGGGCCCACCCGGCGCACGGGCACAAGCACGGCTATCCGCCGCCTACCCCCGGCCCGCCCGCTCACTCCTCGCGGGACCCCCGTCCGCCAGTGAGCGCGAGCACGGCGTCCGCGAGCCCGCCGCCGCCCTCCCAGGCAGGGGGCAGGGCGTGCGCCCGGACCCGGCGGGCCGGGCGCAGCGACTTTCGGACATCTCGCTCCGATGCCGTACGCGGAGGCACATGTGGGGCTTTCGGGGGCAGGCGAGAGGGTGCCCATCCCGTGCGCCGCCTGACCCGGCCGGCCCGGCCGGTCGGACGCGGCGCTCGACTCAAGGAGGTTTCACGATGCTGATCACCGTCACCCGTACCGGCGGGTTCGCGGGCAGGGAACGGACCGCTTCCCTCGACACGGAGTACCGGAGCGACGGCGCCGAGCTGGAGCAGCTGGCCGAGCGAGCCCTGAGCGGTGAGTGCCCCGCGGACCGGGAGCCCGTGCCGGACGGGTTCAGCTACGTCGTCCACGTCGACGGCAAGCTGGTGGAGTTACGGGATCCGTACCTCACCGAGGAACAGCGGCAGCTGATCGCCACCGTTCTGGGCGAAGGCGCCTGACCGTCCCTCCCGCCCGGCCGCGCCTCCCCGCGTAACGGCCCGACGGGGTCCCGTACCGGGCCCGGGTGGGCCCGGTACGGGACCGCCGGTGCCGGTGCCGTCCGGGTCGGGGCGGGCCTTCAGGCCACCACCTCCGGGCCGTCCGCGACAGTGAGCCAGGCGGTGCCCATCCGTTTCCGGGCCGAGGCCAGCGCGGCCTCGATGTCGCGTGTCCCGGTCGACACGCACAGCGTGTAGACCACGTCCTCCAACCGCTGCCGCAGCGGTTCCCGACGGCCTCCGGCCTGCTGCTGCGACACCACCTCGTACTCCTCCACCAGACGCGCCAGCACTGCAGGGTGAGCCATCAGCACGATCTCGCTCCTTCACACGTCGCCTTCACCGGGACCGGCCGGAACGCCGCCCGCGCCTCAAGTGCCCCCGGCCGGGCGTCCCATGCGCCCCACGCGTCGTACTGGCCGATAGTGTGCGGTGGTTGTTGCGGTGCGCAGCCGCTGCTGCGGGGCAGGCGCCGGCGGTTCAGGCCGGCCAGGTGCCCGAGACGCGCCGTACGGCAACGGCCCCGGACCTCTGGACGGCTGCCTTGACCAGAGCGAAGATCGCGCCCTGAATTGCGGCGGCGATCAGTATCTCGCGCCACTGCCGATCCTCGTCCGTGGCGTTCGGGGCGTCGTCCTCGTGCCCGGCGAGTTTCCAGACCTCTTTGAAGATCGCCCCGGCCAGCAGGCCGGCGCCGGCTCCGAGAGCCAACCCGACCGGCTTGTAGGCGACTTTCGATGCCTTCATGGCAAGCCTCCTCTTTCCGTCACTCCGCAGCCCGACGCGGCCCCCCGAGGCCTGACCGTCGAGGAGCCGCCCTGCGGGGGCCTGTTGCTGCCGGGGTCAGTCCCCGGAACGGGCCCGCTTGCCCGCCCGGCGTTGGGCATCGGGACTCGGTGTCAGCGCGTCTCCTGCCTCACGGTCGTGACCGCCCGGCATGACTGCCTCTTCGGCCTCCTTGCGGGCTTCGCGGTCACCGCTCTCCCCCGGCGCCTTCGAGGGCGGGGTCGTCGGCCTGTGCTTCTTGTGCTCAGTCACCGTGCATGCTCCTAGCGTCGCGGACGGTGGCGTCGCCACAACGGCGCGCCGGATCAGATGAGGCGGCCACCGAACGGCCCGCCGATGCCGTAGTACGTGCCGACTTCCGCGCGGTAGGCCTCGTCCTGCAGGTGCTTGTCGCGGTGGAACTCGGGCGCGTTCTTGATCTGTTCCTTCGTCCGGTCGACGTAGATCGTCTCGTCGTCCACGTCGATGCGGGATACGGTGCCGGCCGGGAGGAGGACCTCCTTGCCGAAGATCCACGGACCGGTGTCCACCACGATGTACGCGGAGCCGGCCTCGTCGGAGTGCTTGTCCACCTTGCCGATACCGCCGTCGACGGCCTCGACCTTGAATCCCGTCAGGTCGACGCCCTGCAGACGGCCCGAGGTCTCGCGGTAGCCCCACACGTTCTCCGTCATGAAAATGCCCTCCATGGTGGTTGGGTCGGCCTCTCGTCACAGCGCGCCTGCCCCTCGCCTGCGGTCTCACACCCGGTGATCCGGATTCCATGGATCAGCCGGACGCTTGCGGAGATGACGCCTCGGCGTCTGGGGTGGCGGCCCGGGAGGCGAGCAGGCGCAGCCCTTCGCCGAGGCGGACCGCGTGGGGGACCTTTCGCCGCCGCGCTGCGCTGCGGACTTGCCTTGGGTGGAGCTGCTGCCCGGCCCCTCACTCTCGGGGCAGCGGCGTACGCAGTGCGCTGTCCCCCCGGTCCCAGGCCGCACGGATGTGGTGTGCGAGGCGGTCCTCCAGCAAGACCGTCGCCGCGCATCCGAAGGCGATGTCGCACTCCAGGTCCGGCTCGTCGGCGAGGAGCCCGCCGATGACCTCATGGCGTACGACCTGTTCGTGGACGGCGTCGGCTTCGACGTGCTCGGCGTAGAAGTGCTCGGCCGCCGCTCCGGCCCCGCATCGCCGCATGGCCTTGGCCAGGCGCCTCGACCCCGGCGAGGAGGTGACCTCGACGCACGCGAAGTGGCCGACGAGGGCGCCCCGCAGGGCCCGGTGGAGTCCGAACAGGGACATCAGGTTCACGGTCGCGAGCAGGGGCGCCGGGGCGTGGTCCAGGTAGCGGCCGTACGTCGGGTCCAGTCCGAGGTCGGCCATCAGGTCCGCGAAGAGCTGCGCGTGGATCCGGTCGGCGTGGCCTGCGCCGAACTCGTCGTACTCGATGGCGACCATGGCCGCCTTGGCCCTGCCGGTGAGCCGGGGGATCACCCAGGCGTGCGGGTCCGCCTCCTTGAGGTGGTAAAGGGACCGCAGGGCCGCGTACTCGCGCAGCTGCCAGAGTTCGCCGGCTGTTTCGAGGTGGTGGCTGAGGCTGCCGGAGAGGTCGAGGGGCTCGACGAGCAAGGGGGCGAAGGCCTCCTCCACCGATCGGGGAGCGTGGGACAGCTCGGAGCGCAGGGCGTGCAGGAAGCGGGCTTCCAGCGCTTGACGCAGCCGCAGCAGGTCCGGGTCCCATTCGCGTGCGTCGTCCACCCCGTCGAAGCCCCGGTAGTGCGGTTCGTAGAGGAGGTAGAGGGCGAGCTGGAGGTCTTCGCCCCATGGGGCGGCCTTCAGGACGGCCCCGGGGGTGTATTGCGGAGGCACGCCGGACCGCAGGGCCCGCAGCACGGCATCGGACAGCTCGCCCCGTCCCTCGGCCAGGCGGGGGCGGACGGCGGTCGTCGGGCCCGGGCGGGGCGGTGTCATGACGGGTTCCTGTCTTCGGGAGGGGCAGCGGCTCGCTCGCGTCGCCGGTGGCTGGTGTCGCACCAGGGGTAGGCGCGGCTTCGTCGGCAGGTGCAGACGGCGACCATGAACCGGTCGGACCGGACGAGCGTGCCGTCGTCGAGGACGATCTCCACCGGACCTTCGATCAGGACCGGACCCTGCGGCTCCGCGGAAACCCTGCGCGCGGGCGCGGGCGCGGGCGCGGTCGCCGGCACGGCGGCCCGGCCCGGTGTGGTGTCAGGGGTACCAGGCACGGATGATCACCAGCTCCTCCTGTTCGTCGGTGCCGGCCGCCAGGCCCTGCTGCTCCAGCCAGGCCCGCCGCGACCGCAGGACGGGCCCCCAGGGCACGGAGGCCCTGGCGGTGACCTCCGCGGCCAGCCGCGCCGCGGCCAGGCGGTCGATGGTCTCCTGAGCCCCGCACATCCCGGAGTGCACCATGAGCAGGACGCCGCCGGGGCGCAGCAGTGCCGGGGCCCGCGCGCAGATCCGGTCGATGACCCCGCGCCCGTCGGGACCTGCGTCCCAGGCTCTCTCCGGCCCCCGCGAGGGCAGCCGGGCACTCGGGGCGGGGACGTACGGCGGATTGGCCACGACCAGGTCGTAGCGACACCCTGCGGTGCGGGCCGCGAAGTCGCCGTGCAGGACGCGCAGAGGAACCCGTCTGCGCAGCGCGTTCAGGCGAGCCGTCACGATGGCGGGCCAGGCGACGTCGACCGCCGTGACCCTGGCTCCCCTGCCGGCCGCGTGCAGGGCCAGTGCCCCGGTGCCCGTACCGATCTCCAGTACGTCTTTGCGGGGCCCGAGGTCCTCTCGGGTCAGTGCCTCGGCGAGGAGCAGGGTGTCCGCCTGGGGCCGGTAGACACCCGGCAGGGCGATGAGAGCCGTGGAGAGTGCCTCCCCCGGGGTGAAAGCCGTGCTGGTCAACGCGTTCCTCCGGGTCGTATGGGGCCGCGTGGGCGGGAGCGGCCATTGGTCGGCACGGCTCGCCTGCCCGCTGCGGAGCGTCTCATCCGGAATTCGGCGATCTTTGGGGAATCTCTGCTCTCCGGTCGACGCGCCCGTCCTGGAACCTCGGCTTCCCGGGCAGGACGGCCCCCCGTGACCCCCCGGAGCCGCTGCACGACGTCGCTGACAACGCCCGGTCGGCGAACTCGTCGCCTCCTCGGGTGCAACCCCAAAATTCGGACGGGAGCCGGAAACTCAGCGCGCCTTGTACCACCCCCGGGGCTCGCCGGGCCAGGATGGGGCCCCGCAGGCCCGAAGCCTTCGGTGACGGGAGAAAAAGTTGATCAACGTAGACGTCCAGTACTGCGGCAGCTCGGTCTTGGTCAGTGCCGACGGGGAACTCAATGAGGACGCGGGCGAGGTACTCCAGCACACGCTCGACCACGTCACCGCCGACGAGCGCGACCTGCTGCTGGACCTGCACGGAGTCCCGGCCATGGACGCCGACGGCCTCTTCCACCTCTTGAACCTGCACCGGCGCGCCGAGCGCCTGGGCCTGAGGGTCCTGGTCACCGGCTGGCAGCCCCAGCCCCAGCAGCGCATGGCCGAGGTGGCCGGCATCCCGGGGGCCCGCGCGGCCACCGGAGAACGGTACGCGCTCGCCAGCTTCCGCCGGCTCCTCGAGGAGCGGGCGCAGCGCGCACGAGACCAAGCCGACTTCGCCTCCGGCTGGCTGCCCCGGGCCTAGCCGCGGCCGGGCGCGGACGTCTTCCCGTCGTGAGGCTCGTGGCCATCTGCCGTTCCGGCGACGGGCTCGGGGCTGTGTCGGGGTGGTCAGCCTGCGCCGCTGCGCCCGCTCCCTGCGCCTCGCGTCCACCTCTGCGCAACTGCCGGGTCGCCCTTCTTTGCGAGGCTCGGCGCCGTTCGGCCACAGCAGGGTCTGCCGATGCGGCCACGGAGGCGCCCACGCCACGCGGGCCGGAAACGCGTGACGACGTCGCGGACGGGGGCGGAGTGCAAACCGTCGGCGACCGCGTGGGTGTAGATCTCCATGTCGGTGGCCGCCCCGGCCGCGGGCCATGCGCGCTGCCTCGCCGGGGGGAAGGCCCCCAGCGTCCCGTCCACGCCAAGACGGCGCGGCCTGGCCACCCGCTACGCGGCGCGGTCGGGGGGCCACGGGGCCGTCCGGCCATGCCGAACAGGAACAGGGGCTCGCCGCGGTACACGGGTACCCGTCCCGCTGATGGTGGGCGCCGGCCCGGTCCGTCAGCGGGGCGTGAGGCGCCACTGCTGCTCGGGCCGGCCTGCGCACGGCGACTGGACCACCGGCGCCGTCTGCTCCGTGCCCGCGCGGGCGACGCTCAGGCACAGCCCGCTGTTGTCGTTGACGACGAGGTACAGCGCGCGGCCCGAGGCGTCCCGGGCCGCCTCCGGCGCGACGCGCCAAAGGTGATCTGGGTCCTCCCCGCAGGGGAACTGGTTGACGGTGACACCGGCGGCCTTGTTCGCAGCGGGTACGGCCACGCACAGTCCGCTGTTGTCGTTGGCCACGCGGTAGAGCGGCCCGGCGGGGCCCCGGCCCCAGGGCTCGATCCGCCAGTAGTGGTCGGGGTGGTTCCCGCAGCCGAACTGGTTCAGGTCGACGACCTCGGTGCTCGCGCCGGGAAGCCCGGCACCCCTGGGCGGGTCAACCATACGAAGGGCTCACCACATCCCGCAGGACAACGTAGGGACGCCCTTTTCGACGAGCAGACCGCCCTGGTCGACACCGAACTCGCCACCCTCAAGCGCATCCTTGAAACCGATGCCTGAGCCTGGCCCCACATCCCCACTGCACCCCTCGCACCTCACAGCCGTGACGTGTCGGACGACCCGAAATCGACCGTGCCCTATCGGCCGTTCCACATCCCGCAGCACGGGGACTGAGACATGGTGAACCAGGAGGCGTACCGCCGAGAGCTGGACTATCTGAGCCAGTACGCACACGACGACTGGGTCGGCTTCTCTGTCGTCAGCGGAGCCGTGGGGAGTTTGCTCGGACGGGGCGCCACGTTCGAGGAACAGCTGGCGTTGCTCCTGCGGATCGTCGCCGATCTGTACGACGCCGGGGCGCGACCGGGAGACCTGACGGAGTCGGAGCAGGACCCCTTCCTGCCGTGGAATGCGGACAAGGCCGGGGCTTTGGCGCGCATCGCGGCAGAGGTCGACGCGCATTCCCAGTTGCCCGACTCCGGTGACATCTGCTGGTTCGCGGTGCCGTGAGGCCTGTCCCGGTGTCCGCGCTCCCCTGTCGGGCCCGGCGCGGGTGATGGAGCTTCGCCGAGGGGACCCCTGCCGGCTGGCAGGGGTCCCCTCGCTCGGTCAGGTGCTGTCCAGAGCGCCTGGGGCACCTGCCCTCGTCCGCACACTCCTGTCGGCACGGCCTGATCATGAGCGTAGCGAGCCCACCGACGGCAATCGGCCGAATCCGAAATCGTCCCGACCGGCAGCGCGTACCGGCCCCGATGCTGTATGACGCCCTGCATGCCGCGCTCACCCAGCCGGCGGGAACATGGGCAGATCAGTTTCCGCGGCCCCGCGGCCACAGGTTCCGCGCCTGCTGGGCGGCGTGCGGCACGCGTCCCCCGAACGGCCTACGCACCACCGCTCCGCGCGGGCGGTGCGGGCTGGTCCGTGTCACGGTGACAGGGCGACGAGAGGTCCATGCACGCGGGGCCCGGCCGGTCGAGGAAGCCCCGGCCGGGCCCCGCAACGGACCGAGGTCCCACTCCCCGGCCGGCCCGCATGACCCGTCGTCGGCGGGGACCGGACAGATGACCGAGTCCAGACCACCGGCACGTCCCACCGCGGCCGGCCGCCGCAGACGCAAGGATGCCCGCACCCACCCCCGACGACCCACGGCTGGAGACCACCGTGCTGGAACGCAAGCAGCTCAAAGGCCGAACCCAAGTCACCTTCGTCCTGCCGGAAGACAACCCAGAGGGGCCGGTCAGCGTCGTCGGGGACTTCAACCACTGGAATCCCGCCGCCCACCCGCTCGAACCCCGGGGCGACGGCACCCGCACCGCCCGAGTCGCCCTGCCCACCCACAGCACGCACTCCTTCCGCTACCTCGCGGCCGGCGACTACTGGTTCAACGACGAACAAGCCGACAGCGACGACGGCACCAACAGCCACATCCACACCTGACCCACCCCCGGGGCAGTGATCCGGGGCTCCGCCTACCGCGCCCGGCTCGAGGCGGACCAGCACCGCGCCCAGGACGCCTCGCGACCCCACGTGGCGGATGGTTGGTCACCCGGCACCTCGGAACCGCCCTTGCAGTCCTGTCGAGCTGGGGCCCCGAGGCCGGCGGGCAGCGGTGCCCGGAGCAGATCGTGGAGTGCCTACGCTTCGCCGCCGATGGTGATGACCTCGGGGCGTACACGGGGAAGGCCCCAGGGTTCAACGGCTCCGGAGATCAGATCGGCGGTGAACTGGACCGCGCCCGCGGTGTAGTGCCACCAGTCTCCGTTGTGGGAGGCGACGGTGACCTGCCACTCTTCGGAGCCGCTTCCCGCGGTGGTCCACAAGAACGTGTCGCCATCGATCGAGCTACCCCAGATCAGCAGGCCGCCGGGCTCCGGGTAGACAGCGAGCAGGTCGCTGAGCTCGTCCACGTCAAGGAGGTCAGCCGCGTCCTCCCGCTCTTCGGCCAGGGCCCGGGCCCATGCCTCTTCCGTTCCGGGCTGCGGGGTGTGAAACGACATGTAGTCGCCGAATTGCAGGAGCGGATACTGCTCCGCGAGCAACTTGAAGTCCGGCGGCAGCGCCGTTTCGAGGGCGGTCTCGACTACCACCCAGTCGATGCGGGCCGGCTCGACCCGCCGTAGATCCGCCAGCCCCGGCACCGCTGCCTCGAGCGCCAAGAGTGCCGCGTGCGGGTCAGTCAATTCCTCGAGACCCGCTCTGAGACCTTCGCCTGGTGATGAGTCGCGTCATCTGGGAAATGAAAGTCACTCGACGAAGGTGAGTGAGCGAAGATCAGCATCCAGCACGCGAATCAACTCACCGACCCGTCCGCCCCCATCTGGTGCCGCAGGGAAGCGTTTGAGCACGTCGACGACGATCGGAGTCGCGCGATGCACCGCTCGCTCAAGGTGTTCGGCACCAACGCTCCGATCGTCACCAGCGACCAGTTCGGCCGCTCTGGCGGCGTAAGCGGCGGCACCGAGGATGTGCTTGACCTGGGTGGCCTTGGCCAGCGGATGCAGGTACGCAGCGCCTGCCGCGGACATTGCTGCCCACGCTGCCTCGCGCGCAGCTGCTGTGTCCGTACCCTTGGCTGCTTTGAGGGCCGCCGACGCCGTGTCGCGTAGGGACTTGCCGCGCTCGCCACCCCGAGCGAATTCCCACGCGGCATCGACAGCGTCTCGAGGCCGCGAGTCGTCTGGCTGATCGGCCTCGAATATCTCGAGCGCCACCTGCGCGGACGCCGCGGCGAAAGCGGTGATCTCACGAAGGTCCTGCTTGCTCAGAACGATCTCGCTCGCTTCTCCTGTCATGAACCCATCTTCGACCACTGCGCTGAGCAGCAAGGCGGCGCGGGAGCCTCCCATCACCCCTGCCGAACGGCTTCGCTCGGACGGCGCGCGCTGCCCTCGCGCATCGGGCAGGTGCCGGCCCTGCGGGTGTTGGTCAGCGGTTGGTGTTGAGGAAGCCGATCGCGACGGCGCCCCACCAGCAGGCCTGGGAGAAGAGTGCCGTGGCGCCGCCCCAGGCCATCAGCCCGCGGCCGATCGGCTCGGTGGCTTCGGTGAGGCGGCGGCCGAGCAGGCCCGCCTGGAGGCCGTTGAGGGTGAGGAGGCCGACCAGTGCGATCTTCGTCTGGGTCAGTGGGGAGTGGAGGTCGGGGTGGAGCATGAGCCCGCTCGCCACCAGCCCGCCGAGTCCGGCCCAGATCGGCATGTGGAGCCGGGACGTGGCGGACAGGACCTCGGTCAGCGAGCAGCGGCCGGTGGTCCACAGCAGGCCGTAGTAATCGGCGGAGAGCACCGCACCGAAGCCGAGTATCAGCGAGGCGAGGTGCACGAAGAGCGCAGCGGTGTGCAGCGACTGGTCGGTGCGCACGTGGAGGGAGAACCACAGCCCCGCCGTCAGAACCATCATCGCCACCAGGCCGGCTGCCGCCACGGTCCACCACGAGTCGTACAGGCGCACCGGGCGGGCAGGGGTTCTGGCAGGCACCGAGGCGGCGGCGGGGGACAGCATGAAAAGGGCTCCGAGGGCGGTACGGGCGCGGGCACGGCACAAGACCCACGCAGAGGCGAGGTAAGGCTTACCTAAATCTCGCCGTTCGTCAACGCGGGTCCGCAGGCTGGAAGCCGGAGCGTCCGCTGACCGCTTCGGGCCGGCGCCGCGCACGCCGACCGCCCCCGTGGCCGTTGCAGCGTCAAGTCCTGCGCCCTCCTTCGGGAATGACCAGAGGAGTGCCGGCGACCGGGCATTCGATGACGGCCGCGCGCAGGCCGAAGACCTCGTACACCAGTTCCGGGGTGACGATCTCGGAGGGTGTCCCGGCGGCCATGACCCGGCCCTCGCGCATCGCGATCAGGTGGTCGGCGTAGCGGCAGGCGAGGTTCAGCTCGTGCAGCACCATGACGACGGTGCGGCCCTCGGAGCGGTTCAGGTCCGCCACCAGTTCCAGGACGTCGACCTGGTGGGCCAGGTCCAGGTAGGTGGTCGGTTCGTCGAGGAGGAGGACCGAGGTGTCCTGGGCCAGGGCCATGGCGATCCAGACGCGCTGGCGCTGGCCGCCGGAGAGCTCGTCGATGGAGCGCTCCGCCAGGTCGGACGCGCCGGTGGCGGTCAGGGCGGCGTCGACGGCGGCCTCGTCCGCCGAGGACCACTGGCGCCACCAGCGCTGGTGCGGGGTGCGGCCGCGGGCGACCAGGTCCCGCACGGTGATGCCGTCCGGCGCGCTGGGGGTCTGCGGCAGCAGGGCCAGGCGCAGGGCGAAGTCCCGGGAGGACAGGGAGGCGATGTCCTCGCCGTCCAGCAGGACGGTTCCCCCGGCCGGCTTGAGGAGGCGGGCCAGGGCGCGCAGGGCGGTGGACTTCCCGCAGGCGTTCGGGCCGACCAGGGCGGTGACCCGACCCGCCGGGATGGACAGGTCGAGCTCGTCGGCGACGATCCGGTCGCCGTATCCCAGGCGGAGGCCGGCACCGTGGATCGCGGCCGGGCGGGTGCCGGTCGGTGGGGCGGTCAGCGGGGCGGTCATCTTCAGCCTCCCTTTCCGGCCCGGTTGGCCCGGGCGAGGAGCAGCAGCAGGTACGGGGCGCCCACGGCGCCGGTGAGAACGCCGACGGGCAGTTCGGTCGGGGCCAGCACGAGGCGGGCGGCCAGGTCGGCGAGGACCAGCAGCACCGCCCCGGTGAGGGCGCTGATCATCAGCGGGATCCCCGCGGTGCCGGCGAGGCGGCGGGCGATCTGCGGTGCGCCGAGCGCGATGAAGGCGATCGGCCCGGCGGCCGAGGTGGCCAGGGCGGTCAGGCAGGTGGCCAGCACGAGCAGCGCGATGCGCGAGTGCTTCAGCGGGATGCCGAGGCTGCGTGCGGTGTCGTCGTCGTACTGGAGCAGTTGGTACGGGCGCGCGAGCGCCAGGGTCAGCGGCATGAGGACCGCGAGGGCGATCCCGGACCACTGGACGTGTTCGTAGCCGCGGCCGTTGAGGCTGCCGGTGAGCCAGACCATGGCGCGGGAGGCCTGGTCGATGTCGGCGCGGGCGAGCAGCCAGCGGGTCAGGGCGATGAGGGCGCCGTTCGCGGCGAGCCCGACGAGCACGAAGCGGTAGCCGGTGATGGTGCCGTCGCGGTAGGCAAGCAGGTAGATCGCGGCGGAGGTGAGCAGCGCACCCGCGAGGGCGCCGAAGGGCACGGCCCCGAAGGTGCCGGCCCCCGCGGAGGTGACGCCGCCGATCAGGATCGCGGCGACCGCGCCGGCGCCGGAGCCGGCCGCGATGCCGATGAGGTCGGGGCTGGCCAGGGAGTTGCGGGTGACGGCCTGGTAGACGGCTCCGGCCAGGCCGAAGGCGGCGCCGACCAGGAGCGCGGTGAGCGCGCGCGGAAGCCGGAGTTCATGGACGATCAGGTCGGCGGCGCCGTCGCCGAAGCCGAGGACCGCGCCGAGCACGTCGCCGACGGGGATGGCGTACGTGCCGAGGGACACGGACGCGATGAGCCCGGCGAAACCGGTGACGACGAGCGCGAGGACAGCGACGGCGACCCGTGGGCGCACCGACACGCCGATCGGGCCGGCCTCCCACCGGAGCAGGCTGGTCAGGCTCATCGGGTGTGCTCCTTCAGCTTGCCCCGCTTGACGAGGAGGGCGAGGAAGGGAGCGCCGAGCAGGGCGGTGACGACTCCGGCCTCGAGTTCACCGGGGCGGGCGACCATCCGCCCGACGACGTCCGCGGTCAGCATGAGGGAGGCGCCGCCCAGCGCCGAACAGGGCACCAGCCAGCGGGCGTCGGGCCCGGTGAAGGCCCGTACGATGTGCGGCACGACGAGGCCGATGAAGGTGACCGGGCCGGCCGCCGCGACGGCGGTGCCCGCGAGCAGGATGACGGCCACGGCGCCCAGCGCACGTGTCGTGCGGACCTTGGTGCCCAGGCTGCTGGCGAGGTCGTCCCCGAGCGCGAGGGCGTTGAGCCTGCCGCTGAGCCCGATCGCCAGCACGAGCCCTGCGGCGGCGAACGGCAGGAGATTCAGGGCGAGTCCGGAATCGCGCCCGGCGAGGGAGCCCACCGCCCAGAACCTGTACTGGTCGAGCGTGCGGACGTCGAGCAGGACGAGGGTGTTGGTCCCCGCGTCGAGCAGCACGGTGACGGCGGCACCGGCGAGCGCCAGCTTGGCCGGAGTGGCGCCGCCGTACCCGGTCCCGCCGACGGCGTACGCGAGCAGTCCGGCGAGCGCTGCGCCCAGGAAGGCGAACCAGATGTACTGGTAAGGGCTCGTCAGCCCGAGTGCGCCGATGGCGGCGGCAACGGCGAACGAGCCGCCCGCACTGATGCCGATCAGGCCCGGGTCGCCGAGCGGGTTGCGCGTGATGTCCTGGGCCACGGCTCCGGCCGCGCCGAGCGACAGGCCGACGACCAGTCCAAGGAGTGTGCGGGGCATGCGCAGTTCGCGGATGACCACGGCATCGCCGTCGGTACCGCCGGCTATCGCGGTCAGTACGTCGGAGAGCGGAACGGCCTTGGTACCGATGGCGAGTGAGGCACAGACGGCCGCGAAGACGGCGGCGAGGAGTGTCACCGTCAGTGCAGCACGGGTGGAGGTTCGGCGCAGGGCGGGGCGTGGTGGCGGCGCGGGGCGGGCTGTGTCGGCCGCCCCGGCGACGGCGGGCTTCAGGGTCACGCCTCACAAGGTAAGGCACACCTTAACGCACGGTGTGGTCCGCTCGGTCGAATACGACCCGGGGTGGATTCAAGCCTGAACAGCCGCTATTCTCACAGCGCTTCACACAGGTAAGCCTTGCCTAAGTCGCTGGCCAACGGTTTTTCACAACCTGTCACCAGCCGCTCGTCCGCACCGTCAGCTCATGGGAGAGACCCGATGAACACCTTCACTCAGCGTCGCCGGCCCGGCCGGATCGCCGCTGCCGTCCTGACGGCAGCCCTGGCCTTCTCGCTGGCCGCCTGCGGTGGCGGAAGTGGAGATGACAAGGCCTCCGGGGCTTCGGACAAGCCCGCCGCGGCCGATGCCGGCTTCCCGCGCACCATCACCCACGACAAGGGCACCACCGAGGTCAAGACCAAGCCCAAGCGCGTCGTGGCGCTGGACAACAGCCTGGTCGAAGCCGTCGTCGCGCTGGACGCCCCGCTGGTCGGCGGCGTCGGCGCGTACCGTGACCAGAAGGGCTTCCCGGCCTACCTCGGCGACGCCGTCAAGAACACCAAGGACGTCGGTCCGCTCGACAACCCCAACCTCGAGGCGATCGCGGCCCTCAAGCCGGACCTCATCGTCTCGGCGACCGTCCGCCACGCGGACCTGTACGACCGGTTGAGCCAGATCGCCCCGACCGTCTTCGTCAAGACGACGGGTCCGATCTGGAAGGAGAACATCACCTTCCTCGGTACGGCACTCGGCCAGGAGGAGAAGGCCAAGGCCAAGCTCACGGCGTACGAGACCCGCGCCAAGAAGATCGGTGACGCCATCAACGCCCAGGGCGGCGGCAGCGGCGAGGGCGGCAAGCCGACCGTCTCGGTCACCCGCTTCGTGGACGGACCGACCCGCATCTACCTGCCGAAGAGCTTCTCCGGCATCATCCTGACGGACATGGGTCTGCTGCGGCCGGAGAACCAGCGGGACACCGTGAAGTTCAACATCGAGATCAGCGAAGAGCAGATTCAGCAGGTCGACGCCGACCACATCTTCCTGACGGCCTTCTCGGGCGGCGCGGACCGCAAGAAGAAGTTCATGGAGAACCCGCTGTGGCAGCGCCTGAACGCCGTCCAGAAGGGCAACGTCCACGAGGTGGACGACGCCACGTGGATGACCTCGGTCTCGCTCCAGGGCGCCGACCTGGTCCTGGACGACATGGCCAAGATCTTCAAGGTCGACCCGGCCAAGTGACCTGGGGTCCGTCGCGGTCGAGCACCGCCGACGGCAACCGAACGACCGCGGGCCGGTACCGGGAGATCCCGGTACCGGCCCGCGGTCGTTCGCACCGTACGGTGCGCGCTCAGGCCTGCTCCTCCAGCCGCCGGACCCGCTCCGCGTCGCTCGTGCGCGGGCAAGTGCCGCACGGGCGGGCTGCGTCGAGTGCGTAGTACAGGCAGCAGCCGCTCCGGGTGCGGGTCGGGTACTGCCGCCCCTCGCGGCCCGCCAGCCTGCGGAAGTCCGCGCCAGCGGGGAACGGCGCGATCGCCGTGGGGAGCAACCGGGTCGCGGCGCTCACGGCCCGTTCCTCCTGGCCGAGGACCCGTCCGAGGTACCAGATGCCCGAGACCAGGTCGTCGCCCGCCATGCCCCACAAGGCGCGCGGGCCGCGCCGGGTGTACGGGCCGATCGCGGCCAGCAGCGGACGCACGTGGTCGGTGATCGCGGCCCGCAACTCCGCGCGCAGGGCCTCCTCATGACCGACCACGCGCACGCCGTACGCCCGTACGTGCGGCAGGGCGGCGCCGGCCGGCGGGGCGCCGACCGCGGGATCGTCCGGCAGGCAGGCGAATCCGGAGCCCGGCGTCACCTCGTGGACGCCCGTGGTGAGGTTCAGCCGGATCTCGGCCGGGCGGATGCGGGGCACGCGCCGATCCAGGTGCCAGGAACCGCTCATCAGAAGGCTGACGGACCAGAGGTAGCCGTGCAGCGCGCGGGAGGCGGCGACGTCCGGGCGCGGGGCGAGCCCGTGCCGCTCCCGGATGCGCGTGGACTCGGCGGCGATGAAGGCCTCGAGGGCCTCCGGTCGCTCTGCCAGCTCCGCGCCGGTCACCCACGTTCCCGCCGCCGTGTCCCCGGATCCCGCGACCTGTACGTCCAACGCCTCGCACACCGCGGCGAGTCGCCGATAGCCGGAGGCGAGTACGCCGCCTGCCCGTGGGGCGGCGGGGGCGGCCGGGGTGTCCAGGGTGTCCAGGGTGTCCAGGGAGGTCGTCATCGGCGTTCCTTCACGGGCGTGCGGGGGTGCGTCAGAGATCGGAACTTGAATCAAGGTAAGCCTTACCTTATCTTCTGTGGGCGTCCTTGATCAATCCGCTCAAGTCGGCCGACCGAAGGGCGGGTTGATAAGTAAGGGTTGCCTAACCTAAACTGCGGCAGCCGGTTGCTGCCCGGCAACCGGACGATCCGTCCATCCGTGACCACAGCCGCTCGCCGCTCCACGACTCGGAAGGGGTCACCGCTCATGCGGTTGTACCTGCTCGCCCTCCCTCTCACCGACTCGGTCACCGACGGTTTCCTCCCCGCCGCCGCCAGGCTCGGTCTCGACGTCACCGTGCTGACCGACCAGCCCGAAGCCCACCGCGAGCGCTACAGCCCGGACGTAGAAGTCCTGGAGTGTGACGTACGCGACTTCCGCGCGGTCATCACCCGGATAGCGACCCACCACGCGCCCGACGCGGTGTTCTCCAACAGCGACCACCTCCAGGTGCAAGCCGCCCTGGCCGCCGAATACTTCGGCCTGCCGGGCAAGAACTGGCAGACCGCCCTGCGCGTCAAGGACAAGGCGCAGATGCGCCGTCACCTCAACGCCTCCGGCACCGACTCCGTGTGGTCCGTGGAGATCGCCCCCGGGGAACTGCCCGACGCCGCCGAGATCGCCTACCCCTGCGTACTCAAGCCGCGCGAGGGCGTGGCCAGCGAGGACGTGGTCATGGTGCACGGCCCCGAGGACCTGCTGCAGCAGTGCAAGGAGATACAGGTGCGGCGGCCCGGCGTGCCCCTGGTCGTCGAGGAGTACCTCCAGGGCCAGCTGTACACGCTGGAGACGCTCGGCGACGGCGCCACCCGCCACGTCCTGGGCGGATTCCGCACCGAACTGACCCCGCCGCCGCTCTTCATCGAGCAGCAGCTGACCTTCGTCCCCGCCCATCCCGAGCCGGTCGTCGCCCAGATCCTCGCCCAGCTCGACGCCCTCGGCATCGGCTTCGGCATCTGCCACACCGAGTTCGTGGTGCACGACGGCCGCGCCCACATCATCGAGGTCAACTACCGCGCCATCGGCGACCAGTGCGACCTGCTCCTCGCTGACCTGCTCGGCATCCCGCTCTTCGAACTCGTACTGCAGACCCACCTCGGCGAGCCGCTCCCCGCCGACCTGGGCGCCCGCCGCGACGGCGCCGCCCGGATCTCGTGGCCGACTGCCGACCGCGCCGGCACCCTGACGGCCGCGCCCGGCACCACCGATCTGGACGTGGACGGCGTACGGCTGACGTACCGGCCGATGCGCGCCGTGGGCGAGCACCGCGACCTGCACCACACCCACCGCGACTACCTCGGCGCCGTGCGGGCCGTCGGCACCGGCCAGGACGACGTCAACCGCGTCCACGCCGACTTCCTCGCCACCCAGCGCTGGGAGATCACACCGTGACCCGCGCCGCCACGACCGTCGCGGCCGAGACCGCCGAAGACACCCTGCTGCTTCGGGTGCTCAGCGCTTTCCTCCGCGAGGACGTCGTCGGCCTGCGCACCCGCACCACCGGCGTCGACCGCGCGGACGGCCCCTGGCTGCGGCTGCCCCTGCCCGCCGGCGGGGACGCGGCGGCGCTGCTCCTCCCGGTCTGCGAGGACGGATTCCAGGGCGCGTACGCCGCCCGCCTTCCGCTGCTCGTCAGGGAGCCGGACGGCACCGAACTCACCGGCTGCGAGGCAATCCTCGCCGCGCTGACCGGGCTGGCCGACCCCGTAGACCGCCCCGGCTTCGAGGCCTTCGCCGAGGAATGCCGCCAGACCCTGGCGACCATGCGGCTGCACGACCGGACCGCCGCCGAGGTCTTCGAGGACCTGACCGCCCGCTACGGCGCCGACCCCGCCGACTGGACGGGCCTCGCGGCCTCCCTCGCGTACGACACCCTCGCCGCCCGCCTCGACCACCCGGTCTACCCCACCGCCCGCGGCCGCTCCGGCCTGGACGACGGGCAACTGCGCTCGTACGCCCCGGAGTTCCACCCGCACTTCGGCCTGCGCTGGCTCGCCGTACCGCGGGACGCGCTCACCCTCCCCGGCGGCCCCGCAGCGCTGCCCGCGAGCTGGCCCTCCCCCGCCGACCTCGGCCTGCCCGAGCTCTCCGACAGCCACCTGGCGCTCCCGGTCCACCCGCTCAGCCTCGGCGCCCCGCTGCGCGACGCCCTGCGCGAAGCCGGGCTGGAGGGCACGGCCGTCCTCGCCGACGCCCCGTACCTGGAGGCCGTACCGACGCTGTCGATGCGTACGGTCGGCCTCGCCGGCCAGCCGGACCTGCACCTCAAACTGCCGCTGGCCACCGCCACACTGGGCCTGGGCAACCGCCGCACCATCAAGCCCGTCACCCTCGTGCACGGCGCCGCCGGACAGCGGCTGGTGGAGGCGGTGATCGCACGGGAGCCGCGGTTCAAAGACACGATCCTGCACGCCGACGAGACGGTCTACGCCCACGCGGGACACGAGCTGCTCGCGGTCCTCTGCCGCCGCTACCCGGCCGGCCTCGACCGCGCCGCCGTGCTGCCGCTGGCCGCGCTGCTGAGCACCGCCCCCGGCGGGCGGCTGGTCATCGACCACCTCGCCGACCGCTTCTACGGCGGCGACCCGGTCGCCCTGCTCGACGCCTTCCTCGCCCTGCTCCTCGACTGGCAGACCACGCTCTACGGCTACGGCATCGCCCTGGCATCGCACCAGCAGAACATCTCCGTGGTGCTCGACCGCACCCCGCAGGACGGCCGCACCCGAGTGCGGTTGCTGTTCAAGGACGACGACAGCCCCCGCTTCAACGAACCGAGGCTGCGCCGGACGCTGGGCGCGGAGGCCGACGAGTTGCTGGCCCCCTTCCATGACCCGCGGATGTTCGGCGAGGGCTACCGGGCCGTCACCGACATGCTCACCACCATCACCCTCCACCTGTGTGCGGGCTCCTACGCCTTCGGGCTGGCGGAACACGGCCGCACGGCCTCGCCCGAGGCGGTCCTGGGGCTCGTACGCGAACGGCTGGCCGAGGCCGCCGGGCGGCTCGGCACCGGCAGCGGAGAGCCGGGCGCAGCGCTTCGCGAACGGGTGCTGGACGCCGCCGAGCTGCCGGTGAAGGCGATGGTCACCGCCGGAACGCTGCTCACCAAAGAGCGTTCGGGCGCCTCCGACATCAACACGCACTACACGACCGGCCCCAACTACCTGCGACGGCGAGCGAGGGACCTGCGATGAGTGCCACGGCGACTGCGCCGACGGACACCGACCCGAAGGCGGCGGGTTCGGCGGGGGTGACCCGGCCGACTCTGGGGCGCCGTCAGGTGCATGCCGTCGCCGGGTGCTACTTCGTGGCGTCTTTCGCCGCTCTCGGGCTGCCCCCGTACCTCACCGAGATCCTCCCCGGGCTCGGCGACACCACCGCCCACTGGGCGGGTGTGCTGTACGTGGTGCCCACCGTCTTCGCCGGGGTCGGGGCCCCGCTGTGGGGCCGGCTCGCCGACCGGTTCGGCCGCAAGCGGCTGCTGCTGCGCGCCCAGCTCGGGCTCGCCCTGTCCTTCCTGCTGGCCGGCTGGGCCGACTCCCTGGCCACCTTCACTTTCGCCCTGGTGCTCCAGGGCATCCTCGGCGGCACCTACGCCGCGTCCAACGGCTACCTCGGGGCCGCCCTGGAGGGTCCGGAGCTGTCCAAGGCGCTCACCCTGCTGCAAGGCGCGGCGCGGGCGGCCCTGGTCTTCGCACCGCTGGTCGTCGGCGCACTGTCGCCATGGCTGTCACCCCACCGCCAGTACGCCCTGCTCGCCGTCCTGCCGCTGACGGCGGCGGTGCTGATCGCGGCTCTGCCCGAGTCGCGCGGGCCAAGACGGGTGCCGGCCGGTGGAGCGGCAGGGGCCGGGACGGAGACGTCGGGTACCTCGGGTACTGGGGCGTCGGGTACGGAGACGGCGCGTACCGAGGCGTCCGGGGCTGAGGCGGCCGCGGTGACCGCCGAGCCCTCCCCTGCGTCGGAACTGCGCATCCTCTACGCCCTGGAATTCGCCTTCGTCTTCTCCACCGTCATCTCGTACCCCTACCTGATCCAGCTGATCGAAGACCGCATACCCGGCACCTCCCCCTTCCTCTCCGGCGTCCTCTTCGCCCTCCCGCACCTGTGTTACCTGCTGACGGCGATGGTGGTGCATTCCGCCTTCCACCGCCGCCCCCGCCTCGGCATGGCGCTGGGCTTCACCTGCATCGCGCTCGGCCTGGCCGGGCACGGCGTGGCCGACGACCTGGCCGCGCTGACCGCCGTACGGCTGCTTCTCGGCGCGGGGCTGACCCTCGGACTCGTGTGTCTGTCCGTACTGGCCGCCCAATGCGTCAAGGGGCGTGCGCCCGGCCGGCTGTTCGGCGTGCGGGAGTTCTTCTCCAAGGCGGGCGCGGTCGTCGCCGGGGTCGCCGCCGCCGTGGGCACCAGCCACTACGGCCCGGCCGCGCCCGTGCTGACCGGCTGCGCCATGGCCCTGGTGGCCGCCTGCGCCCTCGCCCTGCCCCGCTCTCGTAGCAGTCTCCGTTCCATCCGCACCCGCTGGAGCCGTTGATGCCCCCGCTGAACAAGTCGCTCGCCACCGATCCCCTGCCCGCCGGCCATACCGGCGCCGCCGGTGCCGTCGGCCGTACCGGCCTGCCGAGCGCCGACGACGTCGTCTCGCACACCCTCCTCAACTGCCTGCTGCGCGAGGTGTCCAGCCCCGAGCACCAGAGCGCCGTCACCGACGGCCACTTGCTGCTGCGCCTCCCCCGCCGCGGCGTGCTGCTGCGGGTCGCCCTGCGCCGCACCTCCCTCCTGGGCGCCCACCGGTTCACGGGCCCCGTGCTGGAGCAGCGCGGCGACCTCTGGGTGGGGATCGACTGGCGGCGTCTCGCCGAGTACGCCCAGGACGAACTGTCGCTGCGTACGGGCGTGCAGAACGAGGAGTTCCTGGACCAGGTCGCCTCCGGCCACGAGGCCGTGACCGCGGCGCTGGCCGCCCGTACGGGAGAGCCCTCCCGCCCCTTCACGGACGAGGCAGGCCTCGCCACCTACCTCGCCTCCGAGCAGTCCCTGCTCTTCGGCCACCGCTTCCACCCGACCCCGAAGGCGCGCAGCGGCGATGCCGCGTCCTGGCTGTCGTACGCGCCCGAGGTGGGCGCCGCCTTCCCGCTGCGCCACCTCGCCGTCCGCGCCCACCTGATCGCCGAGGAACGCGTCGAGGAGAGCGCCACCGATCCGCTGGACCGGCTGCACCCCGATCTGCCGGACGGCTACCGGCTGCTGCCCGCGCACCCGTGGCAGTACGAGATGCTGCGCGAGCACCCTGGACTGCGGGCCGCCTTCGACCGCGGCGACATCCTGGACCTCGGCCCGGGCGGTCGGCCCTTCGCGGCCACGGCTTCCGTGCGCACGCTCTACGACGGCGAGACGTTCCTGAAGTTCAGCCTCAACGTCCGCATCACCAACTGCCTGCGCAAGAACTCCAGTTACGAGCTGACCGGCGCCGTCGCGCTGACCCGGCTCCTGGAACCCGCCCTGTCCGACCTGGCGGCCCGCTTCCCCGGCAGCGCGATGCTCCGCGAGCCCGCCTACCGCAGCCTCTCCCTGCCCGGCCCCGACGGGACCCCCGACCGCGCCCTGCTCGAGGGCTTCGGCGTGATCGTCCGCGAGGGCCTGTCCCGACAGCTGCTGCCGGGTACGACCCCGCTGCTCGCGGGCGCCGTCGCCGACGAGTACCCGACGGGCCCCGGCCACATCTCCCGCCTCCTGCGGGGGGCCGGACCACAGACCGCCCTCGACTGGTGGGCGGCGTACCTCAAGCTGCTCGTCCCGCCCGTACTGGCCGCCTACTTCGACCACGGCCTCGTCCTGGAACCCCACCTCCAGAACGTCGTCGTCTGCGTCGACGACGACGGCATGCCGGCCCAGGTCCTCTTCCGCGACCTGGAAGGCACCAAGCTCCTGCCCGAGCAGCACGCCGCCACCCTCGCCTCGCTGCCCGCGGACGTCGCCGACCCCATGACGTACGACGCCGAGCGCGGCTGGGACCGGGTCGTCTACTGCCTCCTGGTCAACCACGTCGCCGAGATGCTCGCCGCGCTGGCCGATCTGCACCCGCAGACCGAAGCCGCGCTGTGGGCCCGGGTCCGCGCCTCCCTGCAGACGCACGCCGACCGCCACGGCTGCCCGCCGCGCCTCGCCGCCCTGCTGGCCGGCGTACCGCTGCCCGCCAAGGCCAACCTGCTCACCCGCTGGGAGCGCAAAGCCGACCGAGAGGCCGGCTACGTACGCCTCGCCTCCCCTTTCGCCGAGGACGTCCTGTCGGAAGCGGCCCATGACGAGAACACCTGGAGCGAAGCCCGATGACCGCACCCACTGCCTCGGTGACCGACCGGATCCTGTCTCTGGACTCTCCCGACCTCCCGGCCTACGTGTACGACCTGGCGGCCCTGCGCGAGCACGCGGCGTCCGTACGGGCAGCCCTCCCGGCGAACGTCGAGCTGTACTACGCCGCCAAGGCCAACCCCGAGGCGGAGGTCCTGTCCGCACTCGGCCCGTACGTCGACGGCTACGAGGTCTCCTCGGGCGGGGAACTCACCCACGTCGGCAAGGCCGTGCCGGGCCGGCCGCTGGCCTTCGGCGGCCCCGGCAAGACCGCGGCCGAACTGACCGCGGCCCTCGAGCAGGGCGTCTCCCGCTTCCACGTGGAGAGCCTCCACGACCTGAACGTGCTGGGAACCCTGTCAGCCGGCCTCACCACCGAAACCCGCCTCTCCGTCCTCCTCCGCTTCAACCTCCCCCTGTCGGACGACTCGCTCGCGGGCAGCTCACTGGCGATGGGCGGCCGCCCGACCCCGTTCGGCCTCGACCCGGCGGACGCGGACGCCGCCGTCCGGCTCCTCACGGACGGCCGGTATCCCCACCTCGAACTGCGCGGCGTCCACGCCCATCTGGCCAGCGGCCTGGAAGCGCCCGAGCTCCTGACCGCAGCGGAATCCGTCATCACCTGGTCCGTCGACCTCGCCGCCCGCCACCGCTTCCACCTCGCCGAGGTCAACGTGGGCGGCGGCATGAACGTCGACTACGCGTCCCCCGGGAGCCGCTTCGACTGGGCGGCGTACGGGGCCGGCCTCGCGCGCCTCACCGCCGCCCACCCCGGCCTGACCGTACGGATCGAACCGGGCCGGGCCCTGACCGCGTACTGCGGCTGGTACGCCACCGAGGTCCTGGACGTCAAAGACAGCCACGGCGAGGCCTTCGCGGTCGTCCGCGGCGGCACCCACCACCTGCGCACCCCGGCCACGAAGGGCCACGACCAGCCCTGCTCCGTCCTCCCGGTGGAGGCCTGGCCCCACCCGTGGCCCCGCCCGTCCACGAGCCGGCCCGCGGTCAACGTCACCGGCCAACTCTGCACCCCCAAGGACCTCCTGGCCCGCCAGGTCCCGGCCCAGGGCCTGCGCGCGGGCGACCGCGTGGTCTTCGCTCTGGCCGGCGCGTACGCCTGGAACATCTCCCACCACGACTTCCTCATGCATCCTCATCCCACGTTCCATTTCCTGGGCGGCCGCGGCTAAGGCTGTCCCGTAATCCCTGGCGGATCAACGGACCGGGGCGCTGCTCCGTCCGCCCCGGTCCGGCGGCATCGCGGACCAGCAGGAAGACTGAAATGCGGGACCCTGACGCCGCCTCGAACCACACACCGGTCCACGGACGCCCAGGGCCTCCTTGTCGTGCGGCAGAGCGAGCGCGACAGAGCCATCGGCGTGCGCTGCTGCGTGATGATGTTGACTACCATCGTGGGTAGTTGACGTGCCGACCGGCCTGGGGGGCTTCTTGTGAATGACGCGGTCGAATTGGCGGACATGATTGCGCAGCTGCGCCGGGAGCTGAGCCGCGCGATGTCCGCCGGTGAGGATTCCGACCTGAAGTTCAAGGCGGAGCGCGTGGAGTTGGAACTGACCGTGGGAGTGGAGCGGACCAGCGAACCGGGCGTGAAGGTGCGGTTCTGGGTCTTCGACGCCGGCGCCTCGGCGAAGCGCTCGGCCACCGTCACCCAGAAGCTGACCCTCACGCTCCAGCCCGTACGGGCGGAGGCGCCCGAGCAGATGGCCCTGATCTCCGGGGACGAGCTGCTCGATGAGCGCTGAGGCGGCCCCGCGGCGCGGCGGACTCGACCCGCACCGCATCGCCGAGGTCATCGTCACCACCGCCGCCGGAGGCGGGCGGCGGGGCTCGGGGTACCAGGTCGGCGACACTACGGTTCTGACCGCCTTCCACGTGGTGGCGGGGGCGGCAGAGGTGCTGGTGCGTTTCGACGCCGACCGGCCGGGCCAGTGGGCCGCGACGGCGGAGCTCGCCTGGTCGGATTCCGGGACGGACGTCGCGGTGCTGACCTTCACGGCCCCGCCGGGCGCGGCGCCCGTCCCGTCCGCGCGGTTCGGCCGTATCGGCGACGACCGGCACGCCGTCATCGACGTCCACGCAGCGGGCTTCCCGCTGTGGAAGCGCCGACGCGGCGCCGACGGCAGGCAGTTCCGGGAACTGCACCAGGCCGACGGAACCGTGGCCGCCCTGTCCAACCTGCGCACCGGAACCCTGGAGATCACGGTCCCGGCGGCGGCCGCCGACCCCGACCCCGCGGTATCGCCCTGGTCGGGGATGTCCGGGGCCGCCGTGTGGGCCGGGCCGTACCTGGTCGGGGTGGTCGCCGAGCACCACCGCGGGGAAGGCCTCGGCCGGCTGACGGCGGTCCGCATCGACCACACCCTGCAGCGGGTCGCCGACGGCCCCCGGGCGGAGCTGGCCGCGCTGCTGACCCTGCCCGATCACGCGGCGCTGCCGGAGGTGGGCGCCGAGCCGGACGGCCCGCACGCCCTGGGTGGGCCGGCCCCGTCGAAGGTCATCGGGCTGCCGGTGGCGCACGGCCTCGAGCTGTTCAAGGACCGGGCCGAGGCCCGGGACCTGATCGGCCGCCACCTCGCGGACCCGGGCATCCGGATGGTCACCGTCACCGGACGCCGGGGCATCGGCAAGAGCGCGGTCGCCGCCAAGGTCATGGAGCTGCTGGAACGCGGCGAGTGGCCGGGCCACGCCCAGGCGCCGCTTCCGGCGGGCCTGGTCAACCTGAGCACCCGTACCTCGGGGGTCTCCCTCGAACGCCTCTACTTCGACTGCGCCCGCGCCCTGGGCCCCGCGCACGAAGCCCGCCTGCTGGAGGTCTGGGCCGCCAACCGCCCCGTGCCGGACAAGATCGATGAACTCTTCGCCGCGATGGGGGACCGGCTCTTCGTCATCCTGGTCGACAACCTGGAGGACCGGCTCCTGGACGACGGCCGGCTCGACGACGAGGAACTCGACACCTTCTTCGACTGCCTCTTCCGGGCCCGGGGCACACCGAGGCTGCTGGTCACCTCGCAACTGCCGCTGCGCCTGCCGCCCGAGCTGCGCCGGTTCGCCGCGGAGGTCGAGCTGTCCGACGGTCTGCCGCCCGCCGAATCCGTCGCGCTGCTGCGCGAACTCGACCAGGACGGGACTCTCGGTGTGGCGCAGCTCTCGGACGAGGAGCTGCTCCACGCGGTGGTCCGCGTCCACGGAGTGCCGCGGGCGCTGGAACTGCTGATGGGCGCCATGGCCGACGACACCCTGATGCTGCCGACGCTGGAGGACGTTCTCGAGGACTTCACCCTGCGCGGTGACGTGGTCGCCGGCCTGGCCCAGGACCGCTACCAGCGGCTGGGTACCGACAGCCGCAGCGTGCTCAACGTCCTCGCGGTGCTGCGCACCCCCGCGCCGCGTGAGGCGGTCGAATGGATCGTCGGCGGCCTCGACCCCGCCCTCGACGTCACTGCTGCCCTGTCCGGCCTGCTGCGGATACGCATGCTGTCGGTGGACCGGCGAACCCGCACCTATGCCCTGCACCCGATGGACGCCGACCTCGCGTACGGTGCCCTGCCGGCCGAAGGCCTGCTGGGGCGATCCGCGTTGGAGCGACGCGCGGCCGAGTGGTACGCGAGGATCGCCCCGCCCCGCCGGGACTGGCGCACGCTGGACGACATACAGGCCCAGCGGCGCGCATTCGACCACCGGGTGCGGGCCGGGGACATGGACGAGGCAGCGCTGATCATGGGCGCCATCGGGCCATGGATGGTGTGGCACGGCTCGGTGCTCTCCGCGATCTCGATGCACCTGACTCTGGAGGAACGAGTGAACGACGACCGGGCACGACTCGCCCACCTCATCAGCTTCGGGCACGCCCGGTTGAGCGGCGGCCCGCTGCCGCACGCGCTCGAACTGTTCACCGAGGCTGCGGAGGTGGCCGAGCGCATCGAGGACCGTCACGCGCTCCAGGAGGCCATGTTCGGCCTGGGCGACGTGCACCGGCAGCTGGGCCGCCTGGAGGACGCGGCGGGGCCGCTGGCCCGGGCCGGCGCGCTGGCCCGGGAAAACGGCGATGCCGAGGCGGAGGCCCACGCCGTCCTCAGCCTCAGTCTCGCCCACAGCACCCTCGGCGACGGCGAGGCAGCCCTGGCGGGCGCCGACCGGCTGGGCGAACTCGCCGCGGCCTCGGGGGACCAGCTCACCGAAGCCCGCTCCTGGAACGCCCGCTTCACGGCCCTGCTGACCCTGGGCCGCTGGGAGGAGACCATCGCGGCGGGCGACCGCGCCGTAGGCGCCTACGCGGCCGCGGGCGTCCAGGAGGCGACGGACTACGCGCTGAACGCCAAGGGCGTGGCCCTGCTCGCCCTGGGCCGCCCCGAGGAGGCCCTGGCCTGCCTGGAGGAGGCGCTGCGCGCGGCGTCCGCCATGGAGAATCCGCGGACCGAGGGCGTCTGCCTCTACAACACCGCCTGGGCGCAGTGGACCCTGGGCCGGTACGGGCAGGCAGCCGAGGCGGCCGAGCGCTCGGCCGCGTCCCTGCACCGCGCCGGGGCCGTCGAGGCCACGGCGGCGCAGGCACTGGGCGAAGCGGCCCGCGCCAGGATGGTGCCCGCTGCGCGTACGGCGGCCGATGCCCTGGACCGGGCGGCGCAGGGCGCCGGCAGCAACGTGGAGATGGTCCGCCCGGCCTGGCTGACCGCGCAGGCCGAGCACTTGCGCGACCATGCCTGACGGCGCTCCGCCGAACCGCCCTGTGCGGGCGGATCGCCCTGCACCTGATCAGCTGATCGGACCACCGTGAAGGAACTAGGACGGAACCTGACCTGGTTCGGTCGTACTGTCGGCCCGTCAGCAGGAATCCAGCTGAGAGGACGGTACCGTTGAAGCGCACCGCACCCGAGGGCTACACCAGCGTCGCACCGTGGGTCGTCACCGACGACACCGGCGCGCTGCTCGACTTCATCACCGCGGCGTTCGACGGCGAAGAGCTCGCCCGGGTGCCCGTCGAAGACGGCACCATCGGCCACGGCGAGATCCGCATCGGCGACACGGTCGTACTGGCCTTCGACCGCCGGCCCGACTGGCCGGTGATGCCCGCGCTGCTGCGCGTCTACGTCCCCGACGCGGACGCCGCCATGGCCGCCGCGGTGGCGAACGGGGCAACGGTGATCACCGAGGCCGCCAACAGTGCGTGGGGCGACCGGGGCGGCAGGGTGCGCGACCCGTTCGGCAACATCTGGTGGGTGTCGAGCCGGGTCGAGGACGTCGCACCGGACCGGGCCTGGCAGCGGATGTCCCAGCCGGAGTACGCGGAGTCGATGCGCATCGCCCAGGAAACCCTGGACGCCGAGCTCAGCGGGCGGGAGTCCGGGGTGTCCAGCGCCCCACGACGTCCGGCCTCCTGACTCCCTCGTCCGGCCGGCACCGGCGAGCGCGGCGCCGGCGGTCGAAGGGAAGGTATCGCTGCGGCTATTCGGCCTGGAGCGCGGCCAGTCGTTGTGCGAACGGCACCACCTCGAAGCCGCCGGCCTGGTGCACCGACGTGATCGCCCCTGTCAGGGACCGGGGTGCGATCGCGGTGGCGGTGTCGACGTCCGGGATGACGTCCCGGGCGGCGGGCGCCATGAAGCGTGCCAGCTCCGCGCCCGCACGGGCGATCCGTTGCGCCAGGCCCTCCTCACCCCAGTCCTGCGAGGCTGCGTACACAGCCGTCGGAAGGACGAGCGCACGCAGGTAGCTGAAGAGCGGGCGCAGAGCGTGTTCGGTGACCAGGGAGTGCCGGGCGGTGCCGCCCGTCGCGCCGAGGAGCACCGGTTTCCCTGTGAGGGCGTCCTTGTCGATGATGTCGAAGAACGATTTGAACAGGCCGCTGTACGACGCCGCGAACACGGGAGTCACGGCGACCAGGCCGTCTGCGGCTGCCACCGCGTCGAGCGCGGCGGCCAGCCGGACGGGCGGGAATCCGGTGACGAAGTGCTCGGCGATCTCCGTCGCCAGGTCCCGCAGTTCGATCACTTCGGCCCGTGCATCCACGTGGCGCAGTGTCGCGGCTGTGAGCCGGTCGGCGAGCAACCGTGTGGAGGAGGGCGAGCTCAGTCCTGCCGATACGACGACCAGCTTCATGCCTGCGTCTCCTCCTTCGAAGTCTCCCGGGCGGCCGCAACACGGGCCGGGTGCGTCGGGGCGTCGGGCACTGCGGCCGGGCGCAGGTTCGCGAACTCCTTGCGCAGCACCGGCACGACTTCCTCGCCGAGCAGGTCGAGCTGCTCCAGGACGGTCTTCAGGGGCAGACCCGCGTGGTCCATCAGGAACAGCTGGCGCTGGTAGTCGCCGGCGTAGTCCCGGAAGGACAGGGTTCGCTCGATCACCTGCTGTGGCGAGCCGACGGTCAGCGGGGTCTGCGAGGTGAACTCTTCCAGGGACGGGCCGTGGCCGTACACCGGTGCGTTGTCGAAGTACGGACGGAATTCGCGCACGGCGTCCTGCGAGTTCTTGCGCATGAACACCTGGCCGCCCAGCCCGACGATGGCCTGCTCGGGGGTTCCGTGCCCGTAGTGGGCATAGCGCTCGCGGTACAGGTTGACCATCTGCCGGGTGTGGGACGCCGGCCAGAAGATGTTGTTGTGGAAGAAGCCGTCGCCGTAGTACGCGGCCTGCTCCGCTATCTCCGGGGAGCGGATGGAGCCGTGCCATACGAAGGGCGCCACGCCGTCGAGCGGGCGGGGGGTGGAGGTGAAGGACTGCAGCGGCGTGCGGAACTTGCCCTTCCAGGTGACGACGTCCTCGTCCCACAGGCGGCGCAGCAACGCGTAGTTCTCGATGGCGAGGTCGATGCCGTCGCGAATGTCCTTGCCGAACCAGGGGTAGACCGGTCCGGTGTTGCCGCGGCCCATCATCACGTCGACGCGGCCGTCCGCGACGTGCTGGAGCATCGCGAAGTCCTCGGCGATCTTCACCGGGTCGTTCGTGGTGATCAGCGTCGTGGACGTGGAGAGGATCAGGTTCTCCGTGCGCCCGGCGATGTAGCCGAGCATCGTCGTCGGCGAGGAGGGGACGAACGGCGGATTGTGGTGTTCGCCGGTCGCGAAGACGTCGAGGCCGACCTCCTCGGCCTTCTGCGCGATCGCGAGCATCGCTTTGATGCGCTCGTGCTCGCCCGGCGCGCGGCCCGTCGTCGGATCGGCCGTGACGTCGCCGACGGTGAAGATCCCGAACTGCATGGCTCCCCTTCCCAAGATTGTTTACAATTCAACCATACCTGGGAACGGGGAGTGCTCCCGAGGTATTCCCGATCGAGGACGGGCCCGCACGCCCACGTCACCCGAGCTCAGCTCCGTCGGACCGTGGGGTCCGGGACGGCCGCCCTGCGGGCGTGCAGCACATGCGCGTCCAGGGGCAGCGGGCTGTGGCCGACGAGCTGGAGGCCGGCGTCGGCGAGCAGGCGCGCGTAGTGGTCGGCACGGCGCTCTCGGCCTCCGACGTTGCAGAGCATGTGCAGGTCCCAGGCGGTGGCCAGGGAGGGGGTACCGTCGGCGGGCAGGAGCCGTTCCACGACGAGCAGGTCCGCGTGGGCGGGCATCGCGCGGGCGCAGTGGCGCAGGATCTCCCGGCAGCGGTCGTCGTCCCAGTCGTGCAGGACGCGGGAGAGGACGTAGACGTCCCCTCCGGGCGGCACGTCGGCGAAGTCGCCCGCGCGGTAGTCGCAGCGCGCGCCGCACCCCGCGGCGCCGAGCAGGCGGCGGGCGGCCTCGACGGCGTGCGGGCGTTCGAGGAGGACACCGCGCAGGCGCGGGTGTGCGGTGAGGATGCGGCCGAGGAGCTCCCCGTTCCCGCCGGCGACGTCGACGACGGTCGCGGGCTGGGGCGCCTGGGCCGCGGCGGTGATGACCGGGTGGTCGGGGAGCGGCTCGAACATCCGTGAGCTCGCGGCCATGGACCGGTCGAAGAGCGCGGCGAGTTCGGGGTCGCGGGCGAAGTGGTCGAAGTGGTTCTCGCCGAAGAGGCGGTCGAAGGCCGGCTGCCCGGTCCGCACCGCGTGGTCGAGGTCGCCGAACGAGCGGTAGAACGGGCCGCCGTACATCAGGGCCAGCGGCCGCATCGACCCGGGCGCGTCCGCGCGCAGCAGGGCGCCGAGTCCGGTCAGGCGGAATCCTTCCTGCTCCTGGTCCGGGTCCTGGGTCACGGCGCCGAGCATGGCGAGGTAGCGCAGGAGCGTGGCGAGGCTCCGGGGGTGGGTTCCGGTCAGCCGGGCGAGGTCCTCGGTGCGGTGCGCGGTCCGGGTGTCCATGGCATCGGGCAGGGACAGCCGGGCGAAGGCGGCGAGGGCCTGTGTGGTCCATGCGCCGGTGAGGAGGCGAAGGAGCGTTTCGGCGGGTTGTCCTGCGGTGCGGTGCGGGTGCTGGTGCTCGTCGGAGTGGTCCAGGTGGGCGGCGAGGGCGGCGCGGTGGTCGCCGTGTGCGTAGAGTTCTAGCCGCCGGTAGCCGCGGACCGGATCCGCTGGGGTGGTGAAGTACAGGACCGTGCCGTCCTCGTGCGGGTTGTACCCGCCGCCGTCGGGGCGCGCGCCGTGGCGGACGAGGATCGCGCACAGGCCGCGCAGCGCCAGCGGGTCCGGGTGCTCGATCTCGAAGGCGAGGTGGGCCTCGTGCCGCCGGGTGCGTTCGTAGGCGGCGATCCGCTCCAGGCCGGAGGACGGGGGCACGGTCAGGGCGAACACCTCGACCGCGCGGTGCTCCCCGGCACTGCCGTGCACCTGCGGGCGCAGGATGCGTACGTCGAGCTCGGCCGGATCGCGCCGGTGGCGCCGGGCGAGGCGTTCCCGGACCACCACGCTGGGGTGGGAGGGGGTGTCCGCGGCCAGCCCGCAGTCGGCGAGCTGGGTCCGCAGGCTGTCCGCGTCCGGCGGGAAGAGCAGCAGCCCTGCGTGGGCGAACCGGCAGTGCCCGGCGAGTGCCTGCAGGTCCGGTCCGCCGAGTCCGGGCAGGAGGAGGGGCAGCAGGGCGGCGCTGTCGTGCTCGCGGACGAACTCGGCCGCCGCGCGCAGGCGGGCCGTGTCGTCCAGGAGCATCGTTTCGCCGGGGATCGTCGTCGTCATCGTGGGGGTTCCTCGGGCCGTTACGGGTCGGGACGGGGCAGGGCGGAGCAGGCGCAGGACGCGGCGCCAGGTCAGCGGGACCGGGGGGCGGGGGGCAGCGGCCGTCACACGCCGACGTAGTTCTCGGCGAACCACTCCTGGTGGATGCGCGAGGTACGCAGCGACGCGAGCCGGGAGCGGCGCAGCGCGGCGTGGAAGAACGATCCGGCATCCTGGTCCCCGCCGGGTGCCGTGTGCAGCAGCCGGGTCATCCACCCGGTGAACTCCTGGGCCCGCCAGATGTGCGCCAGGCACTGGTCCGAGTACCGGTCGAGGCCCGCGGTGTCGCCCCGGGTGAGGGCGTCCGTCAGGGCTCCGGCCAGGAGCTCGGCCTCCAGGACCGCGAGGTTGGTGCCCTTCGCGGCGGCCGGGGCGAGCAGGCTCGCCGCATCGCCCGCCAGGAAGAGCGAGCCGTGGCGCAGCGGTTCGATCACGTCGCAGGTCAGGTCGAAGATCCCGCGTTCCAGGAGCGTGCCCCGGTGCAGCGGGCCGTGGTCCGCGGCGCGCATCCGGTCGTCCAGCTCGTCCCAGATCCGCTGCTCGGGCCACGCATCGGCGGGGATGCCGCGCTGCCACTGGAGGTAGTAGCGGGTGACGTCCGCGGTGCGGGCCATGTGTCCCGCGAAGCCCCGGTCGTGGATGGCGTAGCCCACGGCGTCGAGGCTCGGCGGGGCTTCGGCGAGCAGGCCGAGCCAGGTCACGCCGTGGTCGTGGTGGCGGCGGACGGCGCCCGGTGGCAGGGAGCGGCGGGCGGCCCCGTGCCGGCCGTCGCAGCCGGCGACGTAGCGGGCGGACCACCGGGTGGGACGGCCGTCGGGCTCGCGCGTCGTGACGTACGGCCGGGTGCCGTCGGCCTCGCGCACGGCGAGCGCCTCCGTCTGGAAGCGGATGCGTCCGCCACGGCCGAGGTAGTGCGTCAGAAGGTCCGTGACCAGGTTCTGCTGCGGGTAGACGTGATGCTGCTGCCCGCCCTGGCCGAGGGAACCGTAGTCCAGCCGGAACCGGCCGTCTTCGGTGCGGAATTCGCAGGTGCCGTGGCGCAGGCCGCGCCGGTGCAGTCCGTCGGCGAGGCCGTGACGGTCCAGGATCCGCCCGGTGTTCGGTGCGAGGAACCCGGCGCGGGCCCGGGTCTGGACGTGGGTGCGGGAGGCGCGTTCGAGGAGGACGCAGTCGATCCCTGCTGCGTGCAGCAGGTTTCCGAGAACGAGCCCGGCCGGACCGGCACCGAGGACGATCACGTCGGCTGATTCCCGTAATGCGCGGGAGTTCTGACTTTCCGTCATAGCGCGTGAAGCATAAGCACGCGAAGATCGATGAACCTACGCAAGCCATCCATAGGCAGGAATAGAGTGACAATCACCCTTGACGTTTCCGGCCCGTGACGGCGGGGCCGGGAGCGGTGTCCGCGGCCGGCAGTGGTGTGCGCCCGGGCGTGCGGGCACCGCCACACGCCCGGGCGCACACCCTGCCGCAGGCTTTGCCCGTGCTCCCCGCCGCTCACCGGCCACGGGAGGCCGTACACGCCGACGAAACCACCACGGTACGGGACGGCCCGATCGTAGGCTCCGCCTCGTACCCGTACCCGCCTGGCGGCAGCCGACGGCGGCGCCCGTCGCCCGTGTCCGCACGGGACTTCACGAAAGTGCCCCATGAGCCTGGAAACACTGATCAGTTCTCTCACCGCGGCCACCGCCGACGAGGACGTCCCGCTGCGGCCCACCCTGTACTCGCTCGACGATCCCGCGCAGCGGGGGGCCCTGGGCGCGCTGCTGGAGCGCGGCGAGGTGGCCGCCGTCCGGAACGCTCTGGCCGAGCAGGTGGCCGAGTTGCTGACCGCACGCCGGCCGGACTGGTCCCCGGACGCGGATGAGCTGGCCGCCGCCGTGGAGGCGCACCTGGGCGGGCGGCCGGCGAGCGCGTACGGGTCCTGGGCCTGGTACCCGTGGTCGCGCCAACTCGTCCACGTGCTGCCCCGGGACGAGTACCGCGAGCTGCGGCAGTCCCGCAACCGGTACAAGATCACGGCAGAGGAGCAGGAGCTCCTGACGGGCCGCACGATCGCCGTGATCGGCCTCTCGGTGGGGGCGGCGAGCGCGGTCACGCTCGCCCAGGAGGGCGTGGGCAGCCGGTTCCGTCTCGCCGACTTCGACCGGTTGTCGCTGTCGAACCTCAACCGCCTGCGGGCCTCGGTCGCCGATGTCGGGCTGCCCAAGGTGGTGATCGCCGCACGCCAGATGTACGAGATCGACCCCCATCTCGACATCGAGGCCTGGCCGCAGGGACTCACCGCGGAGAACGTCGATGCGTTCCTGACCGGCGGCGGGCGCGCCGATCTCCTCGTGGAGGAGTGCGACGACCTGTACATCAAGGTGTACGCCCGGGAACGGGCCCGCGCGCACCGCATTCCCGTGCTGATGGAGACCAACGAGCGCGGCATGCTGGACGTCGAACGGTTCGACCGCGAACCGCATCGCCCGCTGCTGCACGGGCTGCTGAGCGGCGTGGCGGCCGCCGACCTGGGGGCGCTGTCCACCCGGGAGAAGGTGCCGTACGTCCTGCGGATCCTCGAACAGGAACGGCCGTCGGAGCGGTTCGTACCGTCGCTGGTCGAGATCGGGCAGACCATCTCCTCGTGGCCGCAGCTCGCCTCGGGGGTGGCGCTCGGCGCCGCGCTGGTCACCGACACGGCACGTCGCCTGCTCCTGGGGACGTTCACGGCGTCGGGGCGCTGGTTCGTCGACCCCGGGGAACTGGTCCGCGACGGCACGGAAACGATGCTGCGGTCCGAAGGGCCTCCCCCGGCCGGAGAGGCGCGGGAGGTCGCGGCGCGGGAGGTCACCGAGCGGGAGGTCACCGAGCGGGAGGTCACCGCGCCCCTCCGCCTCCCCGAGGCCGGACGTCCGCTGGACGAGGAGGCGGTGCGCCGTCTCGTCTCGTACGGGATACAGGCCCCGTCCGGCGGCAACGTCCAGCCGTGGCGGTTCGTCTCGCGGGGACGGGTGCTGGAGTGCCGGCTCGACGACGACCCGGCGCCGACGCTGCTCGACTTCGAGCGGTCGGCCAGCCATCTGGCGATCGGTGCGGCAGCGGAGAACATCGACCTGGCCGCCCGCGCCGCCTGATGGGCCTGCCGGGCCCGCGTCTTCCCGGATCCGGCCGATCCCGGCCTGGTCTGCGAACTGTCCTTCACGGACGAGGGGGTCGACGAGGCAGGCGCGACGGACGGGCCGCGGGTGCCGCTCGCCGAGTGGATCGGTCACCGTACGACCAATCGCGCCCCGGGCACGGCTACTCCCCTCGCGGGCCCGGACGCCGCAGCGCTGACACGGTGCGCGCAGGAGAGCGGAGCACTGCTCGACCTGGTCACCGAACGGGACGGGTTGGAAGAGGTCGGCCGCATCCTGGGCGCCGGTGACCGGCTGCGCATCATGTCGCCGGCGCTGCACCGCGACATGATGGCCGAAATACGCTGGGACGACGAGGAGGTCCGGCGCACCCGGGACGGCATCGACGTCGCCACCCTCCAGCTCGACCGGACGGACCTGGCCGGCATCACCATCGCCCGGCACTGGCCGAACCTCGCCTTCATCCGGCGGATCGGGGGCGGTGCCTCGTTCGAGGAGGGCGCCCGCAAACTCGTCGCCGCGTCCTCGGCGATCGGCGTCCTGAGCGTTCCCGGCACGACGCCCGATGCCTACGCGCGCGGCGGCCGGGCGCTCCAGCGGCTGTGGCTGACCGCCACTTCCCGCGGGCTGGTGGTGCAGCCGCTCACCGCGCTGCTCTACCTCCTCGCGCGCGTCGAACGGGGCGGCGGAGCCGGGCTCGACCCCCAGGAGATCGCGGCGCTTCGGGCCCTGCACACCAGGCTGGCCAAGATCCTGCCGCACCGCCCCGACCACGCCGAGCTGATACTCGTACGGCTGTCGTACGCCCCACCGCCCGCGGTCCGCTCGCTCCGCCGCGACGTCGGCTCGTGCCTGCGCTTCGCGGGGCCGGAGGGCGCCTGACAGTACCGGTCGCGGATGAAAGCGGACAGCGGGCCGTTGCGCATCAGCCGATCGCCGGTTGCTGGACGCCGCGCGGGCCGGGGACGCCGTTGCCGTACGGACGGCCGTCGAAGAGGGAGCGGACGTCGAGGTGCGTGATGAGGAGCCGCGCACGCCGCTGCTCCTCGCCTCCCTCGGGAACCACGTGGAGGTGGCCGGGGTGCTCGTGGCGGCCGGCGCCGACGTCGACGCCCAGGATGCCCGCCAGGACAGCGCCTGGCTGGTCACCGGGGTGACCGGCAGCGTGGCGATGCTGCGCGTGTTGCTCCCGGCCGGGCCGGACCTGCGGCGCACCAACCGCTTCGGCGGCGTGTCGCACATCCCGGCGAGCGAGCGCGGGCACGTCGCGTACGTGCGGGAAGTACTGGCGGTCACGGACATCGACGTCGATCACGTCAACCGGCTCGGCTGGACCGCCCTGCTGGAGGCCGTCATCCTCGGCGACGGGGGCCCGGCCCACCAGGAGATCGTACGGCTGCTCCTCGCCGCCGGCGCGGACCGGGAACTGGCGGACGGCGACGGGATGACGGCGCTCGCGCACGCGGAGCGGCGCGGGTACGCCGAGATCGCGGAGCTGCTGCGGTGAGGGCGCCGCGCGTGCCCCGGGCCGGCAGGCGTTCGCCGGCGCTGGTCCTGGCCGGGGTTGCCGTGCTCGCCGGGTGCGCGGCGGGCGGTGGCGGTGGCGGGCGTACGAGCGGCCCGGACGGTGCCGCGGCCGCGGTGGCACCGCGGGTCGGGTCATCCGCAGCCGACGCGGCCGTGCCCACGGCGCACGGCACGCTCCTGGTCACCGACTTGGGCGGTTCGACCGTGACCTTCGTGGATCCCGCGCGCGGCCCGGTCGGCAAGGTCGACTCGTGGTCGGCGCGGCGCAGGACGGGGCGGCGGCCTCGCTGACGGTCCGCTCCCGCAAGGGGGCGGAGCGCACGGTCCCGCTGAAGGGGCCGCACGAGGACGTCGCGGTCACTGCGGACGGCCGCACCGCGTACGTCACGGGTGGCTTCACGCGGGACGGCCGCTGGAACGGAATCACCGTCGTGGATCTGCCGACCGGTACGACACGCCGCCTCCCGGCGGGCGAACGGCCCCTGGGGATCGCCGTGCTGTAGGACGGCGGTTTGACATCCTTCCCTCCCTACCCCCGCGGGACGGCCACGTCCGTGAGCAGCGCGCCGCCCGGCCCGAGGTCCGACCAGACGCCCTGTCGGCTCAGTACCGCCACCGCCGAGGTCGGGAACTTGGTGCGGACGCGCTCCAAGGCGTCCCCCACGGCCGCCCCGGCGACCAGCAGCACCAGATCCTCCAGGCCCGGGTTGTGCCCGACGAGCAGCAAGGTGCCCACCTCGGGAGAGACTTCGCGGACCACGTCGAGGAGTTCCCGCGCGTCCGCCCCGTACAGGCGCGGATCGTGCCGGAGGGGCGGGATGCGGTCCAGCTCCGCCGACGCCAGGTCCCAGGTCTCCCGGGTGCGGCGTGCCGGGGAGCACAGCACGAGATCCGGTACGCCGAAGGAGCCGGCGAGCAGCCGGCCGGCCGCGGGCGCGTCGCGCAGCCCGCGGGGCCCGAGCGGACGGTCGTGGTCGGGAACACCGTCCGGCCAGGCGCTCTTGGCGTGTCGCAGGACCACGAGTCGGCGCGCCGTGCCTTCCGCTGCCGCGTTCCGTGCGTCCTGAACCTCGGGGGCTTGGTCGCGATGCCTCATACCCCGAGCGTAGGGCGAGCAGAGCCGCCATGAGAGCTGCCGGCTCGTGGCGGGGCGCCGCCGGTCATACGGTGGAAGCAGCAGGATGCGCGCCTCCGCCGCACCCGGCGGCGGTGTCCGTCCCGCCACAGGCCGCGCACGACCCTGTGGCCGGTCCCTGGGCCGAGTGGCGTGGGCGGCTCCCCGACTCCCGCGCCCAGAGCCGCTCGGGCACCGCCGGGGCCTGGCCGTGTGAACCATCCCGGAAAGCAGGTGCGTCCCATGCGCACGTCGACCCGCGTCGCCGGTGTCCTCACCGGCCTGACCCTCACGCTCTGCGGCGCACTCGCCGCCCCCGCCGCCCAGGCGGACATCCCGGCCTGCACACAGATGGCCATCCAGGCGGGTGGCAGCGACAGCGACGCCATCGCAGCGGCCTGCCGCCGTGGTGTGAGCAGCGACCTCCAGGGCTGTGTGACCGGGCTGACCGCGGCCGGAGTGCCGGGCGGCGCTGCGAACGGCGCCTGCCGGGCGGCCGCCTACGAACCCCGGTAGACCGGGGTCGGTCACCGGGTGCGGAAGGTGCCGCTGTACACGTCCGTACGGTTCTGTGGTGCGCCGGTGTGGGTCTCGGTCAGTACCGCCCGTACTCCCTCGCCGTCGGCCACCAGGCCTTGGTAGTCGCCGAGGAAGTAGCCCCCGGCGAACGGCGCCTGCAGCCAGTCGAAGATCCGCGAGATCCGTCGTTCGGTCCGCAGCTTCGGGTCTCCGTGCGGCAGCGTGGCCAGCTGGTAGGCCGCGGGCAGGGTGGTGGTGTTGCCCGGCTTGAGGAAGCGCAGGTCGTAGTAGGTGAGCGCGAGCGTGCCCCGCTCGTCGACCGCTACCGACGGGGAGAAGGCCGGCACGCCCTCCGGGCTGATCAGCTCCGGGCTCCCCCAGGTGCGTCCGCCGTCGGTGGAGCGCACCAGCTGGACGGAGTCGAACCTGCCGCCGGAGAAGTCCGAGCCCTCGTAGGCCATGTACAGCGTGCCTGTCCTCGGGTCGACGGCCGGGCTGGGCAGGGTGGATGCGGCGCGCAACAGCTTGGTGGGGTCGTTCGGGTCGACCTCCGGTACGGAGGTGTCCCGTGCCACGGTGACCGGGGCGCTCCAGGTCTCTCCGGCGTCGGTCGAGGTGACCACCGCGTAGTGGGCTTCGACGACGGTGCTCAGGTCGTCGGAGTAGGTGATCCGGTCGAAGAAGTCGTACAGGGTGCCGGTGTGCCGGTCGACGACGATCAGATGACCGATGGTCTGCGTGTTGGGCACGGTGCTGGTGTCGACGAACTGCCGGGCCTCGCTCCACGTGCGTCCGCCGTCGCGGGTGAGGGAGATGTATCCCGGACCGTCGAGGGAGCTGGGGCCGGGCGGGTCGTTGTCGAGGCGGTTCCAGACCTGGTAGGCGGTGCCCTTGCGGATCGGGTCGGCCGTGAGTGAGGGCTTGTCGTTGAAGAACGGCTGCTCGTCGACGTGCGTGGTGGTGAGGTTCTGCCAGGTGCGGCCGCCGTCGCGGGACGTGGCGGCCAGGAGGCCGGTGCGCGTGCTCTTCGTGAAGTCGACGCCCTCCCCGCCGGCGTAGACGGTGCCGTCCGGTCCGGTGCTCACCCAGGGGTCGGTGGCCCGTTCGAAGTCCGCGCCGCCCTTGGCGCACAGGCTGAACGGCAGCGTGCTCCGGTGGAAGGTGCGGCCGTCCGTGGTCCAGCCGGCCACCAGGCCACGGGCGCCGCCGTCGTTCCAGCGGTCCTGCTGGAACACGGTGACCACGCGCTTCGAGTCGCGCGGATCGACGGACAGGTACGGCTCGACCTCGGTGCCCGGATAGACGACGCTGTCAGGAGATCTCACGCCGATGGTGCAGTCCGCGTACGGGTCGCCGTGGGACACCCTGACCAGCGGTGCGCCGTCGGCGCCCCGGTCTGCCGCGGCGGGAGTCGCGACGGTGACCGTGGTGAGCAGGAGCGCGGCGGTGGCTACGGCGGTCAAGGGCAGGGGGACGCGCATACGGGATCTCCTCCGGGCAGGGCGGCCGGGGTGCGGGACCGCCGTCATCACGGCGGCGTGGGGCGCGGAGGCATACCGGAACGCGGGGGTGGGACGACTCCGCTCGGTCCTTTTCGGCGCCGCGGCAGGTGCCCTTGATGGGCCGGACGGCGGAGCCCTCCCCACCGGCCGTCCCAACCCTTGCCTCATCTATCGAATTTCGATAGATTCCCATCGTGAATCGATGGAAGGATGGGTCATGGGGAAGCTGACCGTGGGGGCGCTGCGCGCCGTGCTCGTGGTGGTGCTCACCGGCACCGTGTTCGTACAGACACTGATGGTGTGGACGCTGGTCAGCGGGAACGACCCCGAGGACGGCTCGATCCCGCTGACCCCGCTGCGCGTGATCACGATCCTGGGCATGCTGTCGGCCCAGGTCGCCCTGGTCTCCGTCTGGCGGCTGGTGACGATGGTGCGCCGCGGAACCGTGTTCTCCCACGCCGCCTTCCGGTACGTGGACGCCGTGATCGGCGCGATCGTGGCGGCTGCCCTCCTGTGGTTCGCGGTCACGGCCGTCAATGCGCCGGGCCAGCGGGAGGACCCGGGCGTCACCGTCATCATGGGCGGCATCGGCCTGGCCATCCTGGGGGTCGCGCTCATCGTGCTCGTGCTGCGGATGCTCCTGGCCCAGGCCGTCGCGCGCGACGTCGAAGCCGCGCAGATGCAGGCCGAGTTGGACGAGGTGATCTGATGCCGATCACCGTCGACATCGACGTGATGCTGGCCAGGCGGAAGATGTCCGTGGGCGAACTCGCGGACCGCGTGGGGATCACTCCCGCCAACCTGGCCGTCCTCAAGAACGGCCGGGCCAAGGCGGTGCGCTTCGCGACGCTCGCCGCGCTCTGCGAAGTGCTCAAGTGCCAGCCGGGCGACCTGCTGCGCTGGGAAGCCGAGGACACGGCGGAGGGATGACCCGCCCCGGCACGGGCGTGCGACGAAGCCCGGAGCGGGCCCGGCGCTCACGGGGCACGAGTTGCGGTGCACAGCTCGCCTGGCGTGCCTCCGGCGCATCGCCCATGCTGAAGAGGAGGGCGCCGTCAGCCCTGAGACTTGTCCTTCCGCAGGCCCGAAGTCGGCGCCTGAGAGGAGAGAAAGTCATGCGCATGCGAAGAATCCTCGGCCTCGCGCTGGCCGCGGCAACCCTTGCCGGCTCGAGTGCCATCGGCGCCGTCAGCGCTCAGGCCGCCTCGTCTCCGAACATCACCAGAGACGAGTGCACCGCCGCGGGCGGACAGATCACGTCGGTCCCCTACGGGGGCGAAAGCTGCACGATGCCTGACGGGACCATCCAGCGGATCACTTCCTGACGGGACCATCCAGCGGCTCACTTGACGCGCCTTGCGGCCTGAACGTGACGTCATCCCGCCGTCGCCCGTGGCAACCTTCGACTGAGCGGTACCGGGCGGGCCTCCTCCGGATGAAGTGTCGGAGCCGGGACGGTGGTGGTCCCGGCTCCTTCGTTTCGTGTCACATGACTACACGGTGAGGCCGGAAATGGACAAGGAAAAGCCGAAGGTCTTCAGCGATCCGGAAGCACTCTCGGACGAAGAGATGATGAAGCTGATCAATGAAATCCTCGACAGCGTCCCACCCGAACAGGCCGAGGCCCACCTCCTCGCCATTGCCGAGGGAAGACCGGCTCCCCGGGACGTTCCGGTGGACCTGACCCCCGCCCAGGCGAGCAGCCTTCTCCTCTTCCTCCACAGAGGCGGCGGCTGATTGCGCCACAGCGACGGGGTGTCCGTCAGAAGCCGCAGGGCGCTCCCGCACCCCGGAAGCGCTCGGGATGACGCCGTCGGTACTCGACCAGGGACTGGGCGACTGCGGCTCCTTCACCCACGGCGGCGCCGACCCTCTTGACGGATCCGGAGCGCACGTCGCCCACGGCGAACACCCCGGGCACGCTGGTCTCCATCGGCAGTGCGTCCGGGCCGGCTCCGCCGCTTCCGGTCAGGACGTATCCGCGGCCGTCGAGCTTCAGACTGCCGCCGAGCCAGTCGGTCGACGGGTGGCCGCCGATCAGCACGTAGAGGCAGTGCGCGGGGACCGTGCGCTCGCCGCCGTCGCGATCGCGCAGACTCAGAGCGGTGAGAGTCGCCCCGCCGTGGCACTCGGCCACCTCGGTCCCCAGGAGGACCTGCAGGCCCGGCGTCCGCTCGATGCGCTGGACGAGGTAGCTCGACATGGAAGCGCCGAGGTCGGCGCCCCTCACCAGCAAGGTGACGGTGCGGGCGTAGCGCGCGAAATAGAGGGCGGCCTGTCCGGCGGAGTTGCCCGCGCCCACCATGTACACGTCCTCCCCTGCGGCCGAGGGGGCGTCGGACAGGCATGCGCCGTAGTACACACCGGAGTTGAGCAGGCGGTCGACGCCGGGAGCCGTCAGGCGGCGCCAGTCCACGCCCGTGGCGACCACCACCGCTGCCGCTGTCACCGAGGCCGTCTCATCGGTACCCGCCTTGACGAACTCGACGGTGTGGTCCCCGGTGTCCGTCGGGGTCACCCGACTGGCCACCCGGGTGGGCTGCCACTCGACGCGGGCGCGACGGGCCTGTTGCAGGGCGCGCTGGGCGAGATCGCCACCTGTGAGCCCTACGGGGAAACCGAGGTAGTTCTCGATCCGCGAGGTCGATCCCGCCTGACCGCCGGGCGCGTCGTCCTCGATCACGACCACGCTCATGCCCTCGGCAGCCGCGTACACGGCCGCGGACAGACCTCCGGGGCCACCGCCGATCACCGCGACGTCGTAGTGGTCCTGTTCGGCCGGCCGGATGAGACCGAGCCGCTCGGCCAGGTCACTGAGCGAAGGATCCACGATCTCGGTGCCGTCCCCGAGGCGGACGGTCACCGGGGCGTCCCGTACGTCCTCCTCAGGGAGCCAGCGGAAGATCACGCCGCTGCGGCCGAGGAAGTCACGCACCGCATAGGCGGCGGGTGAGAAGCGGCTCCCGCGCACCTCGGCGGTCGGCACACCGCCGTCGTGGTCGGCGTTCCACGTGCACAGGGAATCGTCGAGCGCGCCACGAAGGTGCTCGGCCGGGTCGCCATCGTCCCGGGCCGCCCCGACGGGGGTGCCGTCGGACTCCGCACCGCCGCGCTCGGCCAGCGACAGCCAGCGCACACCCGGGTGCTGCGCGGCACCCGGGTCCGGTGCTTCATCGGCGAGCACGGCTGCCACCGGTACCTTCCGGTCGGCCAGCGCGCGCAACGCGCGGACCACCTCCGCCTGCCCTCCGACCTGCAGCACGCGGAAGGACGTCCGGTACCAGCTTTGCACCAGCTCAGCGGTTTCATGGCGGCGGAGCGGGTCGGAGTCGGAGAGAACAATCACCGGCAGTGCGGCATCGGCCATCAGAGGTCCTCCAGCAGGTCGTGAATGATCGGCTTCCTCCCCGGTCAACGAGCGGGGACGCCATTCGAACCGGTCTGGAGAAGCCACTGGAGGAGGGCGGGCAGCAGGGGCGAATACTGCGTACCCTCCCCCGTCTTCCGGACCCGCCTCGGACAGCCCTCAGAGGCGCCCGAAGAACTGGTTCCCGCGGGCCGAGTAGTTGTCGCTCGTGTAGTACTCCTTCATTGCGGAGCTGATCTCGTCACGGCTCAACTGCCCGTCACCGTCCACGTCCAGCTGACTGAACGCCTCGTCGAAGGTCTCGCGGGGCAAGCGGAACATGCCGTGGAGCAGCGAGGTGTACTCCTCCCGGCTCAGCATGCCGTCGCCGTCGCGGTCACCGAGCTCCGTCCAGGCGTTGCTCATGTTCCTGATCCGTTCCCAGATCCTGTTCTGATCCGTGACGATCCGCGCCCGGAACGCCGCCCGGAACTCGTGCCGGTCGACCGCTCCGTCGTCGTTCTTGTCCATCTTCTGGAAGACGGCGTCCCAGAGGTCCGCCAACGAGTCCCGGAGTCCGGCCACTGTCGCCGGAGCGACCCCGAGTGATTCGGCGAGCTTGTCCGAGAGGCCGATGACGTCCGACTTCTCGAGCCGCCCGTCGCGGTCCGAGTCGAAGACATCGAACGACCGGTCCAGCTTGATGTCCAGAACGCTCACGACAACATCCCCTTCACTCCACGTAGTCGACTCGCTACAGGCGAGGCGGGCTCAGGAAACCACAGGTCACGTCCCCTACGCACGGAAAGATCGGGTACCTGACCATTCCGGGTGACGCGGCCCGAAAAGTCATCTCATGTGAAGGGCGCCGCCGTCCCGATCGCCGCGGCCAGTTCGGGGGCGTGCGCGGCGAAGGGGCCGAGGTCCGTGGCGGCGGCGTAGGCCGGGTGATCGCGGTGGTCCGCCAGCCGGGCCAGGGCCCGGGTCCCGTAGTACGCCGACGGCCCCGCGGGGGCGGGTGGGGGCGGGAGGGCCGCGCCCGCGTCGACCGCCGGCAGGGTTTCCTCGAACAGGGCCTGGCAGGCGCGCACGCCGTGGAGCATGACCTGGAAGTGGCGGGCGTCGGGGGCGATCGGGAAGCGGCGTACGGCCAGGACGCGGCCGGTGTCGATGCCCGCGTCGACCTCGTGCAGGGTCGCGCCGTACTCGCGCTCGCCGTGCAGCAGGGCGAAGAGGACGGCCACGGAGGGCAGTCCGCGGTGGCGGGGCAGCAGGCCGTTGTGGATGTTGAGGATGCGCAGGCCCCGGGAGAGGAGCGGGGCGCGGAAGATCCGGCGGTTGTTGAGGGACCAGACGACTCCGTCGGTGCAGGCCTGCGCGAGGGCGTCGGCGTGGGCGTTGACGTCGCCGGAGGCGGGAACGCGCAGGTGCCGGGCGCCTGCAGCGTCCTGCGGATCCTCGCAGCAGACGAGGTCTACGGGGTGGCCCTGCGCGGCGGCGTGAGCGACGGCTCGGCGCAGCAGTGCGCCGTCTCCGACGAAGATCATGCGGGGAGCTCCTCTCGGGCGGCGGCGAGGTGGGCGCAGACCTGTGCGAGCGTCAGGTTCCGGACCAGGCAGTCCAGGCCGGCCATGAAGCGCCGGGCCTCGGCGGGTTCCAGCAGGTCGTCGGAGACGGCGGTCAGCATTTCCACCAGGGCGAGGGAGTCTCCGCCCAGGGTCTGGAAGTCGGATTCCGCGGACAGCCGGGTGGTGTCCACGGCGAGGATCGCGCCCCAGTGGGCGGCCACCCGCGCCTGGAGGGCGGCGGGCTCCGCCGGGTCGTGGGCGACGACGGGCGCGGAGGTGAAGGGGTCGGGGAGGGCGTCGAGGTCGGCCTTGCCGCCGACCGTGCTGGGAATGGCGTCCACGGTGATGACGTGCGCCGGGACCATCGCGGCGGGCAGCAGGGCGGTGAGCGCGGAACGCAGGGTGGCGGGGAGGTCGGAGAGGTCGGAGAGGTCGGGGCCGCCGTGCAGAGCGCCTTGGGCACCCGTACCGCTCGGGCTCCTCTGCGCGTCGCCCGCGCCCCCGTACGAGCCGTCGGCGCGCGGGACGACGTACGCGCACAGGACCGGCGCGGTGCCGTGCGGGCGGCGCCGGACGGCCACGACGGCGCGACTCACCTCGGGCCGGGCTTCGAGCGCGGCGACGATCTCCGCGGGCTCGATGCGGTGCCCGGCGATCTTGAGCTGGCCGTCGATGCGCCCGGCGAACTCGACCGCCCCGCCCGGCAGTCGCCGCCCGAGGTCCCCCGTGCGGTAGCTGCGGGTGCCGCCCTCGTGCTCGGTGAACGGGGAGGAGCGGCCGTCCTGCGGGCCGAGGTAGCCGCGGGCCACCTGGGCGCCGCTGACGACGATCTCCCCCGTGCGGCCGGTGTCCTCGGCCCCGGTGCCGATGCGCTCGCCGTCCTCGGTGACGAGGTCGACCCGGGCGTAGGGGCCGGGGGTGCCGATGGGGAGGGTGGCGGCGGTCGTCGGCCGCGCGTCCTCCACGACGTGGGCGAGGCAGACGACGGTCGCCTCGGTGGGGCCGTAGCCGTTGATGATGCGGCAGTCGGGACCGAAGGCGGTCCGGGCGGTGCGTACGGCGGCCGGGGTCAGCGGTTCGCCGCCGAGCAGCAGGGTGCGGACGTCGCCCCGGTCGGGCAGCAGGGGCAGGTGGGAGGGGGTGAGGGCAAGGGTGTCGGCCCGGTGGTCGGTGACGAGCCGGCGCAGGGTGGCGGGCGAGGGCGCGTCGGGCGCGAGGACCACCGTGCCGCCGGCCAGGAGGGGCAGGAAGAGCGGGAAGCAGGAGATGTCGAAGCCGTAGGAAGACGCGAAGCCGAAGCGGGTCCGCGCGTCCACGCGGCAGACCTGCGTCATCCAGCGGACGAAGCCTGCGAGGGCCCGGTGTTCGATCTGCACGCCCTTGGGGCGGCCGGTGGAGCCGGAGGTGTGGATGACGTACGCGAGGTCCTCGAGCGCGGGGGCCGGGGGGACCGGGCGGGCCGGCGGGCCGGTGACGAGGTCCTCCGCCGCGAGCAGGGGGCAGGACGCGAGCGCGCCGAGGCGTTCGGCGAGGTGACGCTGGGTCAGGCAGAGCCGGGCGCCGCAGGCGCGGAGGATCTCCGCGGTCCGCGCGGCGGGATGGGCGGGGTCCAGCGGCACGTAGGCGGCACCCGCCTTCAGGATCCCCCACAGCGCGCAGACCCCGGCCGGGGTGCGGTCGACGACCAGACCGACGAGGTCTTCGCGCCCGATCCCCCGGCGCAGCAGCTCGGCGGCGACGGCGTCGGAACGGCGGTCCATTTCGGCGTACGTGACCACCCCGCCGGGGCCGTCGAGCGCGGGCGCTCCGGGCGTACGGGCGGCCTGCGTGCGGAACAGCTCCACGACGGTGGCGGGGCGCGGGGGCTCCGGTTCCACGGCGGGGGGCGGTACGGGCCCGGACGCGGGCGGCGTCGCAGGTGTGGAAGCCGGCGGAGCCGCGGGCGCCGCCGCGGACCCGGCCGGCACCGCAGGCGCGGGCTCGGGCCGGGGCCGCGGTGCGGGACCGGGCCGCGCAGCGGATGCGGGCGGCGCCGGCGGTGCCGGTGCGGCGGAGGCCGGCAGGTGGGCCAGGACTTCGTCCAGGAGGCGGGCGGCGCGTTCGGCCAGACCGGGGCCGCCGCGGACGCCCATCGTGAGCTCCGTGGCGGTGTTCGTCTCGGTGGCGGCCATCGAGACGGGTACCAAGGGGGCGTGGACGGGCAGTGCGTACAGGGTCGTCGCGGTGAAGCCCCCGCCGGAGAACTCGGCCGGGTCCAGACGCCCCAGGTGGGAGACGACGGCTGAGGCGAGGTGCCGGTCGGCCCGTACGGCGCCGGCCTGGGCGGCCCGCAGCAGGAGGCGACCGGCCGCCGTCGGCAATGGGAGGAGGGCCGACTCGAAGCCCTCGGCGAGCTCCTGGTTCTCGGCGAGCGCCCGGAGCAGGGTGACCTGTGCCCTGGGCCACTCCTGTCCGGGGCTCAGGTCCAGGAACAGCGGCAGGGTGAGGTTGCCGGTCGAGACGGTGCCGGGGCGGTGGCGCCGCAGATCGACCGGGATCATGACCCGGGTTCCGCCGCGGGCCGCGCCGCCGGAGCGGGCACTGCCGCTGAGGGCACCGCCGGAGCGGGCACGGGCCGTCGCCGCGCTGTCCGTCAGGGCCTGGGCCAGCCTGGCCGTGAGGGCCCGGTGGTGGCCGGGGAGGGTTCGGCGGAGCCACAGGGTCTGCTCGGGGCCCGGGACCGGGCGGCCCAGGGGCGACGGGCGGTCGGGGACGAGTGCCGGCCGCCGGCCTGAAGCGCCGAGCCGGCGCAGCAGTCCGCGGTCGGTGTCGGGGGCGAGGGCGGGGCGGCCGGGCTCCCCGCGCAGGGCGCGGAAGACCTCCCGTACCCAGGTCAGGGCGCCGTGTCCGTCCATCAGGGCGTGCGAGGCGCTGAACACGAGCGTGGCGGTGTCCGTGTCCGCGGAGGTGTCGGGGACGACCAGGATCCCGCACTCCGGCGGGTCGTTCCGGCGTGAGCGGCCGGTGAGGAGCGCCGCCGTGGCCGGGTCCGACACGTCGATGCCACCGGTGGTCGGCGTGGCGTAGCGGATCGTGGGCAGCGGGCCCTCGGCGGTCCAGACGGGCCCGCGTCGTACCAGGCGGGAGCCGGGGCAGGTCTCGGCGGCCCGGGCGACCGCCGCCCGGAGGGCTGCCGGTTCGGGGGCGGTGTGCCCTTCGACGACGATGCGCAGGGCCATGGTCCCGCGCGCGTGGCCCGCGGAAAGGTAGAGGTGCTCGGTGGCCGACACCGGCCGCCGGTACACGGTGTGAGGGGGTGTCATCGCGGGCTGCTTCCTTGGTCGGTACGCGTGGACGCGGGCGGCTTCCGCCCCTGGGGCTTCTCCGGTCGCGCCCAGGCCTCGACGCCGCCGATGCCGTGGATCCAGCGGAGCAGCCCGCTCACGCCGTCCTCCTGGGTGCGCGGCGGGTCGTAGCCGAGGTCGCGGCGGGCGGCGCCCGTGTCGTACGTGGTGGAGCGGGTGAGGAGGGCCGTCGTGTAACGGCTCAGCGGTGGGCCCGTACCGGCCGAAGGGCGCAGGCGCCACACCGCCTCGACGGCCTCGGCGAGGATGCGCGTGGCCGCGACGGGGACGCGGGGGTGCGGCGGCGCGCAGCCGAGGAGGGCGCCGACGCGGGTGAGGAAGGCCCACAGGTCGGTCTCCTCGCGGTCGGCCACGAAGTACGCCTTGCCGCCGATGCGTTCGGCGGGGACGGCGGTCGCGCGCAGGCAGGCCTCGACGGCGTTGTCGACGTGGCAGAGCGAGACCCGTACCCGTTTGCCGCCGGACAGGTCGGGCAGTCGGCCCGCCCGCATCGAGGCGATCATGCGGGGCAGGAAACCCGCGTGGTCGCGCGGGCCCCAGATGCCGCGCGGGCGCAGGGCGCAGGTGGTGAAGTCCGGTGCGTTCGCGGACAGTACGTACTGCTCGGCGACGGCCTTCGTCGCGCAGTAGTGGTTGAAGAACCGGGTGGGGTACGGGGTGCTCTCGTCGATCCCGAGCCGGTCGCCCTCGCGCAGGTGCATCAGCGCGCTCGGGCTGCTGACGAAGACGAAGCGGGTGGCGCCCGCGGCGCGGGCCGCCGTCAGCAGCCGCTGCGTTCCGGTGACGTTGGCCTCCTCGAACTGGGCGCGGCTGCCGTGATCGACGACGCGCGCGGCGCTGTGCAGCACGGTGTCGCAGCCGATGGCCGCGCGGGCCAGCGAGGCGGTGTCGGCGAGGTCGCCGGGTACGAGGTCCAGCCCCGGTCCGAGGGCGCTCAGGCGGGCGGTGTCGCTGCCGGGCCGGACCAGGGCGCGGACCCGGTGGCCGTCGCGCAGGCAGGCGTCGGCGAGGTGGCCGCCGAGGAAGCCGGTGGCCCCGGTGATCAGGATGTTCACAGGGACCGCCACCAGGTCGCGCCGTAGAGCAGGGTCAGTGCGGCGGTGGCCGCGCTGCCGTGCCCCGCGGCCCTGCCCCGTGGCAGCGCGAGGGGGATCTGCGCGGCGTGCACCGGGATGCTGAGGAAGGCGTCGGCCCACCACAGCCAGCGCAGCAGGGGTACGTCGGGGACGTCCGCGACGGCCGCCCAGATCGCGCCGCCGAGGAGGTACGCCCAGCCGGCGAGCGGTACGAGGCGGGCCGCACGGGTCCGCGAGAACGGGGGCGGGGGCGGCGCGAGGCGCCGTTCGGCCCAGCGGGCCAGCTGCTCGCGGCCGATCTTGGCGTTGTGGCGGATGTCCACCGGGAAGGCGGGATGGTGCAGGAACTCCTCCAGCCCCCTGGTCGGGGCGTGGTCGGCGGCGAGGCCGCGCAGTTCGGCGACCAGGTCCCGCCAGGCGGCGCTGCCGGCCGGGACGTCGCTCTCCACGCAGACGGCGGGGCGCTGGGCGCCTGCCGGGCCGATACCGACCAGGGCGCTGCGGCGCACCAGTGGATGGGCGTTGAAGACGCCCTCGCAGCGCACGGTGTACAGGTCCCGGCCGGCGGCGCGCACCCGTTGGGAGGTGCGGCCGCAGAACCAGAGCCGGCCGCGGTCGTCGACGTAGCCGAGATCGCCGGTGCGGTGCCAGGTGAGCGAGGTGCCGTCAGGCTGGGTCTCGTGCACCTTGTGCAGGGCGTCGGAGCGTGGGGCCTCGTGGTAGCGGGGGCTGACGGACTCGCCCTCGACGAGTATCTCGCCGACGCTGCCTGCGGGCAGGGCGGTCCCCGGGTCCAGCCGGGCGCGCGGGCCGTCGGTGACGGGGATGATGCGGACGCGGGTGCCGGGGACGGGGCGGCCGATGCAGGTGCCGGCTCCGCGGGCGCTGCCGGCGGAGGTCTCGCCGAGGATCTCCTCGGATTCGATCGAGGTGATCGGCAGGACCTCGGTGGCCCCGTACGTGACGTGGACGGAGGCCTTCTCGTCGAGCACGGTGCGCAGGCCGGCGACGACCGAGTCGGGGACGGGCGCGCCGCCGGAGACGATGCAGCGCAGGTCGGGCAGCGGGCGGCCCAGGGCCGTGAGGTGGTCGGTGAGGTTCCGCAGCAGGGCGGGCGAGGCGAACATGGTGGTCGCACCGAAACGTTCCAGCGCATCCACGAGCAGGGCGGGGTCGGCCTGGGCGACCTTGGCCGGTGCGAGGGGGGCGAGGACGGTGGTGGAACCGTAGACGAGGTCGAGCATGCCGTAGAAGGGCAGGGTCACCAGTGACGTGTCGTCGCGGGTGCGCCCGTGGGCGGCCTCGATCTGGCGGGCGATGGAGAGCGCCATGCGGTGGGTGTACTCGACTCCCTTGGCGGGGCCGGTGCTTCCGGTGGTGAAGCCGATCATCAGGAGGTCGTCGCCGCCGACGTCGGCGGCGGGGGTCCTTCGTCCACCGGTGGTGCGCAGCGCGTGGAGGGTGTGGCCGCCCCACAGCCGGCGGCGGCCCAGCGTGACGGGGATGCGTACGCGGCCGAAGGTGCGGCGGCCGAGGACCCGTACGAGGTGGGCGAGGGGCGGTCCGATGAACGCCTCGGCGCCGACGGCGCGGTAGCAGTGGAGCATCCGGCGCACGCCCATGCCCGGGTCGACGACGACGGGGACGGCGCCGAGCCGGAAGAGCGCGAAGGCGAGGGCGAAGAGCTCCGGGCCGTGCGGTGCCATCAGTACGGTCTTGGTCCCGCGGGTGATCCCGGCTCGGGCGAGTCCGTGGGCGATTTCCTCGACCGTGTCCTGCAACTCCCTGTACGTGACTTCGCGGTAGCGCAGGCCGCCGCCGGGTTCGCGGCCGTCGGGGTGGATGACGGCCGGCTTGTGCGGGAAGGCGGCGGCGTTGCGCTCCAGGCAGTCGGCCAGGCCGGCGGCGGTTGCGGAATGGGGAACGGTGCTCATGGCGTCCCGTCACCAGCCTTCGGGCCGGTAGCCGACACAGGCGGCGCCGGGGCCTGCGCCGACGGCGACGATCAGGAGCCGGTCGCAGTCCTCGGGGCGCGGGGCGGCCATGGCCTGGAGGTAGCCGAGGACCGGCGCCGCGGTGTGCGGCTCGCCGTCGCCGATCTCCTCGCGGTCTCCGTCGACGACCGTGTCCTGCGCGGCGTGCGGGCCGACCACGACGGTGCGGTCCAGGTCGATGCCGTGCTCGCGGGCGTACCCGGCGGTGCACACGGCGGCGAGTGCGCTGCGCCGCGCACGGTGTCCCTCCGTACGGCGGACCGTGATCCGGGAGCGGCCCTCGCTGCCCATGACCGCGGTGTCGAGGTACCCCTCGGTGTCGCTGGGTCCGTCGCCCAAGTAGGAGGACACGGGGCCGAACCCGGCGTCGGGGTCCGCGCTGCGCTGGAGGAGGAAGGCGCCGGCGAGGTCCGCGTACGGGTAGTCGGGGTCGAGGCGTGCGTCGCCGCCGGGGTGCACGTCGGCGGCCGTGATCAGGACGCGTTCGGCACTGCCGGTGTCGAGGAGGCTCTGGGCGAGCTGTACGGCGTTGAGGACACCGCAGGCACCGTTCATCAGGTCGAAGGAGAAGCCGGCGGCGGGGGCCGGGTCGGCGATGTAGTCCAGGTTGATGCCGACCTCCTTCTGGATCAGGGCCGCGAGGGCGGGTTCGAAGGTGTTGGACTCCCGGTAGACGCCGACGTTGATGAGGACGCCGACGGATGACGGGGAGACCTGCGCCTGCGACAGGCAGGCGCGGGCGGCCCGGCTCGCGAGTTCGACGGCGGAGGCGGGTCCCGTGCCGTGGTGCGCGGCGGTGTGGGCTGCGGCGATGACCATTCCCATGGGTCAGACCCCCATGTTCGTGATCGTGGCCGACAGGGCGCCGGTCACGACGCCGGAGGCGGCGGGGACCATGAGGAACCGGGATCCGGGGCGGGCGGTACCGGCCCGCAGGTGCTCACGCAGCGTCAGGAAGTGGGCGGTGGTCGCGGTGTTGCCGTACTTCTCGACGACCGCGAGGGAACTGGGCATCGGGGTCTTGAACTCGGCTTCGGCCGTCTGGTTCACGTAGTCGATGAAACGGGTGCCGACCTGGTGCTGGATGACGTAGTCGAACGCCTCGTCGGCGAATTCCCGGCCCTGCTTGGCCAGGAGGTCCCGATGGAACCGCGGCCACAGTTTGAGCCGGTCGCGGTTGTGCATCTTCTTGTTGTCCGTGTAGAGGGCCACGCCCTGGCTGCGGTCGCTCGGCATTCCCATGCACAGGTGGGAGTACTCCGAGCAGGTCATCAGTTCCACGTAGTGGATTCGGTCGGCCTCGTCGGTGGAGGCGTCCAGGACGACGGCGGCCGCCGAGTCGCCGACGGAGAGCGAGGCGAACTGCGGGTCGTAGGAGTCGGTGACCTCGCGGGCCGCCGTCTCGGCGACGGCGGTGGCCTGCTCACCGCTGACGACCAGGCCGTTGCGTACCGCGCCGGAGCGGATCATGCGGTCGAGCAGGTAGACGCCGGTCATCATGCCGGCGCAGGCGTTGGACACGTCGAATTGGACGGCGGGTCGGGCGCCCAGCTCCCGGGCGAGCAGCGCGGCGAAGGACGGTTCGAAGGTGAAGCGGCCCCCGTCCGTGAACCGGGTGATCGAGGCCGATATGACGACGTCGAGGTCGGCGGCCTCGTAGCGGGAGGCGGCAAGGCAGTCCCGCGCGGCGGACAGGGCCATCGAGAAGGAGTTCTCGGCGACTGCCGGATCCGGGTCGTACACCCGGCGCTCGGCGATTCCGGTGATCCGCTGGAGGTCCGCGTCACGGACGGCGGATATCCCCTCGGTCAGCTCCCGGGTGGTCACCACGGTCTCGGGTACGTGGGCCCCCAGGGCCTCTAACCGGCTGTGCCGATTCAATGTGCTGGTGTTCATGCTTCGCGTTCTCCATGGGACATCCCCGTTACAGACAGCGAAGTTACCGTAGCGTAGGGATCGGCTCACGCATCCCGCAAAAGGACTTGAAGGGTGCAGATGGGTCGATTCCCAGCCATGCATCCGATGGACCGCATTTCGCCAGCGCCCGGCCCTGGCACCTCCCGTCACTCCGATCGTCGGCCGGAACATCACGCACGGTGCGTAAAACCTGTCCGGAACCACTCGGTCCGTACTCATTTGAAATCTAAACGACATTTATTGCATATTTTTGCAACCTTGAGGTCGAGAAACACATCCAGAGAGGAGGACCCACCCGTTCTGCCCGCTCGAGGGCAGCCGCACCTTTCGGAGCGAAGTTCGTGCACGTGTACCCGCAGCCGCAGCCGCAGTCACAGCCGCCCAGGCGATCCCGCAAGAAGGTGTGGATCGGCTCCGCGGTGGCCGTGGCCCTGGTCGCCGGCGCCGGCGCCGGGTTGATCTCCTGGAAGACGGACTGGTTCGACGGGAACGGGGAGTCCGTCAGCTACGCGAAGCCCTCCACCGGGGCAGAAAAGGACAAGAACAACGAGACCGGCGGTGGGAAGCAGACCTCCGCGCCGAGCGCGGACCCGGACGTGTCCCTCCCCACCGGCCCGTTCACCGACTTCAAGCAGACGGTCAAGCTGGACGACGGCACCCGCATATCCAAGGCCCGGGTGAAGGGCCCCAAGTCCGGCTTCGAGGGAAGCGTCTGGGTGTGGACGCCCAAGGAGTACGACCGCCCGGAGTACGCGAAGAGCGCTTTCCCGGTCATGATCGCGCTGCCCGGAGGCAACGGGAACGCCGACAACTACTGGGCGACCATGCCGCAGCTGGGCCTCCAGAAGGCCGTCGCCGAGGGTGCCGCGGCCGGCAAGAGCCTCCCGTTCATCCTGGTCATGCCGATCCTGAACCCGGACAACAAGTACTACTACGACGGCTCCGACATCCCCGGCCAGGCCAAGATGGGCACCTGGATCGGCGAGGACGTACCCGACCTCGCCCGGGCCAACTTCCGTACCTACAAGTCCCGCGACGGTTGGGCCTTCATGGGCAACTCCTCCGGCGCGTTCGTCGGCCTCAAGCAGCTCCTCCAGAAGCCGGACCGCTTCCGGGCCGTCATAGCCAACGGCGGGGAGATCGTCCCCGACTCCCCGCTCTGGAAGGGCCACCAGGCGGAAATGGACGCGAACAACCCCGAGAAGCTCGCCCCGAAGCTGATCGCCAACAAGGGCCCCGATGTGAACGTCCTCTTCCAGTACGGCACCAAGGAGGGCGGCCGCGACCGGATGGAGAAGTTCCAGCAGCAGTTCGGCAAGGGCCCGCTCAAGGTCACGATCCACGAGATCCAGGGCGGCGACCACAATGGCTGGGACTACGTCCGGGGCATGAAGGAAGGACAGCTGGAGGAGCTCAGCAAGCTGATGAAGGGGCCGAAGCCGCAATAGGGCCAGGCACGGAGGCCTCGGCGGGCCCGTCCTCCGGGACGGCGGGGACGCCGGCTCCGCGGCCCCAGCGGCAAACCGGCCCGGCGCAGCCCGGACATCGCCGGCTGCACGGCGCGCCGGGCCGGTGTCACGGTCACTTCAGGCGGTAGCTGCACATGGGTGTCTTGCCGTCCTGGTTGTCGGCGACCTTCTTGCCGTCGACGGTGATCACGCACGACGCCGGCTTGAGCATGCCGTCGGCGGCCTGCACCGAACCCGGGACCACGGAGACCGTCGTGCCGATGCGCTTCTCGGCTTCGGTGGTGAAGGTGATCGTCTCCGTCTTCTTCCAAGGCAGCGTCACCTGTTCGCCCTTGTTGGACGCCAGGTTGTAGTAGACCTGCGCGGGTCCGGAGCCGAGCACTTCCAGGGTCACCTCGTGGCTGACCTCACCTCCGCCCGAGGCCGGCTTGCCGGATCCCGACGGGCTGCTGCTCGCGGTGGCGGCGGGCTTGTCCGGGGCCGTCGAGCCCTTCGCCTCCTCGGACTTGCTCCCGCCGCTACCGCATCCGGTCAGCAGCCCGGCGGCCAGCACCAGAGCCGTGCCTGTGACGATCTTCCGCATGGTTTCCCCTCGTTGGACGAAACCATGATCTTAACCGGGCCTTTGCGTGCCCTCGCGGGAGCCGAGATGCCAGTGGACGCCGCCAAGAGGGCCGAGTGAGGGCGGAGGCCGTCGCAGGTTGGACGCGCCGTAGTCCGCACGCCCCATGCGGGGGCGGGGAGGGTGCTCCGGGGCCCGCACTTCGGGCTCATGTACGAGAGCCAAAAAAATCGGGCGGCGGTGTCGAGAACCCGTGGCCGGCTCCGTCCCCGGAGTGAAGGCGACCAGAATGGGTCGCACCAGCACCGAGGAGAAGCATCATGGCCAAGTACTTGCTGCTCAAGCACTACCGCGGCGCCCCGGCTGCGGTCAACGACGTGCCCATGGACCAGTGGACGCCCGAGGAGATCTCGGCGCACATGCAGTACATGACCGACTTCGCGGCCCGGCTCGAGGGGACGGGCGAGTTCGTCGACGGTCAGGCGCTCGCCCCCGAGGGAACCTTCGTCCGGTACGACGGTGAGGGGCGCCCGCCGGTCACCGACGGCCCGTTCGCCGAGACCAAGGACCTCATCGCCGGCTGGATGGTGATCGACGTCGACAGCTACGAGCGCGCCGTCGAGCTGGCCGGGGAGCTGTCGGCCGCCCCCGGCGCGGGCGGGAAGCCGATCCACGAGTGGCTCGAGCTGCGCCCGTTCCTGGGCTGTCACACCACCGTCACGGAGTGACGTCGTCGATGGACGAGGCCCTGCTCCGCAACCTCACACCGAGCGTCCTCACCGTCCTCGTCCGCCGCGGAGCCGACTTCGCGGCGGCCGAGGACGCCGTGCAGGAGGCGCTGGTCGAGGCGGTCCGGGTCTGGCCGGTCGACCCGCCACGGGATGCGAAGGGCTGGCTGGTCACGGTGGCCTGGCGCCGGTTCCTCGACGCGAGGCGGGCGGACGCCTCACGCCGCCGGCGGGAGGACCGCGTCGAGGAGGAGCCGGCGCCCGGGCCCACGCCCGCGGTGGACGACACGCTCCAGCTCTACTTCCTCTGCGCCCACCCCTCTCTGACGCCGTCGTCCGCGGTCGCGCTCACCTTGCGCGCCGTCGGCGGGCTGACCACCCGCCAGATCGCCCACGCCTACCTGGTGCCCGAGGCGACCATGGCACAGCGCATCAGCCGCGCCAAGCGCACCGTCTCCGGCGTGCGATTCGACCAGCCCGGCGATGTCGCCACCGTGCTGCGCGTCCTGTACCTCGTCTTCAACGAGGGCTACTCGGGCGACGTCGACCTCGCCTCCGAGGCCATCCGGCTCACCCGGCAGCTCGCGGCCGCGATCGACCATCCCGAGGTGGCGGGACTGCTCGCCCTCATGCTGATCCACCACGCCCGGCGCGCCACCCGGACCGCGCCCGACGGCAGCCTGGTGCCGCTCGCCGAGCAGGACCGCGGCCGGTGGGACACCGCGTTGATCGCCGAGGGCGTCCAGATCCTGCAGACGGCCCTCTCCCGCGACCGGCTGGGCGAGTTCCAGGCCCAGGCCGCGATCGCGGCACTCCACGCCGATGCGCCCACCGCCGAGGAGACCGACTGGGTGCAGATCCTCGAGTGGTACGACGAACTCACGCGCCTGACCGACAGCCCGGTCGTCCGCCTCAACCGAGCGGTCGCCGTCGGCGAGGCGGACGGACCGCGCGCCGGGCTTGCGGCGCTCGCGGCGCTGGACGACTCACTGCCCCGCCACACGGCGGTGGCCGCGTACCTCCACGAGCGCGACGGCGACCTGGCGACGGCGGCACGGCTGTACGCCGAAGCGGCCCGAAAGGCACCCAACCTCGCCGAGCGCGACCATCTGACACGCCAGGCGGCCCGGCTCAACGCCCGGCGGCATCTGTGACGCCACGTCGCTGTCCTGCCCCGCGCCCGGGGCCGCGCGTTCCGGGATTCCGGAGCGCGCGGCACGCTCCCCCGCCCCGGTGCCCCTCCAGCCGGTACTCATCCGGATGGGCACGCGGGTCGGGCTGGCTCCTGGTTATGCGTACTGGCCGGGCCGGTAGTCGCCGGCGGGCGTCTGGAGCAGGACGTTGCCGCGGTTGAAGGCGTTGATGACGGTGATGACGCCCACCAGAGCGCCGAGCTGGTCCTCGTCGTAGTGCTTGGCGGCGTTCGCCCACACCGCATCCGGGACGCCGCCGGCCGCGTCGGCGATCCGGGTGCCCTCCTCCGCCAGCTCCAGCGCGGCACGCTCGGCGTCGGTGAACACCGTGGCCTCGCGCCAGACCGCCACCAGATTGAGGCGCTCCGCGGATTCCCCGGCGTGTACGGCGTCCTTGAAGTGCATGTCGGTGCAGGCGGCGCAGCCGTTGATCTGGCTGGCGCGGAGCTTGACCAGTTCCTGCGTCGAGGCCGGCAGGGTCGAGTCCGAGAGCACCTTGCCCGCAGCGATGATGTGCTTGAAGACCTTGCCCAGGACCGGGTTGGTGAAGGGGTTGAGGCGTGCTTCCATGGTGGGCTCCATTGCCGTTGTCCGACGGTTACACCTCTTGGACACCGCCGCCCGGCGGCTTGTGACAGGCATGCGATGTGACCCCCGTCTCCCTGTTGTCGCGCCCCCGCGGGTGCGCCGTGGGCTCAGCTCCGCTCCCCGTCGAAGAGCACTCCGGGGTTGAGGATGCCTGCCGGGTCGAGCGCGTGTTTCGCGGCCCGCAGCGCCCGGGCGAACGGCTCGGGGCGCTGCCGGTCGTATCCGGGACGGTGGTCGCGGCCGACGGCGTGGTGGTGGGTGACGGTCGCTCCGTGCGCGCCGAGCACGTCCATCGCGGCGGACTTGATCTCGTCCCACATCGCGACTTCCGAGCCGCGCCGCGCCGCGGCGATGACGGTGAAGTAGGGGGCGGGGCCGTCGGGGTAGACGTGCGTGAAACGGCAGTTGATCATCCCTTCGGCGCCGGTCACCTTGCGTACGACGGCGCCCAGGTCCCGGTGCACGGCCTCGTACAGGGCCTCGGCACGGTCCCACGTGCAGGCCGTTTCGAAGGTCTCGCTGATCACGCTCATCCGCGCGAGTCCGTCGCGCAGGTAGGGCATGCGCAGGAACGCGGAGCGCCACGCACCGGCCGCCGAGTCATCCGGGGGTCCGCCGGCGGGACCGCCGGCCGCGGGCGGCGCCCCCGCCGGCGAACCGCCGTGGTCCCGCGCCAGGGCGACGAGTTCGGAGAGCCGGTCGGCGACGGGGAAGTGCGCGGACTCCACCCCGAGGACGAGTACGCTGCGCCCGCCGCCGGCCACGCCCGCGAGGGCCGCCTCGCCCGGATCGAGCAGCCGGCAGTTGGCCGGGTGCAGGCCCGACTGTGCGATGGCGCGGACCGCACCGGCCGCGGCCTTGAAGTCGTCGAACAGGACCGAGGCGGACGCCTTGTGACGGGGCCGGTCCTGGAGCCGCATCCATGCCTCGGTGATCACGCCGAGCGTGCCCTCCGATCCCAGGAACAGCCGGTCGGGGGACGGGCCCGCACCCGAACCGGGCACGCGCAGCGACTCGTTGACGCCGACCGGGGTGACCACGCGCAACGACTCGGTCAGGTCGTCGATGTGGGTGAGGAGCGTGGCGTAGTGGCCGCCGGCCCGGGTGGCCAGCCAGCCGCCGAGGGTGGAGAACTCGAAGCTCTGCGGAAAGTGGCGCAGGGTCAGCCCGTGCGGCCGCAGCTGGGCTTCGAGGTCGGGCCCGAGAACGCCCGCCTGGATCCGTGCCGCCCTGCTGACCGTGTCGATGTCGAGTACGCGGTCCAGGGCGGCGAGGTCGAGTGAGACCACGCCGCGCCGCCGGTCCCCGCGGTACTCCACTCCTCCGACCACCGAACTGCCCGCTCCGTAGGGCACGACGACCACGTCCGCGCCGGCGGCCCAGTCCAGGACGTCCACGACGTCCTGTTCGCAGCGGGGGAAGGCGACCTGGTCCGGAGCCGCCCCGAGTTCGCCGCGCAGCGCCCGTACGACGTCGCGGTAGGCCTTGCCGTAGGTGTGGGAGGCCCGGTCCGGCGGGGTGTCGGACATCAAGTGGGCGAGGGAGGACGGCGGGGTGACCCGGGCCTTCGGCAGATCGACGCTGCGGACGTCGGGCACCGGCAGCGGGGTGTCGGCCGCACCGGGGACGAGCGCGCCGAGGGCGGTGCACTCGCTGTCGGGGAGGGCCTTGTCGTCGGTGCCCCAGCCCCACCAGGACCGACGGCGTCGGGGCGCGGCGAGGGGAGCGGCGGGTACGATCTCGGCAGCCATGGCGATATAACCTTCCGGTAATTTACCGCTTGGTAATTTACTCCACCGTATAGTTCGGCTCATGGACTCCACAAGCGCCGGCACCGCACCGGGCACCCCGTCGACCACCTCGCCGCCGGGCAGGCGCAGGGGCAGACCGGCGGGGACGAAGGGCGTACCGCGCGCCGAGCGCGAGGAGCAGATCCTCGCCGCCGCGACGGAGGAGTTCGGCCGGCACGGACACGCCTCCGCGTCGATGGCCGCGATCGCCCGGCGGGTGGGCGTGACGAAGCCGATGCTCTACGCCTACTTCGACTCGAAGGACGGGCTCTACCTCGCCTGCCTCGAACGCATCGCCGCCCGCGTCATCACGGCGATCGACGAGGCGATGTCCGGCGGCCCGGCCGCCGCTGCCGAGGAGCTGCTCCCCCACACCGTCCTCACCGGCCTCTTCACGGCCCTCGAAGAACGGCGTCACGCCTGGTTCGTCCTCTACGACAGGACCTTGCCGCCGGGATCCGAACTGCGCATCGCCGCCCAGCGGCACCGCGAGGCCATCGACGGGCTCGCCGCGACCGGCACCGCGGCCCTGCTGCGCGGCCACGGCAACGAGGACCCCCTCGACGCCGACGCCCTCAAGCACGTGTGGACGGGCGCCGTCAGCTCCCTCATGGGCTGGTGGATCGCCCACCCCGACCAGTCCGCCCAGGAGATGAGCACCCGCTGCGCCCGCCTGCTCAAGGCCATCCGCACCGCCTGACGCCCGACGCCGTGACCAATGCCGCCGGATCATCTCGGGGTTGAAGCGGGCGAAGGCGGCCGGACGAGGGCCGGTGCGGTGGGCTCAGCGGCTCCGGCGCCGGTGGACGCATGACCGGGCGCTGCCGGGTAACACGCCGTCAATGAGCAACGCACACGACGCGGACACGAGACCGGGCCGTCTTCTCCTGCTGCTGCCCTTGCAAGCGGCGTGCGTCGCGGGCTTGGGCCTGCTGGTGTGCGGGCCCCTCGCGGGCCGGTGGCCACTGTCCGCCGAGGACGGGGTCAACCGCGCCCTGGCGGCCCGGCGCGGTGTGCCCGCCACCGCTCTCTCGGACGTGATGTCCGTGCTGGCCGGGACCGGCAGCGTGATCGGGCTGACGCTCGCGGCTTGCGTCGCATTGGTGTGGGTGCCCCGCGTGCCCCGGTGGCGGGAGGCGGTGTTCCTCGCGGTCTCCGTGGCCGCGCAGTCCGCCGTGTTCGTGCTCGTCACGCTCGTGGTGGAGCGGCCCAGGCCCGATGTCCCCCACCTGGACGGGGCGCCGCCGACGTCCAGTTTCCCCTCCGGGCACGTAGGGGCCTCCGTGGCGCTCTTCGGGGGTCTGGCCGTGCTCGCGGCGGGGCGACTGCGCGGTGCCCGGCGCAACGTCGTGGTGGGCGTGCTGCTCCTGCTCCCCCTGGCCGTAGCCGGCTCCCGGGTCTACCGGGGCATGCATCACCCCTCGGACGTGGTGGCGGGGCTGCTGAACGGCGCCTGCACGCTGCTCGTCGTGGCGTACGCGCTATTGCTGCCGGCCACCGGGGCCGCACCCGGGCCGGCAGCCCGTGGCGGCCCGCCCGCGACCCGGTCGGGCGGGGGCGGTGGGGGTGGTGGGGGCGGAACACCGTCCGGGGCGCGGGGCCGGGTCGTGGTGGTCCGCCATCCGCACGCGTGCGGCCGAGAGACGGCTGCACGGGTGCGGGCCGTGCTGCGCGGCCACGGGTACGCGGACCAGGTGTGGGAGCAGACCTCCGTCGAAGAGCCGTGCGGCGCGCTGGCCGTGCGCACGGCCGAGGCTGACGCCTCCCTGGTGGTGGTCTGCGGAGGGGACGGCACGGTACGGGCCTGCGCCGACGTCATGGCCGGCACCGGGATCCCCCTGGCGATCGTGCCCTGCGGTACCGGCAACCTCCTGGCCCGCAACCTGCGGCTGCCCACCGATCCCACGGCCGCCCTGCACGAGGCCCTGTCCGGAGAGGCCGTCGGGCTCGACGTGGGCCGGGTCGACGGCGACGGCTTCACGCCGACACGGTTCGTGGTCATGGCGGGTGCCGGTTTCGACGCGGCCGTGGTCCGGGACGCCTCGGCACGGCTCAAGGAGCGCCTGGGCTGGGCCGCGTACGTCGTCTCGGCCCTGCGTCATCTGCGCGATCCCCGGATGCGGCTGTCGATCCGGCTCGACGGGGCCGCCCCGCTGGAACGGCGGGCCCGCATGGTCGTCATCGGCAACGTCGGCTCGCTGCAAGGCGGCCTGCCGCTCCTCCCGGACGCGCGGCCCGACAGCGGCCGGCTGGAGGTGGTGCTGCTCGACCCCCGCGGGGCCGGGGGGTGGCTCGCGGCGGTCGGGCACCTCGCCTCCGGCACCAGGGGCGGACGGGCTCGGCCGGCGCCGGGCGGATCCGGGCGGCGAGCGGCACGCGGCGCGCTGGAGTACTTCAGTGCGGCACGGATCGAGCTCGGCTTCGCCCGTGCTCAGCCGCGGGAGCTCGACGGTGACGCGTTCCCGGCCGGTAGGCGGATGACCGTAGAGGTCGAGCCGGGGGCGCTCCGCGTATACCTGCCCGTGCCCGCGCGCAGCGGCACGCCGGACGAGCCGGTGACGGACGGGGCGCAGGGGGCGGCGGCCCTCACCGCCGGGGACTGAACCGGCGCGTTCGCGCGGAATACAGGGGAACGGGAGGAACGGTCATGGGCACCGCCACACGGGTACCGCCACGCAGCGAAGTCGAGGCGGCCGAAGCCGAGTCGCACGGGGAGGGCGAGGGCCTCTCCGGTGAGGAGGCATGGGCCGCGCTGCGCCGCCACGGCGGCTGGAACCTCGTACGGGACTCCTTCATCCGGTTCCGCTACGCCGACGGGTTCAGCCACTCCCGGGCCCTGGCCCTGCAGACGGTCCTGTCGATCCTGCCGCTCGCCATCGCGCTCATCGGTCTGTCCGGAGTGCTGCACACCGAGGACATCGGGCGCATGGCCGAGCTGACGATCAGCCGGATCGTCAGCGGCCCCAGCCAGGACGTCGTGGACGACGCCCTGCGCGAGAGCCGCCGCCAGGCCGGGGACGGCGGCGAGGCGGCCCTGTGGCTCGGCCTGCTGTTCTCCATCGCCAACGTCACGACCGGCATGTGCCAGGTGGAGCGAGGCGCGAACCGCATCTACGGCGTGGAGCGCGACCGCCCCTTCCTCCACAAGTACACCCGCGGCCTGGTCATGGCGCTGGTGGCCGGGCTGCCCCTGGGGCTCGCCTTCTCGGTCACCGTCCTCGGCTCCGACCTCGGCCTCGCGATGACGGAGACGTACCATCTCGGCGCGGGCGCGCACCAGGTGTGGGACGTCCTGCGCTGGCCCGTCGGGATCCTGCTGGCCGTGGTCGCCACCAGCGCCGTTTTCCGCCGCTCGCCCCGGCGTACGCAGCCGGGGTACACCTGGCTGGCCTTCGGCGCCGGCGTCTACCTGGTGCTGTGGCTCGGCGCGACGTGGGGGCTGAGCCTGTACGTCGGGGCGAGCAGTTCCTTCACCACCGTGTACGGGCCGCTCAGCGCGTTCATGGCGCTGTTGCTGTGGTCGTACCTGACCTCGCTCGCCCTCTTCCTCGGCCTGTCCTTCGCCGCTCAGCTCGAGGCCGTACGGGCGGGGGTGGCTGGCCCGGTCACGGAGGATCCCGGGGTATGAACCGCCGCGGCGGGCCCGATGCCCGGTTCGGGGCGCGGCTGACGGTCACGTCGGCCGCCACCGCCCTGGCAGCCGTGCCGTTCTCCCTCGCACTGGTTCTGGTGGAGTCCCGGTGGGCTCCGCTGCACCGGCTCGACCAGGGCGCCGCCGAGCGGCTGCACCGTTCCGTACTCGGCCATCCCGCCTGGGTGCGGGTGCTGGAGTTCCTCACGCAGGTCGTCTGGGGGCCGTTGACCATGCGTCTGCTGGTGGCCGCGGTGGTGGTGTGGCTGCTGTGGCGGCGGGCGCTGCGGCTGGCCGCGTGGGCGGCGTGCACGGCGACGGTCGGGGGGCTCGTCGGCTTGCTGGCGAAGAACGCGGTCGAGCGCGCCCGCCCGCACCTGCCCGATCCCGTCGCCCACGCGCCCGGGTTCTCCTTTCCCTCCGGGCACGCCATGACGGCCACCACGTCCTGCGCCGTGCTGCTGCTGGTGCTGATACCGCTGGTCCCGCGGGCCTGGCGGCCGCTGCCGTGGGTCCTCGCTGCGGCCTCGGTGATCGGCGTCGGCTTCACGCGGGTCGCGCTCGGCGTGCACTGGGTGAGCGACGTGGTCGGAGGCTGGCTGCTCGGCCTCGCGGTGGTCACCGCCACCGCCTTCGCCTTCGAGGCGTGGCGCAGCGACATCGGCCGGCCCCGCACCACGCCCGCCCAGGGCTTGGAGCCCGAGATCGTGACGGCCGATCCCGAGCCCCCGGCAGGCACGACGCAGCGGTGATGCCCGCCGGGGCCGGTCGGCGGTGTCAGCCGACCTGGATTCCGATGACGCAGGTGTCGTCGTCCGTGTCGGAGCGGCTTTCGGCGAGGAGGCGGTCCAACCGGTGGTCCAGGTCTCCGTCCACGGAGGCCGCCGCGCTCACGAGATGGCCCAGGGAGTCCTCCACCGAGGAGTCCCGCCTCTCCACCAGCCCGTCCGTGAACATCAGCAGGGTGTCGTCCGGTTCCAGCTGGACCTCCCTTTCGATGTACGTGACGTCCGGCAGCGCTCCGAGGAGCAGGCCCTCGATGAGCGGGAAGGCCTCGGGCTCGCCGCCTCGGACGAGCACGGGCGGCAGGTGCCCGGCGCGCGCCCAGCGCATCACCCGGGTTCGGGGGTCGAAGAGCCCGCAGACCGCGGTGGCCGTCACGTGCTTCGCCAGGTGGTGGGTGACCGTGTTGAGCCAGGACAGCAGCTGGGCGGGGCCCGCGCCGGTCACGGCCAGGCCGCGCAGGGCGTTGCGCAGGACGACCATGCCGGTGGCGGCCTCGATGCCGTGTCCGGCGACGTCTCCCACGGAGAGCATGATCAGCCCGGAGGGAAGGACCACGGTGTCGTACCAGTCGCCGCCGACGAGCGACTCGGACTCCGCGGGCCGGTAGCGGACGGCCACGCGCAGGCCAGGGGCTTCGATGGCCGGCGGGGTCGGGGGCATGATGGCGTGCTGGAGCTGGAGGGTGAGGCGGTTGCGTTCGGCGGACTCGGCCGCGGTGTGGGCGAGTTGGTCCCGGGTCGCGGCCAGGGCGACTTCGGTCCAGTGCTGGGCGGAGATGTCCTGGTAGGCGCCGCGGACGGCGTGCAGGCGCCGGTGGGCGTCGAGGACGGGCTCGGCGACGACGCGGATGTGGCGGGTGATCCCGTCGGACCTGCGCAGGCGGAGATCGACGGATGCGGGGCGGCGGTAGCGCAGCACGGCCCGCAGGAAGGTCGCCAATGCGGCGGAGTCGTCGGGGTGGGCGTAGCCGGGCAGTTCCCGCAGCGGTACGGGCGGGGCCCCCGCCGGCAGGCCGTGCAGCGCGTACAGCTGGGCGTTCCAGGTGGTCTCACCCGTGACGAGGTTCTCCTCGAAGCCGCCGATCCGGCCCAGGCGCTGGGCGTGCTGGAGGAGGTCGGCCAGTCGTGCCGTCTCGTCCTCGATCCGCCAGATCAGCAGGACGGCCGCGCCGTGCCGGCTGACGCTGATGTCCGCGACCGAGGTCAGCGGGATCTGGTCGACGAGCGCGGTCAGGCTCATGCGTTCGGCCCTGAAGGGTTCGCCGGTGGCGTGCACGCGCTCGATGATGTCGAACAGCCCGTTCTCGCCGGCGGCCATCGGATAGGCCTCCAGCAGCAGGGCGCCGTTCACGTCGGAGCGCTGCCGTCCGGCGGGGTCGACGAAGCGGCTGCTGGCATGGCGGATGCGGAAGTCGGTCAGCCGTCCCTCGGGATCGAGCACGGGGGTGAGGATGACGGCGGGGTCGTGCAGTCCCTCGGCGAGGTCGGTCAGCTCCGAGACGTCCGGGAGCACGGCTTCGGGGAGTTCGGTTTCGCCCGGGGGTGAGGTGTCCATGGTGCGGGCGCAGAGTTCGGCGAGGGCCTCGACCTGGCGCTCGATCTGCGGGGGCTGCGGCGCCAGGGGTTGCGGCCAGCAGATTTCGAGAACGCCGTGGATGCGCCCGCCCGTCCCGGCCGGTACGGCCATCCGTCCGCCGTCGGGCCAGTGCAGGTGCGCGATCGAGGGGAGCCCTTCGCGTTGCAGGCGGGCGAGGGTGACCAGTCGGCGCTCGCGCAGCGCGAGGCGGGCGACGGTGGAGACGCCAGGGGGGACGTGGCGCCAGCGGGCGCCTTCCCCGGGCGGGAACCCGGCGTACCCGGCCAGGGCGAGGGATCCGTCGGGCGCCGCGGTCCACACGGCGACGGCGATCGCCCCCAAGGGCTTGAGCGCGTTCGTCAGGAGGGATTCGGCCACCGCCTGGGTGTCGTCGGCGGCGGCCAGCATGCCGCTCTCGGCGGTGCGCAGCCGGACCGCCACCCTGGTGGACGGCTTGGCCGGGCCGAGCGTGCCGGTGCGCTCGACGAACTCGGCGGCGACCTCGCTGACGTGGTCGCGGGCGGCCTGGTTGACGATGTCCGCGGCGAGGTCGAGCGTGGACAGCCCGGTCTCGCGGGAGAGCTCGTCCAGCTGGCGTGCCGCCGCGGCGGGGGTGCAGCTCAGTTGTCCGATCAGGATGCCCTTGGCCAGTTCGACCAGGGCCCTGCCGTCCGCGGCCGCGTGCGCCGCCTGCACCTCGCCCCGCAGCCGTTCGACGGTGGCGACGAGCCGTCCCAAGGGAGTCGGGGCCTGGTGCGGGACCACCTTGCGGCAAGGCCCCTCGGTGAGCGATTCCGGTGCCCGCGCATCGCCGTGCCACTGTGTGTCGGGGGTGCTCACGGTGCTTCCGGCTCCTTGCTGGGACGGTCCCGGTTCCGGCGGCCGGACCGTGGGGTGGCTGCGCGGGCGGACGGGGTGGGCGGGGCGGTCATCTCGTGAGCCAGTGCCGGACGCGGGCGATGAGGTCGTCGGCGTCGACCGGCTTGGTGACGTAGTCGCTGGCCCCCGCGGCGAGGCTCTTCTCCCGGTCACCGGGCATCGCCTTGGCGGTGACCGCGATGATGGGAAGGCCGGCGTAGGCCGGCATCCGCCGGATCTCGGCGGTCGCCGCGTACCCGTCCAATTCCGGCATCATCACATCCATCAGGATGAGGTCGACGCCCTCGTTGCGGGTGAGCGTTTCAATGCCCTTGCGCCCGTCTTCCGCGTGGAGCACGCGGACACCGTGCAGTTCGAGCACGCCGCTGAGGGCGTACAGGTTGCGCGCGTCGTCGTCGACGACGAGCACGGTGCGTCCGGCCAGGCCGTCGTCGAGCACGTGGGCGGGGCTCTGCGGTCGCTCCGCGCCCGCCTGGACGAAGGGCAGTACGTCCCCCGGCTGGTCCGCCGACAGGTGCAGCACGATGCGTTCGCGGAGCTCGTCCAGACTGGACAGCAGCTCCAGGCGGCGCGAGGCGGCTCCTTCCCGCAACGCCGTCTCCTGGCCCGTGTTCAGACGGGGGTTGTTGTGCGCGAGGACGGGGAGGGACGAGAGCGCCGGGTCTCCGTCGAGGGCGTCGAGGAAGCGCAGGGCCTCGCCGCCGGGCATGTCGAGTTCGAGGACGACGCAGTGGAAGGAATCCGATGCGAGGGCGGCGGCGGCTTCCCGCGAGCTCGTGACGCCGACGACCTGGATGGCCGCGAGGTCCCCGGCCGGCCGGTGGCGGGGGGAGAAGTCCCGGTCGGCGCTCTCGGCGACGAGGGTGAGCAGGCCGCCCTGGCGTTCCTCGATCACCAGCAGGCGGCGGGCCTGCCGCTGCGCGGGAACGGCCGGCGTACCGGCCTGACCCGCTTCGGCGGCTCCGGCCGCGGCGTGTGAGGCGGGCGCCGGCACCTCGGGGAGCGGGTCCTTCTCGTACTCCGGCCCCCTGACCGGCAGGTAGAGGGTGAAGGTGCTGCCCTGTCCCGGTGTGCTCTCCGCGGTGACGGCACCACCGAGGAGCTGGGCGATCTCGCGGCTGATGGAGAGGCCGAGGCCGGTGCCGCCGTACTTGCGGCTGGTGGTGCCGTCGGCCTGCTGGAAGGCACCGAAGACGGACGCCAGCTGCTGCTCGGGGATGCCGATGCCCGTGTCCCGTACCCGGAAGGCCACCACGGGCCCGCGGTTGATCAGCCCGGCGGGGACCTCGGGCGCCGTGGCCGGCTCGATCCGGAGCTCGACGCCCCCGCGCTCGGTGAACTTGACGGCGTTGGACAGCAGGTTGCGCAGGACCTGCCGCAGCCGTGAGTCGTCGGTGTGCAGGGCATCCGGGGCGTCGGGGGCGGTGGTGACGGTGAAGTCGAGGCTCTTTTGCGTGGTCATCGGCCGGAAGGTGGCGTCGACGTACTCCAGCAGCTGCGGCAGGGACACCGCCTCGGGGTTGATGTCCATCTTTCCGGCCTCGACCTTCGACAGGTCGAGGATGTCGTTGATCAGCTGGAGCAGGTCGGACCCCGCCGAGTGGATGACGCCCGCGTACTCGACCTGCTTCGGGCTGAGGTTGCGGGTGGGGTTCTGGGCGAGCAGCTGGGCGAGGATCAGGAGGCTGTTGAGCGGTGTGCGCAGCTCGTGGCTCATGTTGGCGAGGAACTCGGACTTGTACTTCGAGGCCAGCGACAACTGCTGTGCCCTGTCCTCCAGTTCCTGCCGCGCCTGTTCGATCTCCAGGTTCTTGGCTTCGATGTCGCGGTTCTGGCTGGCGAGGAGGGCCGCCTTCTCCTCCAGCTCCGCGTTGGAGCGCTGGAGTTCCTCCTGCTGTACCTGGAGTTCCGCCGAGCGTGCCTGCAGTTCGCCGGTCAGCCGCTGGGACTCGCCGAGGAGCTCGTCGGTGCGGGCGTTGGCGACGATCGTGTTGACGTTGACGCCGATGGTCTCCAGCAACTGGCCGAGGAAGTCCCGGTGTACGGGGGTGAAGGCGGTGAAGGAGGCGAGCTCGATCACACCGAGGACCTGGTCGTCCACCACGATCGGCAGGATGATCAGGCTGCCCGGGGTGGTGCGGCCCAGCCCCGAGGAGATGACGTAGTCGCCGGGGACCTGGTCCGTGGCGATGATGCGGTGACTGCGCGCGGCCTGTCCGACCAAGGACTCGCCGAGGGCGAAGGCGGTGCCCTCACCGGTGCCGGCGGGGCGGCCGTAGGACCCGACCAGGGTGAGCACGGTGCCGTCGGGGCGGTCCTCGGCGAGGTAGAAGGCGCCGTACTGGGCGGCGACCAGCGGTGTCAGCTCGTCCATGACGAGTGCGGCGACGACGGAAAGGTCACGGTGGCCCTGCATCAGGCCGGAGATTCGGGCCAGGTTGGACTTGAGCCAGTCCTGTTCCTGGTTGGCCCGGGTGGTCTCGCGCAGCGAACCGACCATCGAGTTGATGTTGTCCTTGAGTTCGGCGACTTCGCCGGAGGCCTCGACCGTGATCGAGCGGGTCAGGTCGCCCTCGGCGACCGCGCTGGCGACCTCGGCGATGGCCCGGACCTGGCGGGTGAGGTTCCCGGCCAGTTCGTTGACGTTCTGGGTCAGTCGCTTCCAGGTTCCGGAGACGCCTTCCACCTCGGCCTGGCCACCGAGCCGGCCCTCGCTGCCGACCTCGCGGGCCACGCGCGTGACCTCGGCGGCGAAGGCGGAGAGCTGGTCGACCATCGTGTTGATGGTCTCCTTCAGCTCCAGGATCTCCCCGCGCGCGTCCACCCGGATCTTCTGGGTCAGGTCACCCTGGGCCACCGCGGTGGTGACCTGGGCGATCGAACGGACCTGTGCGGTCAGGTTGTCGGCCATGACGTTGACCGATTCCGTGAGGTCCTTCCACGTACCGGAGACGCCCTTGACGTCCGCCTGACCGCCGAGCCGGCCCTCGGTGCCCACCTCGCGGGCCACCCGCGTGACCTCCCCGGCGAAGGCGGAGAGCTGGTCGACCATCGTGTTGATGGTCTCCTTCAGCTCCAGGATCTCCCCGCGCGCGGTGACGGTGATCTTCTGCGAAAGGTCGCCCTCGGCCACGGCCGTCGCGACTTGGGCGATGGAGCGCACCTGATCGGTGAGGTTTCCGGCCATGAAGTTGACCGAATCGGTGAGGTCCAGCCAGGCACCGCCGACTCCGGGTACGTCGGCCTGGCCGCCCAGGGTGCCCTCGGTTCCCACTTCGCGGGCCACGCGCGTCACTTCCGAGGTGACCAGTGACAGCTGGTCGGCCATCCCGTTGAAGACCGTGGCGATCTCACCGAGCAGCCCGTCCGACGTATCGGGCAGCCGGGTACGGAAATCCCCGTCCCGTACGGCCGTCAGGCCGGCCAGCAGCCGGCGCAGCTCCGGTTCGCCGATCCCTGCCCCGCCCGCGGGCGCCGGCGAACTGCTCAGTGACTGCGGGCTCGTCCGCTCAGCCATCCGTCAAACCCTTCGCCAAACGACCGGTCGACGAAGGTTAACGCCGACCGGAAGGACCCTATGGCACGACGGATCACTCTGAAGCAGCGCTTCCGCACACTGACGCGGAAGCCGCGGATGCGGGGGCGGTCAGAGGGTAGACGAATCGGTGACGAAGGACACAAACGACGAAAAGGGGTGAGGGCGTTGTCGGTCAAGGTCGTGGGCTGGGCACGCTCGTTTCCGGTATCGAGGGGCGTATGGGCGGCGCGGCAGTGGACCGCCGGGCACCTGGCGTCGCTGCCCTGGGACGATTCGGCCGCGGACACGGTGCACTCCGTACTCCTCAGCGTCTCCGAACTCGTCACCAACGCCCACCTGCACGCCGCCGGCACCGCCCATCTCGTGCTGACGTGGGACGGCCGGTGCCTCCATGTCAGCGTCGCCGACTCCGATCCGCGGCTGCCCGGCGCGCGGCCGGCCGATGCGGAGGCCGATGCCGGCGCCACCTCCGGCCGGGGGCTGGGGATCGTCACCACCCTGGCGGACTCGTGGGACATTCACGCGTGCCACGGCGGCAAGGCGATCACGGCCTGTTTCCGCCCCCACTGCGGGGCCGACCCCCACACCGGCCCGCCGGCCGACCGGGGCGGGCCACTGCGGTCATGACCCGCCGACCGCGTCTTCGACGCTCGGGTACAGGGACAGGACCGTATCGGCGCCCGTCAGGGCGAAGAGCCGGCGGAGCTGCTCTCCGGGGGCGGCGATCCGCAGGGCGGTCAGATGGTGCACCCGCAGCAGCAGGTTCAGGAACGACGAGTCGCCGAAGGTGACGGAGCCGGCGTCCAGCACCACCACCCGGTGCTCGTCCGCGGCCGAGCGGAGCGCCTCCTCGAGAGGGGCCAGCGTGTCCTGGTCGAGCTCCCCGTGCGCGGCCACCACCCACCCGGCCCCGGCCGGGTAGCCGTCCCCGACCACGCCTTCGTGGTGCGTGTCCCCTGCTCCGGTCATGTCCGCCTCCCCGGATCGTCACCTGTACGGCCTCCGCAAGGGAGTATGCCTTCCCCTCGGCCGTTCGGAAGCGCCGGGACCGAGCACTCCGTACCCGGCAGCCGACACGGCCACCCCGGCGGGCGTCCGATAAAAATGATCTCGCGCGAGCCGTGTGAGAACGAGTATCCGGGGCATGAGCGCCCAGGCAGCCGTCAGTCAATCGGGAGGGAACGGCCACCATGTCTCGCTCGGCCACCGCGGTAAGTCCCATTCGTGCAACAGACGTGCAGATCACGCCCTCTGTACCCGCCGACGGGACCACGGGAGCCCCACCGCAGGGCGTGACACTGCCCGAGGTGAAGAATCCGCGGGAGACGTCACCTGCCGACGCGCGTGAGCTCTCGAAGCTGTTCTTCGCCAGGCTCCGCGACCTCGAAGAGGGCACGCGCGAGTACCAGTACGCCCGCAACACCCTGATCGAGATGAACCTCTCCCTCGTGCAGTTCGCCGCACGGCGCTTCCGCGCCCGCGCCCACGGCGGAGGCCTGGACATCGACGACATCATCCAGGTCGGCATCATCGGTCTCATCAAGGCCATCGACCGCTACGAACCCGAGCGCGAGGTCGAGTTCTCCACGCTCGCCCTCCCCTACATCACCGGTGAGATCAAACGCTACTTCCGCGACACCACCTGGGCCGTGCACGTCCCGCGCCGTCTGCAGGAACTGCGTTCCGAGCTCGCCAAAGCGCAGGAGACCCTGACCGACGTCCTGGGACGGGCCCCGACGGTCAGGGAAGTCGCCCGGCACCTCGAACTGACCGAGGAACAGGTCATCGACGGGCTGGTCGCCGCCAACGGCTACACGAGCGGCTCCCTGGACACCGCCGGCGCCGACAGTGACGAGCCCGCGACCTCCTCGAGCCGGACGACACGGCCGCTGGCGGAGCGGCTCGGCGACCTCGACCCCGCCATGGAACTCTTCGAGGAGTTCCACACCCTGGCCCCCCTGCTGGAGCAGCTGGACGAACGCGACCGGCTGATCCTCCGGCTGCGCTTCGGCCAGGAAAAGACCCAGGCCGAGATCGGCGCCGAACTCGGCATCTCCCAGATGCAGGTCTCGCGCCTGCTGTCGCGGACCCTGACCCGGCTGCGCGCCGGAATGCTCTCGGTCTAGGCAACGGACATGGCACCGGCCCACCGACACGACGGCCCCCTCCCGCCCGTCGGCGCACAGGCGCTCTACGAAGACGCGATGTGGGCGGACGCCGTCGTGCGGTGCGCGGGTGCCGGCAACGACGGGACCGGTGCGCCGCGGCCGCTCACCGCCCAGCCGCTGCGTGATCGTCCCGGCGCCCTGTTGCACGGCAGCTGCGACCTCGGCACCCGGCCGATCCTGGCTGCGGCGCTCGGCGTCGTCACCCGGATCCCCGGCCCGGTCGTCCATCTCGACCTCTCCGGCGTTGCCTTCCTCGACGCCGCCGCCGTCGCCGCCCTGGTACGGGCGAACGCCACCGTAAGGGGACAGGGCCGTCGTCTGCTGCTCCACCACCCGCCGTACTCGCTCCGCAAGGTAGTGGAGATGTTCCCGGACGAATGTGCCGCGCTGGAGGTCGCCGCATGATGAACGTATCTGCGTCCGCCCCCGGGGGCTTCGTCCACCCCGCCTTGTTCTACCGGGGCCAGGCGGAGTACCTGGCGGGAGTGGGCGGGTTCGTACGGGCCGCCCTCGCGGCCGATGAGCCGGTGCTCGTGGCCGTGCCCGCCCCTCGCCTGGAGTCTCTGCGCGACGGCCTCGGCGTCGATGCGGCCGAGGTCACCTGGACGGACATGACGCAGCTGGGCCGCAACCCCGGCCGCATCCTGGCCGCCCTGCAGGAATTCGCCGACCGGCACGCGGGCCGGCCGGCCCGGATCGTCGGCGAGCCGATCTGGCCCGGACGCACGCAGGCGGAGGTACTGGAGGCCACGCGCCACGAGGCCCTCATCAACACCGCCTTCGCAGGACGAGGGGCCACCATCCTGTGCCCGTACGACGTACCGGGCCTGCCGGCCGCAGTGGTGTCCGACGCCCGGCGTACCCACCCCACCGTCATCGTGGAGGACAAGAACCTGCCCAGCGCGGAGTACGCCGACCCCTCGGTGGTCTGGGCCGACTGCGATCGCCCGCTGCCCGAACCGGACGGGGGTGTGCCCCGGTTCGGGTACACCCACGGTGAGTTGGGCGAGGTGCGCGCCTACACGGGGGCATGGGCCCGCGGCACGGCCCTGAGCACGGCCCGGCGCGGCGATCTCATCATCGCGGTCAGCGAGGCCGCCGCGAACTCCCTCGCCCACGGCGGAGGGAGCGGATCGCTGCGGCTGTGGAGCACCGACGGAACCGGGGTGGTGGCCGAGATCCGCGATGGCGGTCATCTGGCCGACCCGCTGGCGGGGCGCCGCCGCCCCTCCCTGGCATCGGCCAACGGGGGCCGCGGCCTGTGGATGATCCATCAGCTGTGCGACCTGGTCGAGATCCGCGCCTCGGACACCGGCCTCACTCTGAGGATGCACATGACATGTGCCTGAGACCGGCGGTTCCCCTAAACTGTCACGGCCATGCTCGAGTGTCCCCCTCCACGGGGACATGAGCGAGGTTCGCGACAGCGGGACCGGGCGGGGGGCCGATCGGAACCACGAGGGTCCCGACGAGCAGAGAGACCAGTGTCAACGGTGGGGGTGAGGTACCGCAGTGGAAACCATCGGACCGGGAACCGGCGATCCACTGCACGCCGGGCCTTCCGCCGTGGCACAGCGCCGTCGGCTCGCCCTCTCGGGCGTCCGCGGCCACGTGGCCAAGGGCCGCGACTTCACACGCCGGGCCCTGCAGGACTGGGGCTGGGACGGCAACGCGACCGCCGAGGACGCCCTGCTCCTCGTCTCCGAGCTGCTCACCAACGCCTCACTGCACGCGGGTGGTTGCATCGAACTCGTGGTCTCGGCCGGCGAGGTCCTGCGCATCGAGGTCTTCGACGGCACGACGACACTGCCCCACCGCCACCCCTCCCCGCAGCGCGGACTCCCCGGCGGCCACGGCCTCCACATAGTGGAGCGCCTCTCCGATCGCTGGGGCACCCACGTCCATGACAACGGCAAGGCCGTCTGGGCCGAGATCGAGGCATCGCGGCTGACCTCGGGCAGGCCCAGCAGCCGGTGACCCGGCGGGCCGCCGGCCCCGTGTTCCCGTACGGAGTGTCATTCCGGGAGACCGGGGCACCCGCGCGGTATGACACCGAATGCGCTCGCTTCCCTGGCCCTGACCCCGGCGCCCGGCCCCGCCTGGTTCCACCTGATCGTCATCGCCTTCGCGCTCCTGGTCCTCGTCCGCACCCTGGCCCGCCACCGGTAGGACTCACGCCTCCGGGGCAGACGCGCAAGGAGTCAGTGGACCCAGCAGGCCCGGGAAGGGAACAACACCATGACATCCGTGGCAGCCGTGGCACGTCCGAGGATCCTGGTGGTGGGTGCCGGCTTCGCCGGTGTGGAGTGCGTACGCCGCCTCGAGCGGCGCCTCTCCCCCGCCGAAGCGGAGATCACCCTCGTCACCCCGTCCTCCTTCCAGCTGTACCTGCCGCTGCTGCCGCAGGTGGCCGCCGGGGTGCTGACACCGCAGTCGATCGCCGTGTCCCTGCGCCGCAGCCGCCGGCACCGTACCCGCATCGTTCCCGGCGGCGCCGTCGGCGTGGACACCCGGGCGAAGGTGTGCGTCGTACGGAAGATCTCCGGCGAGCTGACCCCGCTGGCCTACGACCACCTGGTCCTGGCCCCCGGCAGCGTCACCCGCTCCTTCGACATCCCCGGGCTCGCCGAGCACGCCCGCGGTATGAAGACCCTCGCGGAGGCCGCCCACCTGCGCGATCACGTCATCGCGCAGCTCGATCTCGCCGATGCCTGCGAGGATGAGGCGGAGCGGGCGTCCCGGCTCCGCTTCGTCGTCGTGGGCGGCGGCTACGCCGGCACCGAGACGGCGGCCTGCCTGCAGCGGCTCACCCACCACGCGGTCCGGCGCTACCCGCGCCTGGACCCGCGGCAGATCCGCTGGCACCTCGTGGACATCGCGCCGACGCTGATGCCCGAACTCGGCGAAGCCCTCGGCGCATCGGCGCTCGACGTGCTGAGGAGGCGCGGCATCGAGGTGTCGCTCGGCGTGTCCGTCGCCAAGGCCGGGCCGGACGAGGTGACGCTCACCGACGGGCGTGTCCTGCGCACCCGCACCCTGATCTGGACCGCCGGGGTGGCCGCCAGCCCGCTCATCGCCACCTTGGAGGCCGACACCGATCACGGACGGCTCGTGGTCTCCCCCGACCTGACGGTACCCGGCCGTCCCGGAGTCCTCGCGCTCGGCGACGCGGCCGCGGTCCCCGACCTCGCCGCAGGCCGGGACGGGGCCGTCTGCCCGCCCACTGCCCAGCACGCTCAGCGGCAGGGGCGCAGGGCCGCCGACAACCTCATCGCGACCCTACGCAACCGGCCGCTGCGGCCCTACCGGCACGAGGACCTCGGGCTGGTGGTCGACCTGGGCGGACGCGACGGAGTCTCCAGGCCGCTCGGCATCGAGCTGCGCGGAATGCCCGCGCAGGCGGTGGCCCGCGGGTACCACTGGGCGGCGCTGCGCACCCATGTGGCCAGGACGAGGGTGCTGACGAACTGGCTCCTCAACGCGGTCGCGGGCGACGACTTCGTACGGACGGGCTTCCAGGCGTGGAGGCCACCGGCGCTGCGGGAGTTCGAGCACACCGACGCGTACCTGACGCCCGAACAGGTTCGCGCACACTCGGCTTCCCTTCGTGCGGGGCGCCTGCCTTAGCGGTGGCCGGCTTCGCGGGCTGGCTCGGCGTCCACGGGGTACTCGCGGAGTATGGAAACCTCTTCTGATCGTCCGGGCGGCTCGCGGCGCCCGTGGTGGGGGCGGATCACGGCCGTTCTCGTGGTGGTCGTGGTGCTGATCGTGCTCGTGGCGCGCTTCGGCCCGGTTCCGGGATTCGGCAGCCTCTTCGGCGAGGAGACGCGGGACCGCTCCGGCCCGGCTCTGCTCAAGTCGATCCAGGACATGGACCGTTACGAGGCTGCCGTCGGCAACTTCCAGGTGGTCGTGGACCTGGAGAAGGACGCGGCGTTTCTGCCGGACGCCATCCGCGGAACGCGCACCCTGTACGTGGGGGCCGGCACGGTCAGCGGTTACGTCGACCTGGGCGGGCTGGGCGAGCGGAACGTCACCGTGAACGGCGACCGCACCGAAGCGTCGATCCGGCTGCCGCACGCGGTGCTCGGCACGGCCGCCCTCGACCCGAACCGCTCGTACGCGGTGTCGAAGCAGCGCGGCCTGCTGGACCGGATCGGTGACCTGTTCTCCGACAACCCGGCAGGTGAGCAGGCCGTGCAGAAGCTCGCCGCGCAGCACATCGACGAAGCGGCCCGCGACAGCGGTCTCGCGGAGCGCGCCGAGAAGAACACCACGGCGATGCTGGAGGGGCTCCTCCGCACCCTCGGCTTCCGTGAGGTGACGGTCGCCTACGGGTGAGCGGGGCCTGGGTGGGACCTCCGGTGTGCCGGGGGCCCACAGGGTGACCTCAAGAGGGTTACCCGCCGAAGGGAAGCCGAATCCGTGGGTATCTCGGCCAACTTGCCCGTGCGCCCCTGCACGCCCCCCGCAGTGACGTTCCATCAGCCCGGTATGGGGGCACCCGTGGTGCCGTTGGTACGTCTACCGAGGAGCGCACACGATGACGAAGGTCCTTGTCCTGCACAGCGTCAGCCTGGTCAGGTCGGCACTGGCCGCCCTCCTGAGATCCGAAGGCTCCTTCGAGGTCACGTCGGCGGGCTGGCGGGCCGCGGCACGCCAAGCCGAGTCCTTACGACCAGATGTGACGGTCGTCGACCTCGACTGTCCGGGGACGACGGCCGTCCTCGCCGATGGCGGGCGCGCGTACCACCAGGTCCTCGCCTCCCCGTCCACCGTCCTGGTCCTCGCGTCGACCGACGCACCGGGGCAGCTGCACCGCGCCTTCCGCGCCGAGGCGCGCGGCTACGTCGACAAGGACGGCTCACCGGGGCGGCTCGTACGGGCGGTCCGGAAGGTCGCCGCGGGGGAACGGTTCATCGACGCCTCGCTTGCTTCCGCGTTCATGGAGGCCGACCCCGTGCCGCTGAGCCCGCGGGAGCTGAGCGTGCTGACCCGGGCCGCGGAGGGCGATTCGATCGCCGAGATCGCCCGTACGCTGCACCTGGCGAGCGGGACGGTACGCAACTACATGGCCGCGGCGACCCGCAAGACCGGGGCGCGCAACCTCATCGACGCGATCCGGATATCCCGGCGGGCCGGCTGGGTCTGATCCTCGGGCGCCGCGGACGGGCACGACGGCCGTGTCACTCGTCCGCGGCCTGGTTCCACCTCCCCACCAGATCGCGGTACAGGGGTGACCTGGCGGGGAGGTCTTCATGCGTGCCGCAGACGGCGCGGGTCCCGTCGAGGACGAGGACCCGGTCGGCGCGGGCCGCGGACGAGACGCGGTGGGCCACGACGACGAGGGTCCCGGGACGGTCCGCGAGGGCCCGTTCGGCACGCTCCTCGGCAGCCGGGTCCAGGTGGCAGGTGGCCTCGTCGAGCAGCAGCAGCGGGGCGGGCGAGAGGTAGGCGGCGGCGAGTGCGAGCTGCTGGCTCTCGCCCCGGGACAGCAGCCGGGGGGACACCTCGGCGTCCAGGCCGCCGAGCCGTGCCACGAGCTCGTCCAGCCCGAGGGCACGGACGGCGCGCTGCAGCCGGGCGTCGCCGGGCCCGGGGGTGCCCGGGGCAGCGGCGAGGTGGGTCAGGTTCTCCCGTACGGTGCCGGTGAACACGTAGGCCTGCTGCGGCAGCAGGGTCCGCCGCGGGTCCGGGCCGGTGGCCCCCGGTCCCCGGCGGGCGGCCTCGCCGGCGACGAGGACCGATCCCGCGTCGGGTGACAGCATTCCGGCCAGCAGGGCGGTGAGCGTGGACTTGCCGATACCGCTCGGTCCGACCACCGCGAGGTGCTCCCCCGGGCGCACCGCCAGGTCGAGGCCGTCGAGCACGGGAGCCGCGCCGGGGCCGTAGGCGAAGGTGACGCCCCGGAGCTCGGCCGCGGCGTCGGGCCGCGGGCCGGCCGGCCGGGGCGGCTGCGGCTTCGCGGGGCTGTGGCCGGCCGGGTCGGGCGGCGCCGGAGCGCTGAAGCGTTCGAGGACCACGAGCAGCCGGGTTCCGGCGGAACCCATCGCGGTCATCAGGGAGTTGAGGGCGGGGAGCAGGGCCTGCACCAGGTACGTGAGGCCGCCGGCCAGCGTGCCGGCGGTGATCCCGTGGGCCAGCAGCCAGGGCGTCGCGGCGAGGAGTGCGATCACCGGCAGCCGGCCCGCGGTGCCGAGGGCCAGGGTGCGCAGGGCCGCCCAGCCCGCGAGGGTGCGTGCCAGCCGTTCCTGGGTGGCGATCAGGGGTTCCACCCGGGTTTGCGCAGCCGTCTGTCCGCCGGAGGCGACGATGTCGCGCAGGCCCTCGGCCAGCGTCCCCACCCGGTCGGCCAGCGCCTCGTCGGTGTCCAGGGACCTGCGTTGTACGGAGGCCAGCGGGCGCAGTGTGGCCAGGAAGGCGGCCATGCCCAGCAGCAGGGGCGGCAGCACGACCAGCAGCAGCAGGGGCGCCAGGGCGGCCATGCCGACGATGGCGCCCACGGCGGTGAACACGAACGAACGTGCCGTCAGGACCAGCCCTGCGAAGGAGTCCCGGGCCATCTCCGTCTGCTGGGTCAGCCGGGACACGGCGCCCGTGTCCGCAGCGCCCGCCGGGTCGGCGACCGCACGGTCAAGCGCCTGCCGCACCGCTCGCCGGACCAGGCCGTCCCGCAGCGGCTCCACGAGGTCCGCGAGCCCGGCGAACACTCCGCGCAGCGCGAACCCGCCGAGCAGCGCTCCGGCTCCGGCCGCGGCCAGCCAGCCGAGACCGGTGGCGGTGCGGCCGGCGAGGAAGCCGTCGTCGAGGGCGCGGGCCACCCCGTAGCCGCCGAGGAAGGTGTGCGCGGACTCCAGGAGCGACCATGCGGCCATCCGGCCGGCGGCCCGTTTGTGGCCGCGCAGGAACCGCCGGCCCTCGGGGGCCACCCGGCCCCAGGCCCCGCCCCGGGTCACCGGGCCGCCTCCCGCTCCGCTTCCGCCTCCGTGTCCCGCTCCGTGTCGGCGGCGAACACCGCCCGGTAGGCAGGGTCGAGCCGCCACAGCACGCCGTGGGTACCGGTCGCCCGTACCCGCCCGTCCTCCAGCCATACGACGAGGTCGGCGCGGACGGCGGACGAGAGGCGGTGCGCGACCACGATCCGGGTGCCGGGCCGGATCTCGCGGGCGAGGGCCCGCTCGACCTCGCGGGCCGTGACGGTGTCGAGGCTGGAGGTGGCGTCGTCCAGGACGAGGAGCCGGCCCGCGTGGCAGAACGCCCGTGCCAGCCCCAGGCGTTGGACCTCCCCGCCGGACATCGGGGCGTGGGCGAGGCGCGTGCCGTATGCGTGGGGCAGGCGCCGTACGAACAGGTCGGCTCCCGCGGCACGGGCCGCGGCACGCACCGCTTCCGGGCCGGGGTCCGGACCCGCGCCGAAGGCGATCGCCTCGCCGACCGTGTCCCCGAGCAGCACGGGCCGGTCGAAGGCGTACCCGACTTCGCGGCGCAGTGCTTCGGCGGTCACCTCCCGCAGGGACACCCCGTCCAGCAGAACGCGGCCCGCGTCGGGATCGGTGAGCCGGCCGGCCACGGCTGCGAACAGCGTCTTGCCCGCGCCGGAGCGGCCCACCACGGCCACCGTGGTGCCTCCGGGGATGACCAGGCTGATGTCGTGCAGGACCGTCGCACCGCCGCGCACGACGCGGACGCCCTGCAGTTCCAGGGTGCCGGGGCCGCCCGCCGGCAGTTCCGCCCGGCCGTGGCCGAGTACGGGCAGGGCCAAGAGGGCGGCGGTCCGCCGGGCTGCGGACCGGCCGCGGACCACGGCCGCGAGTCCGCCGGTCACGGCGCCGATGCCGGCCGCGAGGCCTGCGTACCGTACGGCGGCGAGGAGTTCGCCGACCCCGATGGCCCCGGCCGACAGGCGGATGCCGCCGACGGCCAGGACCGCGTACAGGAGCATCGGCATGAGGGCCGCGGACCTGGCGGTGGTGCCGCCGTACACCTGCCACATCCGCCTGCCTTCGGTGCCCAGCTCGGGCAACCGGGCTAGGATCCGGGCGCGTTCGCGCTCCGCGGTGCCGGCGGCGGCGATCGTACGGGCCCCGGCCAGCGCCTCGGTCAGCCGGCCGGCGGTCTCGAGCTGGACCTGCTGGTAGCGGGCGATGCTGGTGCGGGTGTCGCGGGCGAAGGCCCGCAGCAGGAGCACCAGGAACGGAACGCCGAGGAGGAAGGCAAGTGCCGTCCACACGTCGATGAGGAAGAGCGCGCTCACCGCGCCGAGCGGCGGCAGCAGTGCGGCCCCGGCGTGCGCGACGGCGGCCGGGACCTTCCCGGCCTCGGTGGCGTGTGCGGTCAGCCGCGCGGCGGTTTCGCCGGGTGCGTGGCGGGCGGCGTGGTGCGGGGCCGTCCGCAGCAGCCGGGCGAGCGCGAGCCTGCGCAGGCGGGCGGTGGAGCGGCCGTCGACCTCGCCGGTCAGCCGGGCGGCGGCCGCGTCCAGCGCCACTTCGGCCGCGATGACCGCGGCGCACAGCAGTGTCCAGGCGGGGCCCGCCGGGGCCCGGCGCAGCAGCAGGTCGAGGGTGTGGCCGAGGACGGCGGGTTCGGCGAGCGACGCGGCGGCGGCGCCCAGCGTGCATCCGAGGACGGCGCCGGTGCGCCCGGCGCTGTGCCGGGCCGCTGCCACGAGAGCCCGGTCGGCGGTGCGTGCCACGGCCGCCGCCTGCGCCGTTCGGGCCTCCGTGCCGGCCGCCGCGTCGGGGGGGCTCATCGGCGGATGCCTCCAGTCGCGTGGTACGTGGTGCGGGCCCGGGCGGCGAACCGCCCGGGCCCGAAGTGACCTATGTCAGTTACAGGTCGTGATGCTCAGGCTGCTGTCGCCGCAGAGCAGCAGGCTGGCCCGGCTGCCGCCACTGCCGCCGTGCAGCGCACCCTCGGTGACCTCTTCCTTGGGGGTCTCCATCGACTGCAGGTCGAGAAGCGTCATGTCAGATTCCTCTTCTGTCGGGTGGTGCGATGGGTCACGGCCCCGGGCGGGGCCGGCTCTGGGGCCGCCGCGGTGCGTCGCAGCGGCGGGAGGAACGGCAGGTGCGCGCGCCCGCCGGGCGCGGCGCTGCCGAGGGCGAGGAGAGCGCCGGCGGTGCCCGTGGCGAGGTCCATGGACAGGCGCATCATCTGCTCGCCGGGGAAGGCCAGATGTCCCTGGTACGGCACGGCGTGCCGGGCCAGTGCGTCGATCTGGCGGGCGATGTCGTCGGGGCCCGTGCCCGGGCCGGGCGTGGTGGTCCGGGCCAGGTGGAGGATCATCCCGGCGGCGCCGCGCAGCAGCCCGGGCTGGGCGTAGAAGGTCGCCTGCGCCGCCCGTACGATCTCGCGCCGGGCCTGTTCGAACCGCTCGTCGGGAGCGTGCTCCAGCCAGTCGTCGAGGACCATGCCGATACCGACGCTGCCCTCGCCGAGGTACGGCATCGTGCGCCAGCCCTCGTTCACCTGGAGGGTGCCGTACGCGCTGGTGACGCAGCGGTCGAGGTCGCGGTGGAGCGACCGGGCGGACTGGAGCAGCAGTTCCTTGTCGCCGGTGCGTTCGTACAGGCGCAGGAAGAGCAGGGCGGGGCCGGTGTTCCCGTACATCAGGCCGGCGCGGGTGGGCCGCTGCTCGGGCGGGGCGAGCAGTTCCGCGCAGCGCAGGGCCGCGGTGTGCAGCTCGCTCTCGCCGCTCGCGGTGCCGAGCGCGTCCAGGGCCAGGCCGATGCCGGCGAGTCCGCCGTGCAGGTCGGGGCCCGCGCTCTGCCAGGGCTGGTGCAGCAACCGCTCGGCGAGGGCGAGTGCGCGGCCCGGGTGTCCGAGGCGGTGCAGTGTCCAGGCCGTGCCGGCGAGGCCGTCGTAGAAGCCGAGCGGGGTGCCGGAATCCGGTTCCTCGGTCCGCTGCAGCAGCCATTCCTCGGCCTCGGGCCAGGGTCCGGCTCCGGTCTCGGCGAGGGCGTGGAGCACTCCGGCGATGCCGTTGCCGAAGCAGGTGCCTCCGCCGGCGTTCGCGAACTGGGCGATGTCACCCGGCACGAACCGGTCCTCGCGGTCCGGGGTGGCGCTCGCGCGTATCGCCGCGGTCATCGACGTACGGGCGGCCGGCCAGTCCCCCGGCTCGACGGGCAGGTACGGGCCGGGCGGTGCGGGCAGGCGGCCGCCCGGTGCGCCCTGCGGGGCGCCGGACAGGATTTCCTCGACGGCCTCGTCGAGGAACCGCCTCGGTACGGGGAACTGCGCGGCGGCGACGGCGGCCAGATGGGCGGCCTTGGCCCGGTCCAGGACGAGCAGGCTGGTCAGGGGGAGGAACAGGGCGAGTCGCAGACAGGCGAGGGCGTAGCGGTCGACGGAGAACCCGCGCCGCTCGGCGGGGGCGACGAAGGCCGGGTTGGCCACGGTCTGCCGCAGTCCCTCGTCGACGTGCGCGGCGGCTTCGAAGTCCAGGAGGGCGACGGACGGTTCGCCGCTCTCGTCCTCGGCCACCATGATGTTGAAGAGGTGGAGGTCGTTGAAGACCACGCCGCGGGCGTGCACGGCTTCGACGGCTTCGGTCACACGGCGGTGGATCGTCAGGGCCCACTCGGTGTACGAGGCGAGCTCCTCCGGGTCGGGGTCCGCCTCGATCAGCGGGTGGCGGCGGGCGAAGTAGGTGTTGAGGGGTTTCCCGGCGAGGTGTTGCAGTACCAGGAAGTGGTGGTCACCGACCGTGAAGGTGCCCCGCACCGCGGGCACGCAGTCCAGGCCCGACAGCCGTTCCAGTGCGGCCTGTTCACGGTGCAGCCGGGTCACGGCGTCGGCGCCGTCGGCGGCGAGCCCGGCGTACGGACGCGCCTCCTTGAGGACGACGGACTCGCCGGTGCGGCTGTCCTTGCCCAGGTAGACGCCGCCGCCGTTGGAGAAGTGCAGAGCCCGCTCCACCGTGAAGGGGAGGTCGGTCAGGGTGGTCGCGGAGCGCGCCGCGAGGTGCGGCTCGAGGAAGCCGGGCAGTTCGAGCCACTCGGGAGGCTGGAACACCGGCCCGCGCGGGTCCGGTACGAGGCGCCCGTCGGGGGTCTCGATCGCCGGGACCAGTTCGCCGTGCTCGTCGTAGCAGTGCCGCAGGGTGAAACTGCCGTAGCGCAGGTGGACCGGGCCGGCGCCCCAGCGCAGATCGCTGAGGATGTACGGGCCGGCCGCCCCGGCCAGTGCGGCGTCGAGGTCCTCCGCGATGCGGCGGCACTGCTGCTCGTCGGCGGGGTACACGGTGATGAACTTGCCGCTCGCCGCGCGGTCGGCGTACTTGGCGTTGCGCAGGTGCAGCAGGTACCGGCTCGGTATGAACTTGAAGGCGATGCGTCGGGCGGTGCAGTACTCGTACACCGTCGTCAGCAGCGATTCGGCGTTGCCGAGCGTGGCCGAGACATGGATCTTCCAGCCCTGCGCCGGCAGTTCGGCGTCGGCGGGGCGCAGTGCGAGCCAGTCGCCGCTGCGGTGCGAGCGCCATCCCGGCGGGACGGGGGCGAGCGCGGCCGGGTAACTTTCACCGGCGCGCCGGTACGGCGCGTCGTAGAACCAGCGGTCGGCGTCGCAGAAGGCGGCGTACCCCTTGTTCACTCCTGCTCCCTCGGTCGGCGGCAGAACCGACCGTGTCACGCCCGGCGGATGCGGCGAAAGTCACGCCTGTCACCGTTGGGGTGTGCAGTACTCACGAGTCACGAGCCTGCGCAGCCCGCCGGACCACCGGTGGAGGTGCCGCCGTCCAGGTGATCACCGGGGCCTCATGGCAATGATCAAGGTCCGATGACACAGGACAAGGGGCGCGGCCTCTCGATCGCGGCCTTGCCGTCCAGGACGCGACGCCCCGGCGCGCATGTAGTTCGAATTTGAACGTTATGCTGGAGCCACCACATCGAGCCAGACCGTTCGAGCCATCGGGAGCGCTGCCACATGTCCGTCCGCCGTCTGAACCACGCCGTGCTCTGGATCCGCGACGTCGAGCGCTCCGTGGCGTTCTACACCGATGTCTTCGGATTCCAGGTCGACCACCTGACCGCCGGTCGCGCCGCCTTCCTGAGCGCCCCCGACAGCCTCAACGACCACGACCTCGGACTGTTCGCGATCGGCGCCGACGCGCCCGGTCCCGAGCAGGGCCGGGTCGGCCTCTACCACCTGGCCTGGGAGGTCGGCACCCTCGGCGAGCTGGCGGAACTCGGACACAAGCTCACCGAACGCGGTGCGCTGGTCGGCGCGAGCGACCACCTGGTCTCCAAGTCCTTCTACGCCAAGGACCCGGACGGCAACGAGTTCGAGGTGATGTGGCGCGTCCCGCGCGAGGACTGGCCCGCCGAAGGCTCCGACCAGCGCCCGGTCCCGCTCGACCTGCCGGCCGCGATCGCACGATGGGGCGCGGATCTCGCGACGGGTTCGGCGGCAGGCTCCGCCACCTGAGGAACACCGGCATCCGGCCGGGCTGTCGTTGCGTTTGCCCGTCGCCGCGGACGGCAGGAAACTGGTGATATCAGCGTGGCCCCGCCGCTGGAATGCGGGCTGCTTGGCGCCGAACGCTTCTCCCGCCGCTGTCACATCAGCGGGCCCCTCATGTTTCCTCGACCCCCTCCCCGGCCGAGAACTCGATCGGCGATCCGAGAACGTCCAGGCATCAACTGATGAATTGTCAACCGTTGGTCCTCTCGCCCTGGAGGTGTCCCATGAGCGGGACCCGCCCGGTCAACTGCATCATCCCCCCGTACATTCTCGACAAGCTCATGGAGAGCGAAGACCGTGAGGTGCGCCAGGCCGCTTTGGACACCCTGCTGACCACTGCACGCCTGCGGGGCGAGCGAGCGGTCCGGGCGTCCTTCGCCGGCGCGGCCGCCACCGCCGGCAACGGCCGGCGCACCATCTTCGACTGCGAGGAGGGTGTTTCCCTCCCCAACGCCGTCCTGGCCAGGTCCGAAGACGGTCCGGAGGCCGCGGACCCGGCCCTCAACCAGGCCTTCGACGGACTCGGCCTGACGCGCGATTTCTACAAGGAAGTCTTCCAGCGCAACTCGATCGATGACCGGGGAATGCGGCTGGACGGATACGTGCACTTCGACGTGCAATTCAACAACGCGTTCTGGGACGGACGTCAGATGGTCTTCGGAGACGGGGACGGCAAGGAGTTCAGCAACCTCACGGGATCGCTGGACGTGATCGCCCACGAGTTGACGCACGGGGTCACCGAGAACACCTCGGAGTTCGAGTACCACAATCAGTCCGGGGCCCTGAACGAGTCGATGTCGGACGTCTTCGGGTCGCTGGTCAAGCAATGGTCGCTGAAGCAGGCGGCCGAGGACGCGGACTGGCTGATCGGGGCCGACGTGTGGACCCCGGGAGTCGGCGGCGACGCCCTGCGATCGATGAAGGCGCCGGGGCAGGCGTACAACCACCCGCAGTTCGGAAAAGACCCCCAGCCCGACCGCATGAGCAAATTCGTCCACCTGCCCGACACCCCCAGAGGGGACTTCGGCGGGGTGCACTACAACTCCGGCATTCCGAACAAGGCGTTCTTCCTGGCTGCCGTGGGCATCGGCGGATTCGCATGGGAGGCGGCCGGGGCCATCTGGTACGCATCGCTCAAGGCCTCCGGCAGGGACGCCACTTTCCAGGATTTCGCGGACACCACCTTCCGGAAGGCCGGGGAACTGTTCGGCACCGGAAGCCCCGAACAGTCGGCCGTGCTGGCGGCGTGGCAGGGAGTGGAGATCCAGATCAGCGGGGTTCCGGCAGGGCTCGCCCGGGCACGGAGCCAGCCGGTCAACGGGAACGGCGGCCTGGGACGGCAGGACGGCCTGGCGGCCCTGTCCAGGCAGATCGGGGAACTGAACGCCAAGGTGACCGGGCTGGCCAAGGAGATCGCCACGCTGAAGGGGGCCAAGTGACCACCGGCCGCGCGCGATGAAGGTGACCCTGGAGTCGTACGGCGGGCTGGCGGCGGCAACGCGCCGCCGGCCCAAGGTCCTGGACACGGCGACCCTGCCCGAGGACGCCGCAGCGGAGATGACCCGGCTCGTGGCGGCGGCCGTCGCCACGCCCGCGGCGGACCGGGCCGACCGTGCCAGGGACGCGATGACGTACACGATCACGGTGGAGGACGACGACCACGCGACGACCCTCGAACAGTCGGACGCCTCCATGTCCCCGGCGTTCGCCACCTTGCTCGCCTGGCTCAGGAAACAGTGACCTCCACCCGGCCCGTCACCTGCGGCGGGCCGGGCACTGCGGTCCGGAGCGGTGACGGCGTGTTGGTCGGCTCCTCCGGCTCGAGCGAGTTGCCCGCAGGGATCGTGCCGCAGCTGGTGGGGGCGGCCCTGCCCGCGAAGCGGTCGTCCAGCCAGGCCATCGCGCGCGGCGCCCAGTACGGCATGGCGCCGACGTGGCTGAGCAGGTCGTACTGCTCGTACTTGATCGCGCTGTTGCCGGTGGCGCAGTACTGCCGGGCCAGCGTCCGCACGTCCCCGGCGACCATCACGCCGTCACCCGTGCCGATGCCCGGCGGCCTGTTGAACGTCCCCTCGGGCCAGCCGGCGTTCCCCTGCCCGATGAACCCCGGGACGGTCGGGGTGGCGGCCTGACCCAGATTGATCTTGTTGACCGCTGCGACGAAGGCCGGAATGGAGCTCGGGTCCTTGTACTCCGGTTTCACCATGTCCTTCCACGTCATCCCCGGGTGGTGGCCCAGCGCATCGAGGATCGAGCCGTGTTCGAGCTCCTTGACGACCGCGAGGCCCTTCGCACTCAGGTAGGGGGTGAGGTCGATGCCGTACGAGCGTGAGACTCCCATGAGGGCCACCGGGATCACCCCGTTCCAGGCCAGTGCGCCGTCGACGTACCTGAGGTTGTGCGCAGGGGCGACGAGCAGCCCTCCCTCGGCGAAGCCGACCAGCTGCTCGTTCACCTCGGGCGCGTACGCGGGGGCCAGGACCGACGTCCAGTTGGTGGCGACGGCCCCGCCGGAGTAGCCGAACAAGCCGAACTTCGTACCGGCGTGCAGACCCGTCTCCTCGGTGCGGACGGCGGCGCGGATCGAGTCCAGGGTGTTCGTTCCGTACTCCGGGCCGGCCGCGAAGTCGGCGTTCTGGCCCTCGGTGTCCGGGATGACCACGTCATAGCCCTTGAGCAACAGCGGTGCCAGGATGAGGGGTTCGGCGTTGGCGATGGCGCCGCCGAGGGAGACGTTCCCGGCGATGGCCCGGGAGGGGCCGTCCTCCGGGCTGAGGGAGTCGTAGAACGACTGGTAGGACACCGCCTTGCTGCCGTCACCGTACTGGCTGCGGACCACGGTGGTCACGTTGGCCGAGGGCCTGCCCTGGGCGTCGGTCGTGCGGTAGAGCAGCTGGATCGCCTTCAACGGCGTCGGGATGCCGAAGACGTGGTAGTTCAGGGTGCGCTTCTTCAGGACGTCGCCCGGCTGGTACGCGGACAGCGGTTTGGTGCCGTCGTGACGGTAGAACGCGTCGGGCGCCGCGGTCGCCCGCTGGGTAACCGCACCGGGTGCGGCCGTCGCCGTCGGCGCCGTACCGACGACGATGCCCGTCACGATGGCGGTGGACAGCAGAGCAGAGGTTCCCCGGTTCATTACTCCCCCGTACGTCGGGCCAGCAGTGGCGTTACCTGGCGGTAACTTACTGGAGGTAACGCCGTGACACATAGAAGCGCCGCCGGACCTGCGTCAGCAGAGCCGGCCCGGGAGGGGAGTCGGGTGCTCTGCTCAACGCCGGGGATGCCTCCGGACGGATCGCCCCGCCGTGCCGGTACGCGACCGGCGCCCTAGTCTCGGGGCATGCCACGCCGCCCGATGCACTCGAGCGGGCCGACCGCGCATTCCCTGACAGGGAGAGGAAGATCCTCTTCAGCTTGGTGCGGGAGTAGTGCCGCCGCAGCGGGCCACCGCGCCCGCGGCTGCCGGCCGGTCCGCCGTCATTCCCCTCTGCCGCGGCCGTCGCGCGTCATACGGGTGACCAGGACGGAGAGGGCAGAGGTCGCCGCGAGGGTGCCCGCCATGACCAGGACCACGCCGACGGCGAAGAGGCCGCTGGAGTCGTCCGACCAGTCGTAGTACGAGGCGACGGTCAGACCGGCTGTGGTGCCGAAGACGGCGCTCGCCGCGTGGCCCCGGACGGCCGCCCACGCCACCGGGGCCGCCAGGCTCAGCACCAGCCCGATCACCTGCCATGCCTCGTACGGGCCCGTCACCGAACCGTCGGGGTGCACGTCGCGGTGCTGGTCCCAGCCCAGCCAGGCGGCCCATGCGGCGACCGAGGCGAGGAAAAGGAGCAGAACGGGGGCGGGATTCAGTGGCCTTCGATGCATGACCCCATCGTCCCGGCCGGCTCCGGAGACGGGCAGAGCGCAGCTACTCATCCGTGCTTGAGTAGCCACGAGATCTGCCGTCGGAACCCCCGCAGAGGAACGCGCCGGGACGGGGACCTGCCCGGCCGGAGGAAACGGTGTGTCAGGAGGCGGTCTTGGTCGCGCTGGAGACGACGCACTCCTTGTATTCGCTTCCGTTGCCCTTGCCGGTGTACGGCGTCGTGGCCTCGGCCTGCTGGGTTCCGCCGGCCTTGACCGTCAGGTTGGTGACCCTGGCCGTGGCGGCGACGGCGTTCGACCCGGGCGCGCCTTCGAACTTCATGGTGATGTTGTAGGTGTAGCTCAGCGAGCCGCTGTTGGTGACGGTGAGCCGGGCGACGAGGTTCTTGCCCGAGTCGTCCAGGCGGCACTTGTCGATCTTGATGTCCCGCTCGGCCTTGTTGGCGCTGCTCGAACCGCCCGTGACGGAGGGGGTGCCGGACGAGGTGCCGCTGCTGCTGTCGCTGCCGCCACCGCTGGTGGTGGTGGTGCCGGTGGTGCCGCCGGTGGTACCGCTGCTGGAGCCGCCCGAGCTGCTGGAGTGCGAGGAGCTGGAGCCGTGGCCGCCACCGCAGCTGGCGCCGTGGGAACCGCGGGCTCCCGTGAGCGCGACGACGGCGATACCGAAGACGGCTATTGCTCGGACATGACGAAGCTTCACATTCAATCCCGTTTTGCAATGAGTGATGAGCAAGTAGGGCACCTTGGCAGGCGCACGCCACCTTAATACCGTCTTTATGTCGCCCGGGTCGCACCCATCCGGAGGGGCCCACCTGATCGTGACACGATCACGACATACTGATCACAAGCGGGAAACGCGGGCCGCCAACTGCCCTGTACGGCCAGGTGTGTGCGCGGGCCCGCCGGTCGTCAGATCGAAGCCTCGCCGGTCAGTGAAGGCACGGCGCAGGGACGGAGGACCATGAGCGAGTTCTCCAAGGTCGCCACCACGGCAAAGGGGAACCGGTCGAGCTCAAGACAGAGTGCGACGTCGTCAGGATGGGCTCCTTGACGCACACCCTCCGTCAGCTCGGCGGCGGCGCGCGACGCGCCGGCGCGGCGGAGGAACTCAGCTGCATCCGTTCCGGCGTCAGCGGCCCTCCGGGCGATGTACTGAGCGCACGCCAGATCTTCGTCGGCGTGCCCGTCTTCGCCGGTGACGACGAACGTGACGCTGTCGCAGCCGCGTGTCCGCAGGAGCCGAGCCGTTGCCTCCGCCACCACGAAGCCGGCGCACAGCACCAGCGACGCCTCCTTGACCGCAAGGGCGCCGACCGTCCCTGCCGTGGTCTTCTGCACGACGGTCCGTCCGCCGAGGTCGATGGACCGCAGCAGGCCGGGTGAGTTGACGGCGTCGAACCCGGGCGCGGGCGGACCGTCCTTGAGCGCCACCCAATCCGGGTGGCGCGTCTTGAGCGCCAGCGCTTCATCCCCGGGGCCCGCGTGAAGACCCCAGCGGCGTCACCACCTGACACACCGCCCCGGGGGGCCCGTACGGGACCCGCTCGCGGAGCCGCCCGCGGCCTCAGCCGAAGGTGAGCGGGTGGTCGGGAGCGAGGGCCTCGGCGATCCGTTCGGCCACCGTGGAGGCGGAGTTGTCCTCGGGGGACGAGGGGCCCTTGGTCACGGAGACCGCGATGGACAGCTCCTGCGCCGGAAGGTAGGCCGAGACGGCCGCGTATCCGGAGAAGGACGGATTCGTCGCGATCCAATCGCGCAGGACCAGGACGCCGAACCCGAAGTGGAGGGCCTCGGTGTTCTTCCGGCAGTACGGGGCCGGGCACTCCTTGGTCGGGGTGCCCAGGCCGACCGTGCCGGGGTTCATCTGGGTCCGGAAGGCCTCCTTCGACAGCAGGGCTCCGGTGCCGATACCGCGGGCGGAGGTGGCCAGATCGCAGATGTCCCCGGTGAGGACCGCGCCCGGGGCGGTGGTCCACGAGGGGTTCCAGTAGCTCGACTCCTCGTACGTACCGCGTTCCGAGGTGAAGGCGTGCAGGGCCGGGACCGGGATCTCGGGGGTCGCGGAGTTCCTCGTCTCGTGCAGGCCGAGCGGGTCCAGTACGAGTTCCTGGAGCACCTGGTCGAGGGGCTGGCCGGTGATCTTCTCGAGGGCGGCGCCGAGCAGCTGGAAGTTCTCGTGGGAGTAGCTGAAGCTCGTGCCCGGCTTGTACCAGAGCGGGTGCTTGCTGGTGATGGCCAGGGTGTCCGCCGGGGTCCACTGGCGGAAGGGCTTGGCCTCGAGCTCCTTGAGGAACACCGGGTCGGTGACGTAGTCGTGGATGCCGGAGGTGGAACTGCCCAGCATGCGCAGGGTGATCTCGTCGGCGTGGGGGACGTCGGGCAGCCACTTCGAGAGGGGGTCGTCGAGGCCGACCTGGCCCTCGTCGACGAGGGCGAGCAGTGCGGTGGCCATGTAGACGATGCCGACCGAGCCGGTACGGAAGTGCATGGCGGGGTCGGCGGGGACTCCGGTCATCGATGTGCCGAGCGCTCCGGTGACGATGTTCCGCTGCCCGGTGGTGACGCGGAAGACGACCGAGTTGAGCCCGAACTCCCGTTGCGACGCGCGGGCGATGTCGAGGACGCGGGCCGCCTGGCCCGAGGCCGCTCGGGGGTCCGGGGAGCTCACACACTTCCGCGCGGGTTCGGCGCCGGCCGCGGCCGGAGCGGTCCCCACGCCGAGCGGCAGGACCGCGGCGACCAAAGCGGCAGCGCAGACGCACGCCGTCCGAGAACGCCTCACGTTCCCCAGTATGGATCCGCCGCGGGCACCCGGCCCGCCGGACGGCGCTCGAGCCCCGGTGAGCTCGGAGCGCAACGGGGTGTCGCTGGCCCGCCGCTCGCCCGGAGAAAGGCGGCCTGCAGGGATGGCTCCTGTCTACCGATGTCGGGCTGACACCGGGTGCGGGCCGGCCCTAAGTTCTCTCGTAGGCGATTGCACTCGGGGGAAATGTGGAGCAGCTGAAGGCCGGTGACCCGGCGGCCGTCGGCCCGTACCGGATTACGGCGCGGCTCGGCGCAGGCGGCATGGGGCAGGTCTACCTCGGCGAGTCGCGCAGCGGTCGGCGGGTGGCGGTGAAGGTCGTCCGGCCGGAGATCGCCTCGGACCCCGGCTTCCGGACGCGGTTTCGGCGCGAGGTGGAGGCGGCCAAGGCGGTCGGAGGGTTCTGGACGGCGACCGTGGTCGACGCGGATCCGGAGGCGGAGACACCCTGGGTGGCCAGCGACTACATTCCGGCACCCAACCTTGCCGAACGGGTCCGGGAGAACGGGCCGTTGACGGAGGACGAGGTGTGGCGGCTCGGCGCGGGCCTGGCAGAAGCGCTGCACTCCGTACACCGGGCGGGGCTCGTCCACCGGGACCTCAAGCCCGCGAACGTGCTGCTCACGGAGAACGGGCCGCGGCTCATCGACTTCGGGATCGCCAAGGCGCTGAACGGTGCGACCGTGCTCACCCGGACGGGCGTGGCGATCGGCACCGTCGGATTCATGTCGCCCGAGCAGGCCCGGGGCGGCAGTGTCGGCACGGCCAGCGACATCTTCTCGCTCGGGACGGTTCTGTGCTTCGCGGCCACTGGGCGGATGCCGTTCGGGGAGGGCAGTGCGGCCGGGTTGCTCTACCGGGTCGTGCACGAGATGCCGAACCTGGAACACCTGCCGCAGGGGCTCGGGACGGTGGTGGGCGAGTGCCTGGAAAAGCGACCCGAGAGGCGGCCGTCTGCGGAGGAGGTGCTGTCCGCGCTGAGCGGGGGCGGTGCGGAGACCGTGACGCGTCCGGTGGCCGCTGCGGACATGGGTGGGCGCGCGCCTGCGGCTCTGCCAGGCCTGCCGTCCACGTCTCCGCCTCCGCCGCCTCCGCCCGGAGGGTCCGGGCCGCCGGCCTTGCCGGCCGGCGAAACGGTGGTGGATGCGGTTCCGGCCGCGGCAGCCGTTGAGCGGGGATCACGGCCACCCGTCGAGGTGCGGTACTCGATGGGGCACATGCGCGTCGCTGTCGCGGCCACGCTCGCAGGGACCGTTCCGCTCGGCGTGGCCGCGTTCTCCTTCGCGGACCATCCCCTCTCCGCCGCATTGGCGGGCATCGTCGCGGTTGCCCTGCTGAGCCTGGGAGGACTGGCCATGGCGCGCGGGGACGCGGCGTGCGTGCGCGTGGCGGGTGACGGGCTCTACTTCTTGCGTGAAGGTCATGAATGGAGCGCGACCTGGGAAGAGCTGGGACGGGTCACGCTGCGATCGACGCGCTGGGGTGTGCTGCAGGAGTTCGTCGTGGTGGGCGAACTGGCGCCCCGGGCGACGAAGAACGTCGTGTGGGAACGTTTCCAGCCCGTCGGTCCCGGCCCCCGGGCGGCGGTCACCACCATCCGCTTCCGCAACACGACGTTGGCGCGGGCGGAGATCCGAAGGCTGCACGAGGCTCTGCTGCAGCGTGCTGGTGGGCGCTACGCATACGACGGTGGACTTCTCGCCGTCATCCGCAGTCATTGATCGATCGCTCCCGCCAGGTTCCGGTGCCCGACTCCCCGCCAACCGGCGCGAGGACCTCAGACGCAACCTCCGGGTTGCACGTGGGGTCGCCGACGTGCAACCCTGGAGTTGCATCATTGGATCGCGGATGAAGGAGTTCCGTCATGAGCGAAGACCGGATCGAACGCGAGACCCTGATCGACGCACCCCTGGACCGGGTCTGGCCGCTGGTGGCAGAGCCCGGCTTCTGGGTCGCCGACCCCGCGGGCCTGTCCGGCGCCGTGGCCCGGGAGGGAGAGTCCCTCGTGGCGCGGAACGCCGAGTACGGCGATTTCCCGGTGCGCGTGGAGAAGGTCGAGCCCCAGACCTACCTGGCGTACCGCTGGGCCAGCGCGTTCCCGGGAGAGGAACTGCGCGAGGACAACAGCACCCTCGTGGAGTTCACCCTGACCGCGGAAGGCGACAAGACGAGGCTCCGCGTCGTCGAGAGCGGATTCGCGACCCTGTCCGGGCCCGAGGACCTGCGCGCCAAGGCCGTGAAGGACAACACGGGAGGCTGGCCCCAGGTGCTCGACGCCCTCAAGAAGCGCACCGAGCAGTCCTCCGCGTGACCGACGAAGACCGCGCCGGGGCGGGAGCCGTCGACGATGTCCTCGCCGCCCTGGCCGACCCCACGCGACGGCGGCTGCTCGACCTGCTCGCGGCGCAGGGCGAGGCCTCCGCGACGGCACTCGCGGACCGGCTCCCCGTCTCGCGCCAAGCCGTGGTCAAGCACCTCGCCGTGCTCGACGCCGCCGGTCTGGTTGCGGGCAGCCGGGTCGGACGCGAAGTGCGGTACGCAGTACGGCCCGCGGCACTGGACGCGACGGCCCGGTGGATGGCCGCGCTCGCCGCCGACTGGGACAGGCGCCTCGCGCACATCAAGCGCATCGCCGAGTCGGCGGAGGGGCACTGAGAGCGGCGTATTGCCGTGGGCACACCACCCCGACGGAGCACGCCCGGGGCGTCCGGGGGCTCTCCAGCCGAGACCGTCGGTGTTCCGGTGCTCAGGAGATTTCCGGACCACCGAACCAACGGCCGGCGGCCCGTTCGAACGCTTCACGGTCCGGGGTGCGATCCCCTGCCCAGGCGACCGTGCCGTCAGGCCGTACGAGCACGGCACCCAGTCCGAGGTCGTTCCGCGCCGGACCGGCCGCGTACCGTATGCGGCTCTCCCAGCGCATCGCTGAACCGCGCAGGCGTCCGTCGACGGTGAGATCGAGCGCGACGCCCCGTCCGTCCTGCATCAGGTCCCCGAGACGCGTACCGTCCTCGAGACGGAGGTCCGGGGCGCTGCGGCCGACCAGCGGGTGCTCGCTGCCGAGGTCGTAGCGGACCCACGATCCCGACAGCCTCTCGAACACGTAGGTCGTTCCATCACGGGTCCCGATCAGGTGGCGAACCACTCCTTGGATCGCCTGGCCGTGCGGGCCCGGCCGCATGGCCGCCACCTGGGCGCGCGACCAGTCGAGCACCGCTGCACCGATCGGATGGCGCTCGCCGGTGTACGTGTCGAGGAGCCCCTCCGGCGCGTGCCCGTGCACGGTCGCCGCGAGCTTCCAGCCCAGGTTCACGGCGTCGCCGATGCCGGTGTTGAGTCCCTGCCCGCCCAGGGGCGAGTGGATGTGGGCGGCGTCGCCGGCGAGCAGGACGCGTCCCTGCCGGTACGTCGTCGTCTGCATCGCCCGGTCGGTGAAGCTCGAGGCGAGACGGACGTCGCTCACCGTCACGTCGGTGCCGGACACCCGGCGCAGAACCGCCTGGAGATGGTCGCGAGTCGGCTGCTGCGAGCGATCGAACGCGCCGCCGTCGAAGTCCATCATGCCGATGTGCCCTTCCGAGGGCATTCGGATGTACATGCCCGTCGGCGTCAGGTTGAACCCGGGCCGCAGCTGCTCGGGCTCGGCGATGGTCGCCTGCATGGTGTAGCCGGTGAACTGCGGCTCGGTGCCGACGAAGTCGAAGCCCGCGAGCCTGCGCACCGTACTGCGTCCGCCGTCGCAGCCGACGAGCCAGCGCGCCGCGTACGAGTCCGCCCCGGCTTGCGCGACCACCCCCTCGTCGTTCTGGGCGATGGCCGATACCGTGACGCCGCGCAGGACGTCCACGCCCAGCTTGGCAGCCTGCTCGGCCAGTACCGCCTCGACCGCTTCGAGGTACGTCATCAGGACGTCCGGTGCCGGGCTGGGAAGTCGGAACGGCAGGGCAGCGACGTCGACTTTGGCCGGATCGAGCATCATGCCGGCGAAGTGGCCGACGAATCGAGGGGGCGACGCCTCGTCCGCGTCGGGGTTCACGGAGACGCCCGACGCCGTCAGCAGCGGGTGCAGCATCCCGCGGCGGTAGAACGCCTCGATCGAAGCGGCGGACAGGCCGCGCATCCCGAGCGGTTCCGCCTTCAACGGGGAGCCGGGCTCCGGCTCCCGCTCGAGCACCAGGACCGAGCAGCCCGCGAGGCCAAGCTCGCAGGCGAGGAACAAACCGACCGGGCCGGCGCCCACGATCACTACGTCATGCACGAGAAATCCCCTCCCAGACCTACGGCCGGATGGACACCCGGCCGTACCTCTGGAAATGTGCCGGGCCCCACCGACACCGGCCCGACACGCCGCCGACACCGGCCCGACAGCCAGACATGCCACCGACATGCCACCGACAGCACGGTGCGCCGCCGCCGGATCACCCCTGGCCGAAGTCCTCGGTTCCGGAACCCACTCCTCAGACGGGCCGCTTGGCCATCACGACCACACCCGGCCCGGTGTGCTCGTCTGCAGGGAGCCGGAGTTCGGCGACCGGGAGCAATCCCGCCTGCTCTATCAGTTCCACGAGCTGTTCCGGCCGCCACTTGTGCGTCGTCCAACGAACGGACACGCCTCCGTACGCCTCGGTGCGCATCAGGTCTTCGTCGCCGACGTGTGTCGCGGTGATGAAGTGGCCGCCCGGCTTGAGGGCGCGCGCGAACATGGCGAGGACCTGAGGAAGTACCTCGCGCGGGAGGTTGAACAGTGACCACCACCCGAGTACGCCGCCGAGGGAGGCTTCTCCAAGGTCGAGGTCGGTGGCGGAGGCCACGCTGAAGCTGCATTGCGGATGCAGACGGCGGGCGTTCTCGATCATGCGGGGTGAGAGATCGACTCCGGACACGTCGAGTCCGCGTTCGGCGAGGTAGGCGGTCACCGTTCCGGGTCCACAGCCGACATCGAGGACAGGCCCGAGCGCGCTCACGGTGTCGGCGAAGGCGTCGATCGAGGCCTTGAGCCATGGATGGCGACGGATGTCGCCGATTCCAGTCGTCAAGACCATGTCGGCGTAGTTGTCGGCGACCCGGTCATAGGACTCCCGGACCACGTCGAGATCGGCTGGACGGTCAATACCGTGTGCGCTCATCAGCCAACGATACGAGGGCGATCTCGGTTCCGGCAGTACAGCCGGTGGCGCTGGGATCTGCCGGAATCCCGGACGCCGGGCTCTACCGCAGGGCGGCGGCGGCCAGGCCTTCGAGGGCCCCGCGAGGCACTTCGCCGCGTTCACCAGCCTGCGACTGAGTCGCGGTGACCCGGGACGTTCAGCGCGGCATCACCCAGCTCGGGACCCAGGTGCCGGCCGCGGCGTGGTGGCCGGTTGGCGTGGTGGCGAGGTGGGCGCGGAGGGTGGCCAGCGCCGGGTGGGGGTTGTCTCGGTGCCACAGCAGCGAGTGCGGGTAGACCGGTGTCGGATCGGTCACCGGAATGCGGCGCAGGCCGTGGTCGGCGGGCCAGACGAGGCGGGTGTGTTCGCCCATGAACGTGGCCAGGGCCGGCGTGTCGGCGACGGTGTCGAGGAGCGCGTCGGAGCCGAAGTTGGGGCCGGTCGCCTCGATGGTGAGACCGAACTCGGCGACGAGGTCGTCGTAGTAGGCGGCCCACTCGGTACCGGGGACGATGCCGGGCATCCAGATCCGGTGCCCGGCGAGCCGAGCGAGGGGCACCGACCGGGCACCCGCCAGCGCGTGGGAGGGGCCGGTGAGGAGCTGGAGCGGCTCGTCGAGGACCCGGACGGACTCGATGTCCTCGGGAAGGGGCCGGCCGGGCGCGGCGACGGCGCGGAAGGAGGCGTCGATCTCACCGGACCGGATGGCGGCGACGGCCGACTGGATGTCGAACAGCATGAGCACGTCGAGGTCGATCTCGGGGTGCGCTCGGTGGAAGCCGCGCATCAGGCCCGACGGTGCGACGCGCGAGGCGATCACGTCGACGCGCAGTGGACGGTGGCCGGTCCGTACGGACGCGGCGGCGCGCTCGGCGACACGAAGCAGTTCGCGGGCGTGGGGCAGGAACGCCTGCCCGTCGATGGTGAGCTCGGCGCCGCGCGGGGTGCGGGTGAACAGGCGCACGCCGAGGTTGCGCTCCAGCGTGGCGATGCGTTTGGAGACGGCCTGCTGGGTGATCGCCAGCTCGGCGGCTGCCTCCCGGAACTGCCCCGCATCGGCGGCGGCGACGAAGGTCCGGATGGTGTCGAGGTCCATGCCCGTAGCCTATGAGCACAACCACCGGTTGTGGCTGATGGCCTCTGTGGTTGTTTGATCCCCGGGGATGTTTCGCGCTTCGATGCTTCCGGTCGCGTATTGGTTGTGCGGGCGAGGGGCATCGGACATGAGGAGCGGACAGCGGCCGGGACGGTCGTTCGGGTGGCTTTGGGGGGCGTACGGGACCAGCGCGCTCGGTACGTGGCTCGCCTTCGGCGCGTTCCCACTGATCGCCGTCCAGGTGCTGCACGCCGGACCGGCCGAGGTCGCAGCGCTCTCCTCCGCGGGAGCTGCGGTGGGCGCGGCCGTGGCGGTGCCGCTCGGTCCTTGGGTGGAGTTCCGCCGCAAGCGGCCGGTGCTGATCGCGACGGACCTGGTGCGGTGCGCGGCACTGCTGACGCTTCCCCTCGCGTTCGCGCTCGGCGTGCTCACCTTCGTCCAGCTTCTACTGGTGTCGGTCGTCGTCGCGGCGGCCGACATCACCTTCCGCGCCGCCTCCGGCGCGTACCTGAAATCGCTGCTGCCAGCCGAGGACCTGCTCGTCGCCAACGCCCGGTTCGAGTCGACGGCCTGGACGACCACGATCATCGGACCGCCGCTGGGCGGCGCGGCGATCGGACTGCTCGGCCCGATGGCGACCGTGGTGGCAGACGCGGTCAGCTACCTGCTCTCGGCCCTGGGCATCCGTGCGACGGGCGGGCACGAGCCGCATCCCGAGCGCGCGGCGGGCGCGCGCATCCGGGCCCGGGACCTGCTCGACGGCTGGCGGTACGTCCTCGCCGACGCGACGCTGCGCCCGTTGTTCTTCAACACCGTCTTGTTCAACGGCCTGGTCATGGCCGCCCAGCCGCTGCTGGCCGTCCTGATGCTCGGGCGGCTCGGGTTCGCCCCGTGGCAGTACGGCCTCGCCTTCGCCGCGCCCTCGATCGGCGGGCTGCTCGGTTCACGGCTGGCCCGACCACTCGTCACCCGGTTCGGACAGCACCAGGTCCTGGCCGTGGCCGGGACCCTGCGCGCGCTCTGGCCCATCGGCCTGGCCTTCCTGGGGCCGGGCACGGGCGGGCTGCTGCTGGTGATGGGTGTCGAACTCGGGCTCATCTTCTGCTGCGGGGTCTTCAACCCCGTCCACGCCACCTGCCGCCTCGAGCGCACCGCGCCCGACCGGGTCACCCGCACGCTGGCCGCCTGGGCGGTGACGACCAAGGCCACGACCGCGCTCCTGACGGCCGTGTGGGGCGTGCTGGGTGCCCTGCTCGGCCCGCGTACGGCCATCGGCCTGGCCGGCGTACTCCTCCTGGCGACCCCGCTGCTGCTCCCCCGCCGCGCGGCAGCGGTTCCGTCCGGCCCGGTGCCGGCACCGGGGCGCACCTGAAGGGCCGCCACTGCAACCGGCACCACGAGCGAGGGGCGAGCCCGGCGCTCAGGCGGCCCGCCCACGTCCTGCCCAACGGATTGCCCCACTCTCATCACCCGGCTTCTATCGTGGGAATCACAGACGGCATCGAGCGCTGAGGCGGGCCGACCATGGCGGAGGCGGGAATCGACTACGCGGCGGTGTTCCAGGCACTGCCCGGCATGGTCGCGCTGCTGACTCCCGAACTGGTGTACGCGGACGTGAACGAGGAGTTCCTGCGGATGTCGGGCCGGACGCGCGAGCAGCTGGTGGGCCGGTACCTGTTCGACGTCTTCCCCGACAATCCCGGCGACCCCTCCGCCAACGGCGCGCGGAACCTGCGCGCCTCACTCCAGCGGGTGCTCACCACCGGCGAGCGGGACACGATGGCCCTGCAGCGCTACGACGTGGAGTCCGTGGAACGGCCGGGTGAGTGGGAGGAACGGTACTGGAGCCCGGTCAACGTGCCGGTGCTCGGACCGGACGGCCGGGTCGTGGTGCTGGTTCACCGCGTCGAGGAGGTCACCGAGCTCATCAAGGCCCGCGGCGGGCGAGGCAGCCGCACCGGGGTGCTGGAGGCCGAGCTGTACACCCGGGCCCGGGAGCTGCAGGAGCTCAACGAACGGCTCCGCGAGGCCCACGCCCGCGAGCGTGAGGTCGCCCTCGCCCTGCAGGACGCGATGCTGCCCGCCCCCGGCCCCGTCGGCCACCACCGAGCCGCCGTGCGCTACCAGCCCGCCACGGGAACGCTCAACGTCTGCGGCGACTGGTACGACCTCGTCGACCTGCCCGGTGACCGCATCGGGGTCGCCGTCGGCGATGTCGTGGGCCACGGCCTCCACGCCGCCTGCGTCATGGGCCTGCTCCGCAGCGCCCTCAGCGCCGCTTCCCGTGTCGCCGACGGTCCCGCCCAAGCCCTGGAAGTCCTCGGTCTCTACGCGCGCTCCGTCGAAGGCGCCGAGAACACCACCGCCGTCGAGACCTGCATCGACTGGGACACCCACACCATCACGTACAGCAGCGCCGGCCATCCCCCGCCCGCCCTGCTCCGCAGCGACGGCACCGTCGAATTCCTCGACCAGGCCACCGATCCCCCGCTCGGTGCCCGCCCCGACCACGTCGCCCGTCCGCAGGCCACCACAGCCTTCGCCGAAGGCGACACCCTCGTCCTCTACACCGACGGCCTGATCGAACGCCGCCGCGAGGACATCGACACCGGCCTCGCCCGCCTCGCCGACGCCCTCACCCACCACCGCGGGACCGACCCCGAGCCGCTCGCCGACGCGCTTCTCCTCGACCTGCTCCCCGCCATGGGCGCCACCGACGACACCGCCCTCGTCATCGTCCGGCTCTGAGCGGCGGCCGGTGCACGTGACCGCCCAGCCCTCAGAGCGCTGAAATCTCGCTCAGCAGGTCGTCCAAGCCCAGCGAGCCCTGCGACAGCGCGGCCATGTGCCAGGCCTTGAGGTCGAAGTCCGCTCCGTGTCGCACTCGGGCCGCCTCGCGGCCCATGAGCCAGACACGCTCGCCGAGCTTGTAGCCGATGGCCTGGCCCGCCATGCCCAGATAGCGGATGACCTCGCTCTCGACGTAGTCGGCCGGGCGGCTGGTGTGGCGGGCGAGGAACTCCTGAGCCAGCCCCGGCGTCCAGCGCTCGCACGGGTGGAAGGGGGAGTCCTTCGGGATCTCCAGCTCCAGGTGCATCCCGATGTCGACGATCACACGAATGGCCCGCATCATCTGGGCGTCCAGATAGCCCAGCCGACGCTCGGCGTTGGAGAGGAAGCCGAGCTCGTCCATCAGGCGCTCGGCGTACAGCGCCCAGCCCTCGGCGTTCGCGTTGACCAGGCCCACGGTGGTCTGGTAACGGGAGAGGTCGTCGGCGACGTGCGCCCACTGGGCCAGCTGGAGATGATGACCGGGTACGCCCTCGTGGTACCAGGTGGTGACGAGGTCGTAGACCGGGAAGCGGGTCTCCCCCATCGTCGGCAGCCAGGTGCGTCCGGGCCGGGAGAAGTCCAGCGACGGCTCGGTGTAGTAGGGGGCTGCGGCACTGCCTCGCGGGGCTATGCGCGACTCGACCCGGCGTACCCGCGCGGCCAGTTCGAAGTGGGTGCCGTCCAGCGTGTCGATCGTTTCGTCCATCAGCGACTGGAGCCACTGCCGGGTCTCCTCGACCCCCTCGACGGCCTCGCCGTGCCGGTCGCACCAAGCCAGCGCCTCCCAGGGGGTACCGGCGCCCGGCAAGACCCTTTCGGCCTCGGCGCGCATCTCGGAGAGCAGCCGGTGGAACTCGCTCCAGCCGTACGCGTAGGCCTCGTCCAGGTCGAGATCGGCGCCGTTGTGGTGACGGGCGAGACGGACGTAGCGCTCTCGGCCGACGACATCGGGTGCGCCTTCGACGGCCGGGGCGTAGGTGTCACGGAACCAGTCGCGCAGTTCCGCCAGGCCGCCGGTGGCGACGGTGGCGGCCGTGGTGAGTTCGTCGCGCAGCCGCTCGGGGCCGGGGTCGGTGAATTCCGCGAACCAGCTCCGTTCGGTACCGATCCACTCGGTCAACTGGCCGATGACGGCCGATACCTGCCGTGGCCCTGCGGGCAGCCCGCGTGCGAGACCGGTGTTCAGAGAGGCGCGGTAGCCCGCCAGGGCGTCCGGGACGGCGCGCAGCCGTCGCGCGATCGCCGCCCAGTCCTCGTCCGTGTCCGTGGGCGTGAGCGTGAGGACGTCGCGGACCTGGTGCAGTGGTGAGTCGAGGTTGCTGACCGTACGCAGGCCCTCGCCTGCCTCGTGCACGGCGAGTTCGGCGGTGAGCCGCTCACGCAGCAGCCGGGCGCAGCGACGCTCGGCGAGGTCGTCCGCACCGGGAAGGGCCTCTGCGGCAGCGAGCTGGCGCAGGGTCGTACGGGCCAGCTGGGTCACCGCGTCCTGGCCCTCCGGCGAGAAGTCGGGGAGCCGGCCGGAACTCTCGGCGACGCCGAGGAAGGTTCCGGCTATCGGGTCGAGTTCGACGAGGCCCTCGACATGGGTGTCGGCCACCTGACGGGGCAGCCGCCCGCCGCCGGGATGAGTGGAGTTGGGCATTCGAGCCGTCCTTGTGCGATGCGTTGCAGTTTCAGTGCCGTCGTGCGGACATCCACGTTCGGCGTTTGCGTTTGTGCCGCAAGGGCGTTCGGGATCCGACCCTGTTCGGATCAGATCCAT